>WQVG01000076.1 GCA_009781675.1 Candidatus Bathycorpusculum acetigenes | reverse complement strand
GTTTCAAGAAGCTTGCGTATGATTGACTTAACTATATTTCTTTTTGCCAGATTTCACGTCAACGGTTCGCGAGAGGAAATTTGGAACCTTGTTCATAATCCTTTTTGAAACACTCTCGAAATTTTTTCTACCCATCTAAACATCGTTAAACGTCTGCAGGCGTTGCAGGGACTCAGCCAAACGCCGGCATCTAATCTATCTAAAGATGCTGTTTTGGCGGTTCAAAAAGGGGTTAACTTTTTTTTCTTCTCCAATAAGGGAAGTTCCGCCGTGTCCAGGATAAACCAGCAATGAATCAGGTAACGCCTTAACCTTATGCAGTGAATACACCATGTCACTGTGCGAACCCTCGGGAAAATCTGTTCGGCCGATGCCACCCGCAAACAATGTATCACCGGTGAATACCACAGACACTCCAATGAGACATATACTACCGGGGGTATGACCGGGGGTGTGGAGAACTCTTAGGGTTTCACCACCGAACTGGATTAAACTGCCCTCGTCAAGCATGATATGCATCGGTGCTCCCTGCGTTTCTATGTCTGCCAAAAAGCAGACATCTTGAGGGTGGATACATATTGGAATGTGATATGTTTTCTGTAAAACCCTATCACCTCTAACGTGGTCGAAGTGTCCATGTGTGTTTAGGATGTATTTGGTTTTTAATCCCGCATCTTTTATGTAATCGGTGATTAGCGTTGCTTCGATAACTGAATCTAATCCAGGGTCTATGATAACGGCTTCTTTTGTTTCAGGGCAACTAGCAACATAGCAGTTGGTTGATAACATACCAACGCTAAAGGTCTCAATCAGCATACAATCAACAAGGGTAAAATATTGAAACAGAAGATAAAGCATTTGCTTATCGAGTAATTATGACCTTGAGAGGCTTCTCATCGGGGTTATTTGCTGTCTGAAGCGCTTGTTTGAATTCGTTGAGTCTAAACCGATGGGTAATCAAGCCTTTCACATCAACCAAGCCGCGTGCAATCATATCCACCGCTACAGGATACTCCAGAGGTGAAATGTAGAGCGTGAAAAATGATGCTTCATCTGCATCCTCCAAATTCAAGTATCCTTTCGATTCACCGATAAGTGCCACTTTGCCGGCTTTACGTACCAAAAACGGCGTTTGTTCTACAGCCTTTAGGGTGCCAGCGACCTCAATCACAAAATCAGATCCATGCTTGGTTAGCTTACGCACAGATTTAATTACATCCTCTTTTTGGGCGTTTATAGCTATGTTTGCCCCATATTTCTGTGCAAGCTCTAGTCGGTAATCCTCCAAATCCACGGCTATAACTCGACAGCCTTTCATTAAGGCAACCTGTGTCATCAACAAGCCTATAGCGCCTTGTCCTACTACAGTTACCCAGTCACCCAAGTTTGGCTGTAGATGATTAAGCACACGTAGTGCCAACGCAACGGGCTCCACTATGGCACCTTCTTCATCGCTGAGGTTTGAGGGCATGCTTATGAGGCTTCGGGGTAACATAGCCTTAGATTCAGCAAAAAAACCGTCACGTGTTAAGCCAAAGAATTTGCCTTTAATACAGTAGGAGGGTAAACCACGAAGACAAAAGTAACAGTGCCCACAGTTAACCATGGGAACCATAACTACCCGTTCACCAGTATCTGTCCGCACACCACAGGCATCATGTCCTATTATGCGACCCTTTTTCATCCAGCGCCAGTCACCACGGTAGAAGTGCAGATCAGTTCCACAAATACTACCGGCTACAAAGTTAATGAGCACCTGACTGGCTCTGACTTGTGGTTGGGGAACCTCAGTTATTTGAATTTGGTTTATTCCACGGTACACAGCCGCCTTCAAAAATATCCCTATAATGTTAGAGGAGATATAAGGCAGATTTATCTTTCTGTTTCATCAGAGTATGCATACAAAAATAACAGCCAATCGGTGCCAGATATGAACATGGAAGATTACTCGAAAGAGCGGCTTTGGCAACTACTTGTGGAAACAGTCCATGCCGCTGTCATGTATCCCACTCATAAAGCCTACATCCGCGACTCAATCTTGCCAACTCAAAAAGATATCTCAGCATTAACAATCTCTGAACAACTGGGTATGTCACTTGGTGAGGCGCTAGTTATTCTTGATGAACTATCTTCGGATAAACAACCGACTAACTAAATGCTATTTTTGTTACTTAGAATTGTTGCTCATCAACGTTTTTATGCCAACAATCAATGCACACTATAGGAGAGAAATAACTTGAGCTACCGCTTAACCAAAGCCGTCCCCGTTCATGGCTGTAGCTGTAAACTGTCCCAGTACCAACTTGGTGAACTTCTCAACCAAGCCGGCTTAATCACTGATTTTGGTGAAGATGTGTTGGCTGGTCCGGGAGAAAACAGCAGTGTAATTCAAATCGCCCCGAACACCGCAATTCTTAACACATTGGATTTTTTTACGCCGATGGTTGATGAACCCGAAATACAGGGCAGAATCGCGGCCAGTAACGTCACAAGTGATATTTATGCCTTGGCAGTAACCAAAATCGTCAGTGTACTATCTATCATGGCTTATCCTGAAAATATGCCAAGCGAACTTGCCGTTGGTATACTCAAAGGTTTTGGCGATTTCTGTAGGGAAATGGACATACCAGTTGTGGGAGGACACACCACCCGTAATCCCTGGCCAATTATCGGTGGCGCCGCAACAGGTATTGGAGATCCCCAAAAAATCATCTACACTAAAGGTGCTAAACCCGGAGATCGATTGTTCCTTACTAAACCAGTGGGAATTGCTCCGGCTATGGCAGCCTACCGCTTATGTAAAGAAGAGGAAAGCCGAGAACTTTTAGAAGACATACCAAAAGACCTTCTGGAAACTGCAATTAACCAAGCGATCACGGGCATGATTACTTCAAATAAACCCGTCGCTGAAGCCATGCAACAAATTCCCATCCATGCCGCCACCGATGTCACCGGTTTTGGGCTCAAAGGACATGCAGCAAACATTGCTGAGTTGGGCAAAGTGGACATTATTATTGATAACCTCTGGGTTATCCGTGGGACACCTGCCTTATCAGCTATCTTTGGGTACCCGTTACTGAGCGGAGAATCAAAGGAAACAGCAGGCGGCATATTGATAGCCACTGCCAAAGAAGATGCCAATGACTTGCAGAGTGAATTAGATAAGCGGAGTATAAAATATGTTGAAGTTGGCTATGTTACTGAGGGTAATGGAAACGTAAATGTACTTAAAAACGCCAAAGTAATAGAGGCATAACCATTTTCAACAGCTAAGTACAAACAGAAATGTATCACACAAATTTATGCGAGTATGTATTATCAAAATATCATTTCTTGACACTGGTCAAATCTAACCTACAATAGAGATCATGATAGATACTGGGCGCTTTAGGCCTAAAAATCTGCAGGTTCAGTTCTGCATATAACAACAGACCTTGCTTGCTAATATAAAAATCAGATTTTAGCCATGTTTCGGTATAAAAAGGTCAATTTTAGATTTATTAGAATGGATTTATAGAAAATCTTTTAAAGATACATACGCTAAAGGTTATGTGGTGAAACAGCCTATGGCAATATGTCCCATTTGTGGAAAAGAAGTAAAGAATGCAAAGAAAACTTGGAAGATGGCGGGTAAACCCGATAAGAATGGTAAACGAACGCAACTCACAATCGCACTCTATGATTGTTGCGGTAATACCCTACGGCAAGTTATAGACAAGAAAAAAATCTAAGTTTGATCTCTCCATTTTCTTTTTCTATTTTATTTTGATGTATTCTGTGATTGCTCGGGTGCTACAACAAACGTTTAATTGCTAAACGAGCCGTCAACTAGTAGGAGATAGGTTGTCTTTTAACCATAAACGGGATCGAATCCAAATCATTGCAGAGATACTCAGCAACTGCAGAACCCCGCAGACACAAACCTTCATCCGGCGCCAAACCCATTTGTCCTACGCAATGCTTCAGAGCTATCTTATGCAACTACTTGGACGGCAGTGGCTTCTACCGGTTCAAGGAGACAATAAACAAGCCAAGTTCATCATCACCCATAAAGGGCAGTCATTTTTGGAGAAATGGATAGAACTTCAAAAACTCACCGGAATAAAAGATAAACAGAAACTTGTAGCAGTTATTCCTCCGTCAAAGATTCATGCGTCCTCAAAATGATTGCTGATTAGGGTATAAATCTCATGGTGACCATCTAAAACGGCTTCAATCCGCTGGGGGAATAACCCGTTGATTATAAAACAATCCATCGACTGCTCCAAGAGCATTTTTGGTAACATCATATCGACGCTTGTACGCCTGTGCATATTTACAAGGTCATGTGGAGTTATTTTTTTAATCAACTCAGCCTCAAGGTTTAGTTTAGGGTCTTGGGTGTAGATACCATCCACATCGGTTACAATCAAGAGTTTCTGTGCCTCTAGTTTAGTGGCGAGATAGAGAGCTATGGAGTCCGATGTAATCTCCCAAGAATTTTCTAAAGGATCGTTACGGAACAGGAGTTGGGTGGGTAGAAAAACAGGTAACAAGCCCTGAGCCAGCATGCTATGTGTTTCTCTTAGTTCCCGTACGGCAACAGTGCGGGATGTTAAATCTGTGAGCAATAAACCGTATTGATCCATGCCTAAAATAGCCATTTGATGTGATACCTGCTTAGACAGCAAGAATCGATGATCCAGTTGCCGTACAGTGTCTGCGAATTCGCCGCCGCCAGGCACCACAACCAGTCGATGTAGTTTGGATAAGTCACTTATTTTTTCACATAAGGCCTTAAGCTTTTCGGGCTTTTTAGCGATACTTCCACCTATCTTAACTACTGAGAGATCCAAGATGGCACTTCTCCTATAAGTTTAGCGGCTACCATCCAGGCAACACCTGTTGCTGGGGTCGCCAAAGCCACTCCTTTAGGTAACAATGTGTCCAAATCCACTATGGTGTCGGCACCAATTTTCTCTGCGGCTTTGCGTGCCAGAAAGTTTTTTCCAAGTCCTGTGATAATAACTGGAACCCTGTCTGGTGTATTGTTTTTTAGGTATAGGTAGGTTTTAGCTAGACCAGTAGCAATTTGGTTAATTTGCTGTTCATAGATGTATTTTGCTATTCCAGTTATTTCTTGGATTGCAAGCATGTCGGTATCTGCGCAAACAGTCCTAGCGAGCCGTGCATACGCTTCAGTCAAGGTTTTACCACGGCCATCTGCAGTTTCTGAGGTATAATCAGTCTCTGAGATGTTTTCCAATACAAGGTGTACATCACCTGAGAGGGCAAACAGTTCCGAAGAAACAGAGGCAACACCGTTTTTTGTTGGGATAGAATGAACGATTGTTGCGACATTTGTTCGAAGGCTACCTGTGTATACTAGCTCGCCGCAGATGAGTTTGTCAAGGTCGGTTTTGCCTCTTGCCGCAGTATGTCTGTTGATAATGGGGATGATACTTGTGCTTGTGCTACCTACATCAACAATGACGGCATCGTTGAAATATCGTGCCATCATCCAACCGGTAGCGGCCCAGTTTGCCGCGGCAACACATAAGGGGTTTTTTTCTGTCATGCCTATTGGTAACAGTTCGGCATCGGTTGTTAGAACAAATATGGGAATATCACAAAAGGCCGTTTTAACGCAGGATAGGATGTTGTTGATACCTTCGCGTTTGGTTTGGTATACATCGGATAGTTCAGCTGTTATGGTTAGGCCCAAAGCATCCAACGGGTCTTCTCCAAGTTGCTTTTTGAGATTTATTAGAATATCTGGAAGTGATTGAGAATTTTTCCATATTGGAAAATATGTAGAAGACAGTCTAAATCTGGTTATCTCAGCGGTTTTTGTAGAGAGCATGACTGCTTTAGTGTTAGCGCCTCCGATGTCTAAGCCCAATACGGTAACCAAACGGTTTGCCTCTACTGTTTTAAGTAACACAGAGTTGCACACGCATGCGTCATATATCAATCGGTATTAAAAAATAAAAAAGGATGGAATAATAAATATAAAACGATTAGGAGGAATTCTTCAACGAGCAACACAGCAGTGGTGGCAGATGAAAAGCAATTTATCGTGAGTCTATAAAACTTTTGAAAAGATCTCTGGAGCTGAATTTGAAGATGTATCTTTTTATCAGAAAAAAGTTAATGACACCTTAGCGGTAATAAGCAATAGTCCCAAAACAAACTATGTCAGATTTTGCTCATGTTTAGAAAAGGCATGGAACACAACAAGACATACACCTACAAATGGCCCTAAATTCGAATAATACCTCACTATCAACAGACAAGAACCTAACCAATCAAGGCTTTAAAAACAACTTTTCATGTACACAAACACAACAACCAACCCACCAGTATTATGAGGCCCGTTGCCACCACTACTTGTCAGTCGCGTAATTCGAGTAACTCATCGATTTCTTGGTCACGTCGTCAGATTCAACATCACACATCCCTATTCACGCAGATGGGGTTGAGCGATAGGGATTTGAGACTTGTTCACAGAAGGAACTAAGTTATGGGTGAAGCTGGCCCTATTCACCGCCAGAAAAATTAGATTGTATGAGTGTATATGAAGGAATGTTTGCTCCAGCGGTTTCACAGGCCTTCTTCACCCACTCATAGATGAATCATAGCTGATTTAAGACTTTGCCAAATCAAGCCTGAGAAGTGAGGAGTGAGGCCGTTCCTACGCCTTCTCAAATGATTGTTATGTGGGAACAAATACAAAACGACAAACAGTTCTACATATAGCAACCGACAAAACCATCACATAGCAACCGACAAAACCATCACATAGCAACCGACAAAACCATCACATAGCAACCGACAAAACCATCACCCTAAAATACGGTTAAACCATCTTTATTTTTTCGAATCAAACGGTATACTGTATGAATGTTGGAGTCATTTTGAAAATAACTAGTCGGTTTGGTTCCAGTATCGGATGTAGCTGTATCTGTTTATTATAGAGTGATAAGTTGGGTCATCATAGATTATGTCGAGTTTTGAGCCATATTGGCTGAGTTGATTTTGTAACTGGTTCCAGATTTGTTGTGTAGTATCGTTTGCGTCCCACATACCCCAGATGTTGTCTTGAGGGTTACGCATACCCCAACCATAATCCATAGGTAAAACAAGAGTTGCCTCAGCCCTAATTCCACCATGTACCACCCCAGCATTTTGCACAACATCATTCCAGAAGCGCTCAAGAGCCCCGAAATGCGCCTCCTGTAGTGCGCCCCAAACGCCAGTCATGGTTTCAGCATAGTTAAAAACTAGAACATACTTTGCACCGCTCTCATAGGAGACACGCATTTGTTCATACATTTCTTCGCCACTGGTCAGATAGGGTGGTTGGGTGTATGTCCAGGTGATAATCGTCCCCCAACTTTTACCCTGCATATTAGCGGCTCCTCTAACTAACCCAATTTCTTGGGTAACACTATTATTCCAGCCCAGTTGAGCAAAAACCGTATCATACCCAATTTGATAATCCCACCAGTAGAGTGCATAATCGGAGGTACAAAGCTCAACGCCAGAGACGTTGCCAAGACAGGATAGGTCAGTTTGTTGGGTTTCTATGTAGCAGTTTGCGGCGTCTGTGAATGTTTGAATGGGCAGTGAGGCCAAAACTTCTTGATATGATTGAAACTGGGCAATCCCTCCCTGATTTGTTATTATTTTGCCGTTTTCATCTTGTACACTGCCATCTGGATGAAACATGAGCGTTCTATCAGTGGTTGTATAACAAATGGTTCCATTAGGATAATAAACAGTCGTGGTAGGCGGTACCTCATCTTCAATTGAGTGGTCCTGATTGTCTGAATCGTCAAAAATAGTGCCAGGATGTATTACTAAAAGCAATAAACGGACGGGTGATGTTGAAATGGTGATTGGTCCAGATATTGAGTAAGTAGTAGCGATGTCTGTAGTGCTGTTTGATGTGCCAAATTGAAGTGATTTATCTTGGTTTCTATGGAGGGATTGGTTTGTTTGGGGGTTTTGTAGTAGTATTTCTTGTTTGTCTAGCATTTTTCCTCCCGGTTCATCGTTGTAGTATATTCCTAGGAATTGGTTGCCCCATCGGGTTTGGGTGGTGTTGAGAACTTCTTTAAGTGTTCCTATGCTGTTGCGGGTGTAGCTTAGTATGATGCTTAGTCCCGCGTTTACGGCATAATCACAGATTTCTTCGGTAGCCTCGAGATTATACATTAGGGGGCCTGATTGTAGAATAAAGAGGTTTGTGTAGTTTTTGACTCTGTCAATGAGTAGTTTGGCATCGGTAATGTTATCACCGCAGTATGTTACCCCAACATAGAAGGGTTGCGCAGGGTTACTTTTGGTTGATACATTGTTAACTGTAACCATTGCTGTCAACAAAATTATTATCGATAGTACTGTAACAACGGAGACTATTACTGAGCGTTTCATTCAATAGTCACTTGCATATCTTTATCTTACCTATCTGCCATTAATCGGTCATTGAGTCTATTAATTCTATTTTTTAGAACATAATTTCAGTCGGTTCTAAGTTCAAAATTGTAGCTTTGTGGTATTAACAAAAGGAATATTTTGCAGATACTGTTTATACCGTAACTCTTTCAAGTTACCCCCATGAGGTTTTAACCAAATCTGAAAACACCTCCAAAACCTGTTCAGCCTTTTTTGGCAAAGCACACAAATACTCATCACCACCAGCCTCAACAATCACC
>WQVG01000075.1 GCA_009781675.1 Candidatus Bathycorpusculum acetigenes | reverse complement strand
GTGCAGACTTTGTGGTTTGAGGATGTGGGTTTTTTGCATGAGCAAATGCTCGATACTCCTTTGGGACGGTTTTCTATTCGGCAGATGGGTATGTTTTTAGTCTTTGGTTTGTTGGCGTGGCTTTCTTCGCTTGTGTTTGCGGATTTAGTGCTCAAAATTGTAGTTGCTGGTGGCATATTTTTTGGTGGTGCGGCTTTGTTTACGCGAAAAATTAAAACGGTTTCTCCTGAAGCCCACCTGCTCTGTCTGATAAGGCGCTTCACCCTACAGATAAAACAAAAACACACTGCCACCAAAGCTAAACAGTGTGTGGAGCAAGAGTCAAAGTCTATGTTGCTCTCAGCAACCATAGGAGCACCTGTAAAAATTGTTGGAGTTCTAAAAGACCTCACAGGAAACATTCTCGCAAACAAAACTTTCAAAGTGAGCGTAAACAGCACTGCTCATTCAAGTGGTGCAACTGACCAAGACGGCTCCTTTTGCACTTATTTCACCCCCGACCACCCCGGACTTTTCCAAATAGACCTCCAACCCCAAGATCACCCAGACATCACCCAAAAAATAACCATACAAGTCAACCCCACTCAAAAAACAAAAGAAGACGATGAGGTAACTCAAAATGCACAAAAAAAATCTACTGAAAAATAGACTTACCTCCAAACCCCAACAACCCACTTGCACATACGAAGTATTCCCCGTAAACTATATCATGCTACCAAAACAAAAACGCCAAGAAACCCTCGGACGCTTCCAACGCCTCCTAAACAGCCTCCCCTGCCAAGCCACGTTAACCGCTCAAAAAACCCAAAAAACCCTCCAAATCAACGAAGAGGAACTCACAACCACTTACTACCGCTTCTTCATTGAAAGCACTGAACCTATCGATTGGATAATAGATCAGTGCAATTTTAAACAACAACCCCTAACTGAGCTCTCCAAAGCCAAAGTAGCTAAACCGTTTCCTAAACATCTGCAACTTGAAAACGGTAAACTCCAAAGAACCTTCACCGTCTATCAACTTCCCGGTAAGCTCTTGCCTGGGTTTGTTAGTGAGCTTTATGGGTTATGTGAAAAAGTGCTAATAGGCGTTAAGCCGTTGTCACCCGAGGTGGCTAGTGCGCAGATGGGCAAATACCTGCGTTTGCTCAAAAGTATCCTCTTAGCTGATCAATCCAAAGGCCGCTTACCCAAAGAAGAAACCAAACTAAAGCACGACATGGCACAAGCCACCTATCAAGGGTTGATAACAGGGAGTACACGGTTGTTTGAGTTAAAAATTAACCTCACTTTAGAGGCTGATAACCTTGAGGAGCTTAAAGGGAAAACAAAAAAACTCAAAGACACCCTCCAATCCCGATTTATACGTCTTGACTGTCCGCTGTATTTTCAGCCTGAATTAGCTTTGGGTACGGTGGGTAAAAAGCTTGTAGCCGACACCACAACAGTTAGTAGCTTTTTTCCGTTTGTCTCAGCCGACCTAATTGAATCGCCAGGTGGAGTTTTCTTGGGTATAAATCAACTCACAGGCGCACCAGTCATATTTGACCCCTACTTGCGTATGAATCAAAACATAATCATCCTAGGCAAGAGCGGTGCAGGCAAAAGCTTTACCTCAAAAATCCTCCTAACACGCTTACTGCAAAAACACCCCAACCTCGCCTACTACATCGTTGACCCTGAAAACGAGTATGGAGAGGTTGGGCGGCTTTCTGGCGCAGACGTACTGGACATAACAACACAGAAACAGGTAGGGCTAGATCCCATACAGATATTTTCTGACAATAAAGATACTGCTGCAGGCATTCTTGCTGATTTAGTGGGTATTGAGGATAATCGGAGTTATCAGGAGCTACGAGGCGCAGTGGGGGCAAGCCATGACCTGCTAGAAGTCTATCAAAACAGCTCCACAACTCTAAAAGACCGCTTATCACCCTTTGTAACTGGAACTGACAGTTTCTTAACTATGGGACAACCTCAAAAGTTCTCGCATCGCATGGTCTTTAACCTAAGTGCCTTGCATCGACAGTTGGCGATGACGCAACGAAGTTTAACTTTTCAAGCGGCAAACGTCTTGGTCTTTAGCAAAATCTGGCAGATGTTGGATAACACTAAATTCTTACCCCTACACATACCCAAACTGGTAATCATAGATGAGCTCTGGCTCTACACCGCACTGCCTGCCTCAGCTAGTTTCTTAGAAGGCGTCTCACGGCGAGGCAGAAAACGAAACGTAACCCTACTCTTAAATTCCCAACGGCTTGCAGATGTACTTGAAAACCCCGCTGGCAAAGCCGTTATTGAAAATTGTGCATCAAAAATAATGTTACGACAAGATGAGTCAGCAATACGCATGGCAAGCCAAACCATCGGCCTATCAACCGCCGAAATGGAAACCCTTTTGGAACTAAACCAAGGCCAAGGCTTAATCGTCGCAGGCGACATACACCTACCCATTGATTTTCTAGCAACTAACGAAGAATACAACATATTCACAACCAAACCCACTGAGAGGAGCCCTCCAACTTGAAAACCCAACCACTTAGACTTATTATTGTTGTTTCAAAGGTGACGGAGGTTTTTGTGTGACACCAAACTGTAGCGTTATTCAAGGCGATGCTCTTGAGGTGTTACGTCGTTTTGAGGATAACACGTTTGGTGCGATAATTACTGATCCACCATACGCCAGTGGCGGTTTACACACTGTAAATAGGCAAGCCCCTACTGGTGTGAAATATACTTCAAAGAAAGCAAAAAATCCCCTACCAAATTTCGAAGGCGACAACAAAGACCAATTAAGCTATATGCTCTGGAGCGCTGCTTGGCTGCGGGAGGCTAAGCGGGTGTGTAAGAAGGGTGCGCCTATTTGTGTGTTTATTGATTTTTGGCAGTTGGATGCTTTGAAGTGGGCGTTACAGTGGGCGGATTGGCTTGTGAAGGGGGTGGTTGTTTGGGATAAAACCGAGATGGTGCGTCCGCAGTTGGGGCGGTTTCGCAGTCAATGTGAATTCATCTTGTGGGGTAGCAAAGGTGCAATGAGTTTGAAACGAAATGTTCCCGTGCTGCGGGGTTGTTATCGTTATCCAACTTTGAATAAAGACAAGTTGCATCAAACGCAGAAACCTCTAGAGTTAATGAGAGATCTTGTGAAAATTTGTGAGCCAGGTGAAACCATCTTAGACCCCTTTTGCGGTTCAGGAACAACTTTGATTGCATCTCTACAGGAAGGCTATAGTGCAGTTGGTATTGAGGTAACCCCAGAATATGCTGCTGTTGCTCAAAAACAAATAGACGATACCCTAAGTCAAACCTCTATACCAACAACAGAGTGGAGGCTAGCGTGTGAATGACCTTAGAATATGTGAGCTCTTCTGCGGTATTGGCGGCTTCCGTCATGGCCTTGAAAAAGCCTCCAAGCAGTTTAAGACAGTGTTTGCTAACGAGTTGGATAAATGGGCCGCTTCAATATACCGCCACCACTGGAACGATGGGTCATTGTGTGAGGGCGATATCCGAAACATCAAAGCCCAAGACATACCCGATTTTGACCTACTCTGTGGAGGGTTTCCCTGTCAACCCTTTTCGACTGCTGGAAAACGCTCAGAATTCCGAGACCCACGTGGCACACTCATTTATGAAGTGTTACGGATTGCAAAGGAGAAACAACCCAAGATGCTTCTTCTCGAAAACGTCCCCGGACTTCTTAATATCCAAAGAGGACAAACTTTCCAAACAATCCTTGAGGGGTTGGGGAACTTGGGGTATATTTGTGAGTGGAAGGTTTTTAACAGCAAATTTTTCGGAGTACCTCAGTCCCGCCGCAGAGTGTTCATTGTCGCATATCTTACTTCCCTCAAATATGGTGGAGGAACGGTTTTTCCTATCGGAGACAGCAATGCAGTGGGTGTTAAATCGAGTCAGGGGCAGGTTTGCGGTACACTTACTGCAGGTTATGGAAATCGGCATGGAGGCGACACCTACTTGATTGTTGATTATCAGTTTGGAAAAACACGAATATATGCTGACACTGCACCAACTTTGACTGCGCGTATGGGTACTGCTGGGGGCAAGGGAACCATGCTAACAACCTACGTAGCAGATAAGCGGCTTAGGAAACTAACGCCTTTGGAATGTGAAAGACTGCAAAGCTTTCCAGACCACTGGACAAAATACGGCCTAACTACCACAGGGAAACAAGTCGAAATCAGCAATACGCAACGATACAAAGCTGTGGGCAACGCTGTTACCATTAATGTCATAGCTGAAATTGGAAAATTAATTCTTACCTTCTTTGAAAATTCACACAAACCTGACTTAGCTCATCAGTTTTAGGTTCGGTTGTTTTTGGTTGACTCTAACGATCTTAAGCGACAGCATACACCTGTTGTAACACCTGTTACAACTGTTACTGGTCCTCAGAGTCGAAATTTAGGGTACTCAGTTGAAGAGCGGATTTGTCATGTTATTGATGCCTCCGAAGTTGAGTTAAAACCGTGTGAAATTGCACGTAAAATCCATGCTCCCCATAAACCTACGGCTGGACAATACACCTCAGTACGGGTTATTTGTGCCCGGTTGCTTCAAAGAGGTCTTGTAATTCAGCCCTACCCCGGAGCATACTGCAACAAAATCACGTACGGTATGCGGTTTGTACCATTAATGCTACACAATGTTAGGCTTCATAGTAATTTGTGTGTGGATGTAAAATCTGATTCTATTGTTGAGGTGGTGGGCGGGGTAACGGTGAGGGCGATTTTTGGAAGTGAACGCAAAAAGGTATCGGGGGTGATTAGTTGCGATGCGGGGATGAGTCGAGATGCTTGTTTATTTGCCGTTAACCGTTGGTTTGAACTCGTTGAGGGCAAGCTTGGCTTTTGTCTAAATGATCTGGTGGTTACCACATGGGAGTTGAATAAGGATCATGCGGGGATTCGTATTGATGGGGTTCAGTGTGTTACCAAACGTGATCTTTACGGTATGATCGAGCGCACCTATCAAAAAGAAGAGAATTTGGTTCGCAAAGAATGGAAGGTTTCTACTCCTATGTCTTTGAACAAGTTTGAGGAAGCCGTTTCTAATGGGTTGGCGGGGATGGAGAAAGCACAGGATATCAAAGATTTACGCGATGAAGTTCGGGGGGTGTGGGAGGCTTTAAAATTCAATAACAGTCGAATGTTAGAGCTTGGAAAGTTTGTTGAGGCTGTTTCTAAAAGTCAGCTAAATATGGCAGATAGGATTGTAGCTTTAGAGAAGGGACTAATTACGTTAAGTAACTCTGTTACTAAGCTTATTGATGTTTTAGCTGGAAACCAACTTAATGATAAACCACCAGTTTCAAAACATGATAGTGATGCTGATAGTTTCGAATATGTTCGATAAGCGAGTTATGTTGTTAGATAAAAAAAAAGAGTTATATTTGGAGCAATACAATAACTGTTTATATGTCTCAAGCTAAAAGCCCTTTCAAAAGAGTCGCTATAAAACAAACTCAGCAAGTTGATATCGAAACTCTTTTTAAAGATTTAAAAAATAGAGCGTCTGAAATAAGAGATCTATACGCTCATCAAGCGGATATTTTAAGGGCATACTCAGATTTTGATAAAGTTAGTGACGTAAGTCTAGAGTTACCGACAGGTTCTGGGAAAACACTTGTAGGTTTATTGATAGCTGAGTGGAGACGTAGGACACTTGAACAGCGTGTGTTGTATTTATGCCCTACTAAACAACTGGCACAGCAAGTTTACCAACAATCGCAGCAATATGGACTGGAGACTAAATTATTTATTGGGTCAAAACGTAATTTCAATCAGAATGATTTGTTACAATATAGATCCGCAAAAGTAATTGCAATTTCAACTTATAGCGGATTATTTAACAGTGACCCAGGTCTTAATGACCCTCAAACAATAATGCTGGATGATGCTCACGGAGCAGAATCTTACATAAGCTCTATGTGGTCTATGGACATAAACAAACAAAAACACGATGAACTTTTCCACAAAATAATTGCGTTATTTGAGAAAGATCTTTCAACCGATATAATATTAAAAAGCAACGATGTAAAAAAGAGCAAAAGCGCCCTAAAAACAGAAAAGGTTCCGTTAGGTATCTTCTATCAAAAAATCGATCAACTTAAGGAATTAATAGACACTTCTGCGATAGTGAAAACTGATACGGAACTTTTTTTCTCTTGGGAGAATATTAGAAAAGGTCTACATGCGTGCCACATTTATATCTCAAGTGATCAAATTCTTATAAGACCGTATATTCCGCCAACTCTAACACATAAACCCTTTGCGAATGCAGAGCAACGAGTTTACATGTCAGCAACTCTGGGACAAGGTGGCGAACTCGAAAGAACAACGGGAGTATGTACGATTAAGCGTATACCAAAACCTAGAACCTACTTATCAAGAGGCATAGGTCGACGTTTCTTCCTGTTCCCAAATTTAACGAAAAATGAAGAAGAACACAGAGAATGGTTACAGAAAAGACTTACAAGTGCACATAAAACGTTAGTGTTATGTCCTAATCAATATACCGCAGGCAAATGGCTATCAATTATCAATTCTTGTGAACCTCAACCTCAAATTTTTCAGGCAAAGGACATAGAGGAGGACTTACGAGTGTTCACAGCAGCAGGACAATCTGTTCTTGTGCTTACAAATAGGTATGATGGAATTGACTTGCCTCATGGTATTTGTAGACAAATAATTTTAGCTGATTTACCAAGCAAAACAAATCTACAAGAGACTTTTCTCGAAGAGCGATTAGGTCTTGATATTCTTCTTCGAGAACGGATAAAAACTAGAATAGAGCAAGCTGCGGGTCGTTGTACTAGAAGTGATACAGACAGCGCAGTTGTAATAATGTTGGGCAATAAACTTTTAGATTTTTGTGCAAAAACAGAAAATAAAAAGTGCTTTCATCCTGAAATTCGAGCAGAAATTCAATTTACATTTGAGCAAGAAAGTTCACTGGGCGAGCAGGATGCAATGCTTCAATCTTTTATGGAAAGAGACGAACATTGGAGTGATGCTGAGCAGAATATTGCGGCTTTACGAGATTCTGAAACACAACCCGATACAAAGGTTACAAATATACTAGCCAATACAGTATATGATGAAGTCAATTTCGCATATGCCTTATGGAATCAAGATTTTGCGAACGCTGTTAAACATGGCCGTAAGGTTGTTGATGGTTTATCTGAAAATGTTGTATCCTCATATAGTGCTTTATGGAGTCTCTTTGTAGCAGGAGCGGCTTATGTCCAATCAAAGTCTGATAATACATTTGAGCCTATCGCCCTATCTTTCCTCCATAGGGCAAAAACCTCTTGTAAAATGGTCTCATGGTTCGCACATGAATTAAAATTTATCCTGCCTGAAAAAATAAGTATTGATGATGCAAGTACTTCTCAAGCTGTTCAAGTGGAAAATATACTGGATAAACTAAAAAAGTTAGGTTACACTGGACCCAAATTTAATAATAAAATGTCTGAAGTAGAAGAATTATTGAAAGCTACCGATGCAACTAAATTTGAGAGCGGCTTAGTTGAACTAGGTAAACTTCTTGGTTTCACTTCTTGGAAACCAACGACTAAAGCTACTCCTGATGCAGTTTGGCAGATAGAGTCTCAAGCATTGCTCTTAGAGAGCAAATCAGAAGAAAAGTCTACAGATGGTATTTCTGTTCAGACATGTCGTCAAACCGCAGGGCACTTAAATTGGGCATCAACTCATGAAAGCTTGGTAAATGTGAAAGAACGATATGCGGTTCTTGTTACTCCAAAAACGTATGTGGATAAAGATGCTATGCCTCATGTTACAGATATTAAATTTTTATCTACAACTGTTGTCCTTGACCTCTTTGAAAAGATAAAAAGTGCGTTAATCATATCAAGAAGTCAAATAATCAGCGAAAGTAACGAGGGTACATGTGACATACTTTTACAAAGTTTAGTTGAGTTGGATGTTACTGCTGAAAAAATTATGGCACAAGTAGTTAAAGTAAACCTAAGAGATTTACCGACAAGATGAGCGAGTTTCCTTTATACAAATGTCTCAAGTATGCATACTTATAGTTATAACGCCATTTTTTGTCTCTTAATTTCAAGGTATTATGTAGATGTCGCCTTAAAAATTCTGCAATGTAGATATAAAATATTGAAAGTCATTATGTGCTCAAATATTATTAACAAACTCTACTCACTTATTCGGGGTTAAGACGGACAGGACGTTATTGTTGTTTTTTAAGTGTTCAATTTTTATATTGTTGTTGATTGTCGTGTTTGACTTTGTGATTACTGTTGAGAATGTTGTGTTGACGGGTTCGTTTAGTGAGGGTGTGGATTTAGGTGTTGCATGTTTAAAGTTAGAAGGATCCAAGTGTAGTTGGAAAAAGTTTCCGGGGTTATCTTTCAAGTTGAAGTCGCCTTTGGCTACGTTTTTGCTTTTTAGAAACGGCAAGTTTGTCTGCACAGGCACAAAAACCAAAACCAAAGCAGAACAAGCCATCACAGCTTTTCTTGCTTTACTTAAAGCAGAAGGATTTGTTTCAAGCCAATGCAGTTTTGAGTGCGGGGTAAAGAATCTTGTAGTCTCAATAAACATGGCGGGGGCATCAGTGTCTTTGGAGCAGTTCAACAGTGAATTTGACACCATATATGAACCAGAAAAATTCCCAGCAGCCGTCTACAAAATGGGCGAATCCAAAGCAACGTTTCTTGTCTTCCTCACTGGCAAGATGATCTGCTCAGGAGCAGCAGATGAAGAAGACCTAAAGAAGACCATTAAAGAATTCTACGACCAACTCGTAGAGAAAAACGTGATAGCAAAAATATTAAACAAATAACTTTTACATCTCATTTAGTTCTGTCTATTTGAGTTAAGCAGGTTTATTATTTCCAAAAAAGGCAAGCGTCAACACTGCCGGCGCTTTTAAAGGGGTATTATCAAACTATTTTTTATAAAACAAAACGCTCAACAATTCTCATGATGTCCCAACGAACTCTTGAAAACACTGGTTTTATCTTCAATAGACTATCATCTTGAGTAAAAATATATTCGCCAAAATTAGCAGAAAAACAAGTACTGCGCCAAAATCATAAATATCTCTTAAAGGCATTGTTTTAGGGGAGAATAATTTTGAGTCAGATTTCGTGCGATAAGAAAAACTGCGTCAACAACAAAAACGGGTTTTGTTCTCGAGCCAACCCTGAAAAAGAGGGCGACAGTTGCATAGATTACGAAGACGAAATGGACTTTACACGACTAAAAGCAGATACAATCAGAGGCACACTTGGCTAACTATTTTAACTCAGTTGACATTTTAGGTCAGCAAAATAATCTG
>WQVG01000074.1 GCA_009781675.1 Candidatus Bathycorpusculum acetigenes | reverse complement strand
CTGATAAAGTGGGTTATTTTAATTATCTTTGGAAATAAAGAAGAAGTAAAAGCGACCCCTATTCTAGTTCTCCCATCCCACATAATGCAGGCATCATTGGTTCGAATAGGTCTTACTCGCTGTATGATAGAATAGTGTCCTTATCTTTTAAAAATATCGGTTATTTCATGATCTGGAAGTGTTTTATTTTTGGGTTAATGAAAAAATGTAAGGTGCCATGTGCCGTTGTTTGGTCGCGGACGTTGCCGCCTCTGGCGACCCCGTACCCCGCTGGGAACACGAACTTAGTTACCTTACAATTCAAAGTAATGCTTTTGGAGATATATAAATTATATCTGGAAACTTTTTCCAGATAACTCGAAAGTGAGAGTTGGGTGTTGTAGGAATAAAATAACCTTTTCTTGTTAGTGCTTTAAGTAATGAACTCAGTTTGTGGTTGTTTTCAGTCCAAGTTATACGTTCAATCTTTTGAAGTGTATTTGTTTTTGAAAGTTTTGTTAGCGTTAGGTTAGTGGGGGCGAAAAAGGGTAGTGGGGGCGGGTATGGGCAGGGTTGGTTTGGGTGGTGGTTAGCATTTAAATATTTGGACGTGTATAAAACTTCGTTCTGTTAAGAACTCTTGCCTGTTTAGGCGGCTTGTCGGCTTTAAGACGTTTCCCCTCTAGCGGGAAACCACGGGAAACAACAATTTCTGCTTCAGTGTAAACTCTACTTCTCACAAAACCTCCTAAAAACCTCAAACGGGAAACCCTCAAAAACAAACCCTTTCACCAAACACTAGTGGGAAAAACCAACTAAATAACAAACAAACAAACATATGTGCTTTATTTAATTAAAAAGGCCTAAAACAACCATTAAAAAATAGAAAAAACAGAGGAGACGGGAAACAAAAAGGGGAAACACGGGAAACATAATGGAAAAAGTTTGGAAACCGTTAAAAACCGCTCCTTTAACCAAAATATCGTGGGAACACACCCCTAAACAACAAATACGCTAATATTTATGCCTTTAAAAAGTCAAAAAACGTGCAAAACACAAAGCAAAACGGGAAAAAACACAAAAAACACGGGAAACAGCCAAAAACACCTCCATTAACCAAAAAACGTGTAAAAATTCAACCAAACAGCAAACAAAAACATATCTGCGCCCCTACAACACACATTTTTACAAAATCTGGAGTAAAAAAACCGCTAAAAACAAACCCTTCACCAATAATCTAGTGGGAAAACACAACTAAACAGAAAACAAAATCCAAAACACACACCGTTTAACTAAAAAGGTATAAAATAAACCCCATTAAAACGCAAAAAAAGTAAGCACACTTACTCGCCCCCTCTATATACAGTAATTTTATATATTTTTTTGACCGTTAATTCATTTGTAAGCACACTTACTTTTTGATTTGCAATAGCTATTGGTTAATTTGTAGGTTGATTGTTTTTGTTGCAACTCTGTTTTTTGTTCTTTCCCAGAATTCGCAAACGTCTGAAAGTTTTGAAGATCTGAAGAAAGATGTTCGTATTCTCCTCACAGTTAATTATAAGTATATTAGATTGAAGTACTCAATAAGGCAAGAAAGTAAGTTGATTGAGAATTTCGGAACAGTTATGCTGAGTATATCTGCAATTTCGGCCACATTGCTAACTCTGATTATTGCAGTTACGGCAATATTGTGTAGAAACAAAGAAAATCTTTTTGAACTCAAATTGATTATTAAACATGACCTCTCATGGGCTGCGATATTTACTATCGTTCTCCCCTTGATATTTTCCTTACTTCCAAACCAACTGTTTTCGGAAATCGTGGTTGTCCAATACGCTCTTTTTGTGCTAGTGTTGGTTATTTTTGTATACATGATGATTCGTCAATTTTACAAGATGTATTATGCGGCTTTAAGTGAAGAAACAAGCTATGATTTTAGACCTAATAGGTACCACATAAAGCCTCCCACGGACATTTCCGACATGACGTTCATGACACAGCCTTTTGAAGTTCGAGCATTTAAAAATAAACTTTATCCAAAAATGCGAAAAACTTATAATAAAAATCATAAATGCGAATCTAAAATGAAAGAGCTGTTTCGAAATGAGTTCGACATAGAAATGGATTCAATTCTTGACAGATGGCTTAAAGGCGATAAAAGGGCTAATGGCGCTAAAAGTTTCAGAGATTATTCATGCCTTCCAAAAGTTTTGGATGAAAACCGATTCGAAAAAAAATTAAGCCCACGTATACAAGCTCCAGATCAAGTAGTCATGATATGTTTAAGTTGGTTACATCAGACTAACAAAGATAATGAAGAAAAAACAATACTGAAGTCTTTGATACTGCTTGATGAATATATCTGTTATATATTGAGGAAAAAAAGAACAATACTTAAAAAGTTTTTACGTTTTAATTACTATTGTAAATCTAATGCTAACGTGTATGTATTGTATTCTGACTTGCTCTTTATCTTAGCCGAAATTGATTCAAACTCTTTAAATAAAGGCGAACTTAAAAAATTGGCAGAATTTGGACGAAAAAGTTCCTGTCACATCACCGAGATATATGAGAGTTAAACATTAATTGTGAGGTGTTGATAATGGTTGAGTTGATTGCGATAGACGGCATTGATGGATCTGGAAAGACAACTGTATCGCGATACTTACAAAAATATCTTGAGAAAAAAGGGAAAAAGGTGCTGATCATTGAGCAACCAAAAATTTCAGTTCTTGGAAATCTCGTTTTCAGGTTATTGACGGAAAGGCGAAATAAAGCAGGTGCAAGAGCAACCACAACACCCTTGACGTTATCCTTTTTATATACAATAGACTTCCTTTTATCGATAATCTCGCACAGATTAAAAAAGGGGGTAAATACCGTAATTTTTGTAAGATACACTCTGACAGCCGCTTACTTGCCCGAGAGAATTGGAACTATATTGTATCTTTTTTTAGCAAAGTTGCTCCCAGTTCCAGACATAATGATATATCTGGATGTTTCAGTGAAAACAGCGTTGAACCGTCTTGGTTCAATTCATGTGAGCAAACGGTTTCAAATCACCGAAGATCCCAAACTACTTAGAACCACCAACGTAAAAATGAAGAAATTGTCAAAGTTACTTAAATATCCGAAATGGAAAAAATTAAACAATGAGAGTGATCTAGAAACCCTCTACCAGCGGGTAGAAGAGATTTATGATAATCAGTAACTAAAATTTACCTGCCGTATTATTAATTGCTTCAAGTATCTTTTTTTGTTTTTTGTTAAGTTCGGTTGGTAAGATAGTATTGTCGCTAAAGGTTTTCAGGTTCAGTTGCGCATTTGTAACAAAGCGGGATCTATCGAAACATCATTGGCAGTTGAGCTTGAAAAGTTCTATAGAAACTGAAAAGTCAAATTTTTAAAAATAGAATTGTATAATGTCACTAATTATTTTGCAAGTTATATGCGCCGTAGGTATGTTGTCCCGTAGATATGTTGTCCTATATTGTGGAAAATATTCATTAGTATTACAGGTGCTCCTTTTGTATAGTGTTTAATATGACCTCTCAAAAGTATACGCCACGTTTTTGAGGAGAGCCTCCAGACAAACATGTATATCCCACCTCCGACAATAACTTATTTCGTATGTTTCCGTTCCTTCATTGTGGAAAGTTTATTATGTATAGTTGATTTATTCTTCTTAGTGTTTGATATGAATCCTCAAAGTCAAAGCTGTGACTTTGAGGAAAGGATTTGCACTCAAACAGCTAATTCCCGCCGAAGGCTCCAGCACTATGGGTCCGAAGCCTCTCCTCCAGCCATTTTTAAAGTCCCAGAAAATAATAAGAACATGACCACCCACAACGAAGAACCAATACACGACTACGCACAAAGACTCACACGCCACAAACGCAACATAAAACAACTCCCAAACGGAGAAACCGCCCTACAATTTCTAAACCATCTAGGAGCCATAGGACTCTCACTTGCACGCGTAACAAAATACGCCACCCACCTACCTCCGCTCCTACGCATGACAAATATTGATCTTAAAACAATAACCAAATCCGAAGTTGAAACAATCGTTGCCGAAATAAACAACAGCAAACAAAAAGCCTGGACAAAACACGACAAAAAACTAATTCTACGCAAACTAATCCAATACGCCAAAAAAGGTAGCTGCGCCAAAGGCACACCATTGCCTAAAGAGGTAAGCTGGATAAGCCTAACTCTAAAAGAAACATCCCCAAGAGTAACCCCAGAAAATCTCCTAACCCACGAAGACTTTGCCAACATCATAAAAGCCACCACCAACAAACGTGACAAAGCGATGATCTACGTACTCTTTGAAGCCGCCCTAAGACCAGGCGAACTCTTAACAATGCACATAAGCAGCGTATTATTCAAAGAAGAATACTGCCTCATCACCGCAAACGGCAAAACAGGCATAAAACACATACCCTTGGTCACCTCCTGCAAACCCATACTAGAATGGCTAGACGACCACCCTAATAGACGCGATATAGACGCACCTCTTTGGTGCGCCTTAGACCGCAACCATATAGGAAAACGTCTAAGCTACCGCCACTTTCGCATGATAATCAAACGTTTAGCCAAAAAAGCAGGCATAACAAAAGATATTTGGCCCTATCTTTATCGTCACACTTCTCTAACAGCCATGGCAAAAGTTTTCACCGAAGCACGTCTCGAACAGTTTGCTGGTTGGACATATGGTAGTAAAATGACTAGTCGGTATGTGCATTTTTCTGCAAGAGACTTAGAAAGCGCAATACTAGAACTCCACGGACTAAAAACAACAACAAAAGACACCGGAGTAATAACCCTGACGAATTGTCCAAGATGTGGCAACAAAAACTCTATAGGTAAAATGAGATGTACCACCTGCGGTATGGTACTAGATAAAGAAACGGCTCTAAAATTGGAGGCAAACCAAAAACAAAGAGAAAAAGAGGCAGACAAAGCGCGTGAAAAAGAAGCTGGGGAATTTAAGGATAGAATAGCTAAGCTTGAAGATGTGCTTTCTGTTCTACTGCAAACTCAGCAGAGCAAGTCTTCACCTCTTCTTCAACAATAATAGTCGTATCAGGGAGGAGCGTGTCGGCAAGTTTTCTTAACTTGCCCACCTCCGTTAAAATATCTTTTAACAACTGTTTATCAACTGTAACATATTCAGTCAAACTAGTCACCACAAACAAAAACGCCTAAACATTTAAAGTGACCCTAAAGGAGCGCTTAAAGATAAACACCACAAACACGATGAATCGGGAATTGTGGATAAATAATTTGACTGATTAACAAAAAAAGTTGTATGTTAAGCGGCTAGACGATTTAGCAAGTTATTCATCACAGAGCTATACACACAGGCACGTAAGCAAACCACCTTTTTAGCTTAAAAACCTGCCACGAGAATAGCAACTACACTGCATATGTCAATGTAGAAACATCAATACGCTAAAGTGCTTGTTTCCGAAATTGAAATAATTTTTTTCGGCTTTAAAAGCGTACGATTTACGGGCTTATAAGGCAAACAACAACGCCTGCAAGCCCGAAGGCAAAAAATATGACCAAAAAAAGAAACAAAAAAAATTTAACAAAAAATTATCAAACAAACCCCCATCAAAAACAACACAAAACCAAAAACAAAAACCCAACTCCATTGGAGGTGCAAAACATTGTGTGAAACAAAACCCTGCCCCGAATGCAACACAACAAACCATCTGCATGACGAAACAACTGGAGAGTTAGTATGCAGAAACTGTGGTCTAGTACTCCAACAAACAATAGCCTTCACACCCCCAGCCGACCGAATCCCCAAACACCCACCCAGCAACCCCATAATATACACAAGCATCGCCATAGGCACAGAAATCGACTCATACCAATACCTAGAAAGAACTATAGCCAAAGAAACCAAATGGATAGTACAAACACTAACCCTGCCAAACAATACCACACAGATGGCTCTCAACTATGTACTCAAACTACGCCGTTCCATGAGACGCCAAAACTCCAAAAAGATTCGCCTCACCGCTACACAACTAACCGCCTTATCCATATGGGATGCCCTAAAACAACAAAATCACCCCCTAAGCTACGACGATTTCACCCAGCAAATAACACGCCTAATAGGACCAATAAATTTAATGAAAATCCAAAACCGTGCCAACCGTTTCATAAAAACCCAAAACCGCATCCCCGATACAACCCTCATAACAGCACACATAAACAAAACCATAAATCAGCTTGTAAACAAGCACATCATAAACAACGCCTACGCAAACATCCTAAACAGATACGCCATCCAAATGATCCACAAAAACCCCGGCATCGTAGTCTGTTGCAGACCAAAAATAGTCGCAGCCGCAGCCATACTTGCCGCAGACAAACTTCTCGCAAACCGTTTGCACCTGCAAAAATTTGCCAATCTAACAAAAAACGGAACCGGCAAACTCTCCGCATTAACTACAACTCTAAAACGCACTGCCCCACCTCTGCCCAAAGAGTGCGCCGCCCTAAAACTTGGAGAGTACCTCGACAAGGAGTTAGATTCTGTTGAACCTTAGACTTAACCAAATCCGAGCTAACCCTTGGAACGCCAACTTTATGGATCCACAGGATCAAGAAGCTCTCAAACAATGCATGCACCAAACTGGACCAGAAAAAACCCTGCCAATCGTAGTTCGGTTGATGGCTGATGGAGGCTACGAGTTAGTAGATGGAGAGCACCGCTGGGCTATCGCAAAGGAACTCGGTTGGACAAAAATCTCTGTAATCATTCGCGAAGCCGATGATTTGCAAGCCAAAGCCTTCTGTGTTAGCTACAACAAACTCCGAGGACGATTCGACTGGTTCAAACTCCACGATGTAATAAAGAGCGACCAAGACAACGGCGTAAACCTCGAAGAAACCTACAAAGGTGCACTATCAAGTAAAGAACTCAAATGGATCCTCTCCTTAAGCGACTTAGTACCCCAAGCACGAACAACCCTTGAAAAATCACTAAAAAAATATCCTGAATACACCCTAGAACAGCTACATCTTATGTCCAAATTCCCACCTGACCAACAAGAAAGCCTCTCTGAAACATACCAAAAACCCATAGCCACCCACCTCCTAACACGACTCCTAACAGCCTTCCTACAAAAAAACCAACCCCACCCCATCAAAAAAGAAGAACACCCCTACCCACCTAACAACCCCCAAAACCAAGACGAAGAGGGCACACCATTGGATTTGTGGCAATCCAAATGGTCTAACAACAACGACGATGGTACAGGTGAGACTGAAGATCTATTTTCACAAACAGATAGTCAGCAGGATAAAGAGCAAACGTCTAAAACCGATATAAGAGATAAGCCGCGGGCTTGGTTATTATCCGTTGAACATACTTGCAAATGCGGACGTATACACCAAGTTAATTTTAAGAAAAAAACCGTTACAGCCCAAAAAGAAAACCTGCTCTTTGAACACGTAGACTTCAACACATACACGTTTTTGGTTCACTGCGATAAATGCGATAACGACCACGAAGTCAAAATAAACAACACTGAAAACGACGACAACAAAGAAGATGTGGAGTTAGTTCTTTGCAGCCGTTGTGACCCAGTTAGGAAAGGATCAATAAATGTCCACACCGGTGAAATCACATGGTTTTAAGCTGGGCAAACTAGAAAAAAATGTCATCCACCTGCTGAGGAAAGGCGATGAACCACACGGCAAGCCTATCCTCATCTGGAATGAGATATACCAAACATATGGCATAGAATTTAGTGCGTATCCAAAAAAAGATCAACCAGAAGAACTCTATAAAGAAAACAAGTACAAATGCGCCCTCACAAGACTAGTTAAAATACACATTCTCAAACCATCAATAATAATACAACAAACATCGAAAAGCAATTCTTTGATACCACATCCAAAAGGCCATGGCTACAACTATTATAGTTTAACTGACTTTGGTCGGTTAGTTGCAGACAAATTAGACCAAGAGCAACAACAAATAGAGCGGTCGTTGAGGGCTAAGGAGGCTTTGAAGAAGGCACTTTGTCAGCTTCGTGGTGCAGGATGTGTTCTGATTACGATTGATCAGATTCGAGAGGTGCTATGGCAGTTATCGGGTAATAATTTTGATAATAGAGAAGAGTTTGACAAGTATTGGAATAACACTAAATTTGGGGTAATGTTAAAAGATGTTACGTCTGATAGGTCTCGTGTGGGAGAAAATGATGGGCGAAGAACGTATCGTATATAGCGGCTGACATAGTTTTTGCATAACAACACAGTCGCTGTGTTGTTTTGAGAAAACTGTGTCAGGATCAATGTGGCGACATAATTTTGTATAACGCCCTCTGCTATGTTGTTTTGGTGCAATCATGGCTATTTGCTGTTGTTTGCGGTTGAGTTTTGTGTTTTTGAGGGCTGCTTGTAAGTGACCGATTGCACATATACCGAAGCTTGCCATGATGCAAGTAATTAGACTGTTTGATGTATTGGGGAACATGTAGGTGTGGAGGATTTGTAGGGGTAGAAACGCAAAAAACAGTAGCAGTGGGATTTCGATTACTATGGGGAAGAATATTGTGGCTTTTTTGAAACCAACCTTTTTTGTAAGCCATACGAAGAGTTTGTTGCATTCATTATTTTGAAATTGACTGGGGTTTTCAAGATAAAAGCTGTAGGTTGAATGTAGATCAAAGCCTAAACAAAACAACCACCCTACAACAAACAATAAATGAGCTGGAGGAAAAATGGCGGATAAGAAAAGAAAGGTAGGGATAGCTACTATAAGGGTTGGTAGTTCTTTGAGAGACATTTTGGTCAGTTTAGGTGGCAGAGTTTGTTGGTTTTGTTGGGTTTGTGCGGCTTAGTTGTATTCCTCCATAGATTAATCCAGCGATAACGACCACGACACCTATGTACATCAGTAGTTGCAAAAGATTATCAACTGCACTAATCAATTCAACAGGCAGACCCGCTTGCATCGTTGTTACATTCCAGCCCGTCACCCAAAAAGCGACTGGTTTGGCAACCGCCATAAGCACCCCTGCAATAACACACCCCACCAAAACTTTCTGCGCTCTAGCTTGCTCCTCAGGCCCCTCCGATCGAACAAGAGGCAACGACCGCCAGCTAATCAAAGCAGTAGTAACCAACACAACAAGAGCAGGTAATGCATCTGAACTTAGAAAACCATAAAGAGACAACAACGTTAAAGCCAACTCTTTTAACCCTCCTCTACCGGCTTTTGATTCGAAACAGAACACACGGTAACTTTTTTGGCTCTTCGAATATACTTATCAAAAAAGCCTGAAATGTTTGCCTTTATTTTACGTTTAGACAGATTTTTACCTATTTTACACATATAGAGACCTAAAAATAGAATCTATAGGAATTTTTAAAGGCCACTCAAACCATACAAACACAATTTAAGAAGAACAATCTTAAGAAAAACCAGCTTAAATAGAACCATTATCGTATGTATTCAGCTCAGCTCTGAGTCCATGCTTGGATGAGGCTGGTTTTCATTTGTTCAAACGTATCTAGCCCTTGTTTACTCCATGTAGTGATCAGAGTCATCATAGTCTCATAGATGGTG
>WQVG01000073.1 GCA_009781675.1 Candidatus Bathycorpusculum acetigenes | reverse complement strand
CGAGATTTAAAGCACAATAACACATAGCGATTCAACAAACAACAAATATAAATACAACATAAAACAAACAACCAGCATAGATGTTGAACACTATGCGTTACAAAGAAGAATTTAATAAACAACAAACAACGCTAATGCCAAAATGTCTTGATGAATACATGCCACAAGACCACATATGCCGAGTAATACACGCATTCACCCAAAACCTAGACATGAACAAATTAGGCTACAAATACGCACAACCAAACCAAACAGGCAACAAACCCTACGACCACAAAATGATGCTAAAATTATACCTCTATGGGGCTTTGGGACAAAACTCTTTGGAACCATTTGCATGGTTTCCCTTTGAATATGCATTCATTTAGACCAAATATATGTTGTTAAATCTAGTCTCTTACTAGAACATATTGTAATATATTTATAACTAACATCATAAATATTTTGTATATGACACAGCTGACCGCTAAACGCGCTAAAGAACTACTTGACATACTAGAAGATACCAAAGAAACAATGTTCAAAGACCGCAAAACAGACTACCCCTACACCCAATGGGAACACAAACGCACACAAATCAAAGAAAGACTAACCAAACTCCCCCAATACATCCACCAAGCCGTCCAAACCATAGTCATAGAAGAACAAAAATGCGGACCAAAACCCAAACTAAACCTAGAAAAAAAAGTCAACCTCTTCTTAACCATACGCCTACTCAACAAATCCAACCGCACAACCGAAGAACTGCTAAGCTATTTCCACCTCCTAATTGGTGAGGAAATCAACTACAAATACATCGAACGCCTCTACAACGATCCTGAGGTACGCTTAGCACTTCATAATGTCTTTGTGTTGCTCCTAAAAGATGAGGGCGCAATAAGCGGGGATCTATCGGGCGATAGAACAGGCTATGCGGTAAGTGTAGAGAACCACTACCGAACCGGACCCCAGAAGCACGGCAAAAAGTTTGTTCACTTCTTTGCACTAATTGATCTCTCGTCGGGGATGTATGTGGGATGTGGGATGTCAGCTATCTCAGAGATGGAAGCCTTCAAAGAGGCGCTGGCTATGCTAAGACAAATCGACCCAACCATCCATAGTTTGCGTCTAGACAAATACTTTAGCTCACGTAAAGTCCTCACGCTCTTTGACCGCTCAACTGCACTGTATTTGATTCCCAAGAAAAATATTCAAAAAGTGGCGGCCTGGGCCGATATTTTGGACAAAATAGCCACACCCATAAAATTTCTAACCCAGTATTACTATCGTAATCTCTCTGAGAGTGGGTTTTCTGCTGATAAGAGGCGTTTTGGCGGGCTTATTACCTGAATTTTAGGTCGATTTTATACACTACAGGTAACGGTTATTTTTGATGGGAATTTTCCATGCTTTTAATTAAGCGTGCAAAAACTTTGAATACGTAGTGTATAAAATTTACACTACAGACTTGTTATTAGGAAAATTAAAGCCGACTCAGACACCTGTATAGCAATACTATACTCCAAACGGACAAACAGAAAACCAAAACAACATGATTTCAGCATAACGGCTTTTAGTGAAAAACAAAGGGTGCATCAAAAAAGGCTTGAAAAGGCATAAAGCGGTAGTGTATAAAACCGGCTAAAAAGTTAGGTAATAAGCAAATTTTTTAAATCTCTCAACCACAACCACTTCAAAAAACAAACCAACCACTCAAATAACATAGATAAAAAAACAGTTTCCCCCACAAAACAACCCCACTAACCAACATCACAGCATCCACACACCTACAAAAACCAAAACATACACAACCACCACTAACACACCCCAAACATCATTAGGTGTATACACCGTCATTTGATGTTTCCTCTTTTTAAAACGAGTAAACATACTTACATATGAGGTTCGCATTTGAGTAGCCAAAATCCAAACCAGAAATCAGCAAACAAGTCAAGACTTCATGTGTTAGGTGTTGATGCTGAGGTCGATCCTGTTATTGGTAGAAAGTTGAGGCGTGGTATTTATGCGTCTGATCGTATTCATTCTTTGGTTATGGGTTTTCCGGGGTCGGGTAAAACTCGTTTTCTTCTCTCTATGATTAAGCAACATATTGATCATGGAGAGGGTTTTTTGGTGTTGGATTCTCATAGTGATCTTACGCAGCTGGTTTTGTCTCATATTCCGCCTGAAAAATGGGATCAAGTGATATACATTAATCCTTGGTCGGCTTTTGAAAACAAGTATGATAATCATGTTTTGCAAATTAATTTCTTAGAACACCACGACCCCTACGAACGCGATGTAGTCGCTAGAATGTTTATGGATACTTTGGAGAAGCTTTACGAGCGTTGGTGGGGGCCTCGTCTTGACATGATTTTACTAAATGCTCTGTACCTGCTTATGGAGAAAGAAAACGCCAAACTACCTGACCTCTACAGTATTCTCTCTGACCCAGAATTCCGAGATATGCTCACCGCCAAATGTAAAGACCGCAATGTCAAAATGTTTTGGGAAAAACAATACGACAAGATGCCAAAGGATGCATCCGTTGCTGTTCTAACCAAACTATACCGGCTTGTCCAAGAAAGAATCATTGTGCCTATGTTTATGGCAGAGAAGAGTGGTGTTGATTTTCGGGCGGTTATGGATGAGCAAAAGATTGTGATTGTGGATTTGCCTGAAGGCAAAGTCACCACAGATATAGCAAACTTTCTGGGCAGCCTTATCCTCTCTGCAGTGTACAACGCGGGCATGTCAAGAGAAGACACCCCCGAAGAAAAGCGCCAGCCCTTTTTTGTATATGTGGACGAAGCTTACCGCTACACCACTAAAAGTATTTCTGAGGTGTTGCAGTCGTTGCGAAAGTTTAAGGTCTTTATGACCCTTGCAAGCCAATACCTAACACAGTATCGCCGAGATATACAAGATGCCATTACCCAAACGTGCGAAACTATTATCAGTTTTCGAGTTGGAGAAGATACCGCCAAAGTCCTTGAAAAATTCTACCCCAACACATACGGCTACCAAACGCTTATGAACCTGCCCCGTTACCTGTTTTTTGTCTCCACACCCTTCCAAGGCAACCGTGAATACCAAGTCCTAGAAACCCTCGACTACAAAACAGGTCCAAACAACCCCGACGAGGTGATTAAGCATAGCCTAAAGACATATGGCCGTCAAGTGGATGTGGATGAGTTGCTAGGGCAGGTTAAAAATCAGTCAATCCAGCAGGCATTTTTGGATTGGGCGGTAACTCCTGCGGAATGGGCAATCCTTCTCACTCTGCGATTAAACGGAGGGTCAATGACTGAGGATGCTTTGCGAAAACAGCTCCTATACGACTCAAATCAACCAAAGCCCTATGTGTTGACAGAGTTGGGGTTTGCTAACGCTCTTAAAAACCTCTCAGTGGATAATGCTAGGCGTGATGCTTGGTTAAGCTTTAAGGATGAGACGGTGCGTCAGTGGCGAGAAGAAACCTACACTTATGGCAAAAGAGAGCTAAAAACCCAAGAGGTACACACAAGAACTTGGCGACTAGACCTAACCGATAAACGGGTTAAGCGGCTTTTAGACACCCCGTTTCGGGGTGAGAAGGCAGGTGGAGTTGAGCATATTCAGGTGATTATGGCACAACGGAAAATTTATTGGCAAAACGGCTGGATCGTACGCATAGACAACGGCGAAACCGATGAAAGCATAGCAGATCTCTACGTTACCCCCACTTTGCCAGCTTCAAAAATCGAGGGCGCAAAGGGCTATATTGATCACACCTGCTGGGACTACAAACGCAGCTTTGCAGTAGAAATAGAACGCTACCCCAACAAACACTGGGACAGATTAGAAAACAACTATAGGCGAAATAAAAAAATGGGCTTCCCCACAGTCTTTATCGTGCCAAACCAAGTTGATGAGGCTAAACTAAAAGAGAAACTCTTCAACTGGAACGCCACCTGCGTAATTAACGCCGCAAAATTCGAACCCGACCACCCCGAAATGATAACCATCGAAGTTGTCAGCATGCCCAACAATCAACAAAACAATGACACCAAAGAATCTAACCCATATTGCGAGACTAAATCTACTGTTGTTGAGGAGCAAACCTTTGAGCCACCACACCAACAAGAAAAACCCACTGTACCTACTGCTACTATTGCGACAGCGGCTATTTCAGAGCAGAGAGAGGTTTTGGAGGTTGAAGCTATGGCTCCACAGCAATCTGGGGTAGAGGGGATGGATTTGGAAAAAGAACAGTTGCTACTTGAACTTGCAAGTCAAGGGTGGCTCTTTAGGTTAAAGGATGCAAAAGGCAAAAAATACCTCTGCGCAAGAAACACAGGCGAAGAACACAGCCTTGGCCCATTTAACGAAACAACAAAACAGATCATTGTAAAAAACAAGATAGTAGTACACGGATTCAATGAAGCCCAAGATTAAAAACAACATGAAACTAATAACAGGTTAAAGAACTCAATACATCAAACACCACCCTTGCATTGTACGTCAAGCATTGGACATAAAATTCAAACCATTATGCACCTATTGCTGATCTATTGCTTGCTCTTTTTTTCTTAACAACTTTTTTTTGTTCTGCTGTTTGTTGCTTGATTTGTTTGCTTGGGGGTATGATAAAATTAATAGCTTACCGTGTATAGTTGATTGTGGTGATTAAAGTGGCGATTGAGGCTGTTTTTACAGCAAAAGATAAAGCAAATCTTGAAGCGTTAACTGAAGAGTTGCCAAAAATCAAAGAGATGCTTGAAGGTTTACCTAAATTAGTATTGCGCATGGAGAGTTTAGAGGAAACCTTGGAGATTTTAAGTGATAAGGAAGCGATGCAAAACCTCAAAGAGGCAGAAAAAGATGTAGAAGAAGGTCGTGTGTATGATTGGAAAGACGCTTTAAAAGAATTGAATGTTGATGAAAAAGACCTTTAAACTTGTGTTGACTAAAAAAGTTCTTAAACAGTTAAATCAGATGGATAATTCGGTAAAGCTTAGGCTTATTCGAGAAATACAATTTCTACCAATTGATCCTATGAGGGTAGGTAAGCCGTTGGCTGATTGTTTGAGTGGATTGTGGTCTTTGCGGGTGGGTAAATATCGTGTTGTTTATCGAGTTTTAGATGGTAGTGTTATAGTTCACACGGTGGAGCTTCGCAAAAAAGTTTACGACAAATAGCAGGCAGAGTAACCTGTATTGTTTTTGAATGCTGTTGTTGTTTGATTGTTTGCTTGGGGTTGATAAAATTAATAACTTGTCGTGTATGGTGGTTAATGTGGTGATTTATAGTGGCGTTAGAGGTTGTTTTTACAGTTGAAGATAAAGAAAAACTGCAAAGGTTAACTGAAGAGGTTTCTAAATTGCGTTTGCGTATAGAGCAATTAGAGGAGACCTTGAAGATTTTAAGTAATAAAGAGCTTATTATGGCAAGTGTTGAGGTTAATGAAGGGGAAACATGAAGAAAATCGTTTGTATAGTCGTCGTAGTGAGGCGTTAAAAGTTGGGTGTTTATTCTTCTTCTGTGGATGTGGTTGAGTATGACAAATGAGTCCGAAGTGTTGAAGGAAATACATGATATTCGTTTGCGCATTTATGAAGAAACTAGGGATTTAACTCCAAAGCAGCGTGCAGAGCTTACTAGTAGTATTGTGCGTGAGTTTGAAAAGGAAAGTGGTGTTACGTTTCAACGCTTAGAGCCAACACACTCTTCACAGCGTAAAGTGTAGCTGAGACGTAGTCCATAACCTTTTGCAAACTGCTCTTTTTCTAAAACCAAATAATCAGTCAAATTTAACCTCAAGCTTCACTATTGCTTGCAATTGTAACTACAATTCAAATCTTACGACAATTGAGCTTTACAGAAGCTACTTTTTGGGTTTTTGGGGGTTTAAATAGTTTCACGGTATAGGTGGGTGCTTCCTGTTATGGAACTTTGTCCGTTTGGACTATTTGCCTGCATAAGGCTCATTTGCGCTTGGAAAAATCTTGGAAACTCTCCAAACCAACCCCTTAGCGTAGGCTTTACTTCTTTCTAAAAACTCTAAAACACAATCTTGGAAACCCCCAAAAATCAACTCTTTAACCAAAAAACCATTGTAAACCATAGTTAAACAAAAAACAAACATCATTCATAGCCAATAGGGGTAAACAGCTCGAAATAAACAATATCAAAACATGAAAAACCGGTGTAATCTGGAAAAATCTTGGAAACCGCCAAAAACAACCCCAACAACCAAAAACCGCCACAAAAACACCCCAAACAAAAAACAAACCCCAACACATCCCAAATAACCAAAAACCAATAACCACAACACAACAAAAACCCATTTTCCCTCTACCTTCCCTCCACTTTCAATAAGCACACCAAACAAACGCAACCACACAATATTTCTTCAAAACAACAAAACCCAAACAAGCACCCACCAGCCCAAACCCAACAACGTTCCACCAACAGCACCGAAGCACAAACAACAATAGGAGATAAACAACAATGTGTAAACAAAACATTTTTTCCCAAAAAATTAACCCACAACAAACAACCCCTCAACTCAAAGTCTATGTTGCCAACCTACACAAATACAACAATGGCGAACTCGTTGGAGCCTGGCTAAATCTGCCTGCTGCGCACAATGAAATCAAAGCTTTCCTAAAAACAAAAGTTGGTCTAAATAGTCAATGTGAAGAGTATGGTGTGCATGATTATGAGTCAGACTTTAGCTTGGGCGAATATGAAAATATCTACGAACTTAACATGTTAGCTGTAGTGTTGGAGCAGATGAGCGAATCCGAAAAAGACCTTGCCGCCGTTTACTGTAGCTATAATGGACTCAAAGACGCTCTAAGCATAATCAACGTGTGCCTGCAAGTCAATGAACTTTCATATGTGCAAATAGACGCTAACACCTTGTGCAGCAAAGATGAAAAACTCGGATACAAAATAGTAGATGAAATAAACACCGACATAAAGGCGGCTCTGGAACAGTGCAAATTAGGCGGCAGTCTTACGGTGTATGATTATTTCGACTTTGAAGCTTTCGGTAGGGATGCCTCCATTAATGCTGGTTACTTTGCATCCGAGGAATATTTCATATTCTACGATTCCGATCTGGACACCAAACTCTATGTATTCGAAGAACTCAAAGAACAACTAAACGACCCACGACTAGATGAGAACATTGCTTAGTTTGCTAATTCTGACTTAAATGGCAGTAGAGTGGGAAAAGGCCGCCTTGTCGCATTACTGTGACAGGTTTGCCCAGACCCCTCTCAGAACCGTACGGATACTTCTCAATATATACGGCTCGCCATCATTGCAAAATCAATTCAACAAACTCACGTATAATGAATTTTGTAGTGGCATTCTTTACAAACAACCATAGTTTTACGTCTCTTAGCTATCATAACACGCTCCCAAAATCGTTTACCCTTAAGATTTTTAACCTTGTTCACGTGATGAATCTCAAAACGACCACTCTTAGTTGTGCCACATAGCTCACAAACTTTAGCCTTCAATCGGCTCTCAAACGTCGTCGTAGCAGCCCCATAACTCATAGTAGCATTAGTTATAACATCCGAAGCATTCTTTGCCTTCTTGCAATCTGCATATTTCGCAAAATACATGTGTCTTACCCCAGCTCTCGTTTCGTAAGCAATACACCAACCACCTCTACCATCCTTGAATTTTCGCTTAATTCTACCGATTTTACTTTTGTATTTTGCTGCAAGCGTCTTCAAACAACTGTATTCCATCAGATAACCAAGGTTATGCAGTCTGTAGAAATTATTAGCCATTCCATAATAGTTACAAATACCTCGTAACTCAGCGTTAAAAATTGAGAGAATTTCCAAGTCTGTACAACCCATCAAGAAACTTCTATGAGTGGGTGTAAACAAACCCTTTCTCAATTTAGCAACCTTTCTTGATAAAATAAACTTTCGTATTTTATCATCCAAAGGAACACATAATTCCACTATATTTAGTAATGTCCGTTTAGTACAATGATATTTCCTATATGGACGCATAATACTGTTCCTGCGAACACGTATATTGTAGCCTAAAAATCGTGCATATTGACTGCTATGCGTTATAAGAGTCTTCTCCGAACTGAGTTCCATCTTTAAAAATAAACCTATAAACTCAGAAAGCCTGCTCTTAATCCACAAACAGTCTTCTCTACTTCCACATACTCCAATGAGAAAATCGTCACAGTAACGTACATACTTGAGTTTCTTGTCTGTGTATGATTTACTGGGTATTTTAAGCAATAAAGCTCTGTCACGTTTATGTTCCTCAATGTATTGTTGGCGTTTGATACCACTTGTTTTCTTTATAAGGCATCTTTTTCTTTCCAATCTACTGCTAAGTCTTTTGTATTGTAAATTACGTCTGTGTTCAGATGGGCGGTCAAATTCAGGTTTTAGTGTCAGCATTACAAATTTATCAAGTTCCGTTAAGTAAATATTGGCGAGAAGTGGTGATATAATTCCTCCTTGTGGTGTTCCACTGTAAGTTTTGTGATATTGCCAGTTTTCGAGGTAGCCTGCTTTGAGAAATTTGTAGATTAGCTTAATTATTCGTGCGTCTTTGATTTTCTTTTTGATTATTTCTGTAAGTGTTGTGTGGTCGATGCGTTCAAAGCAAGCTTTTATGTCGCCTTCTATGAACCATTGGGTTCCATTAAATCCGTATTGTATGGTTGATAGAGCAGTGTGACAGCTTTTGTATGGTCTAAAGCCATGAGAATATTCCAAGAAAGTGGGTTCATATATAGCTTCAAGCACCATGTGTAGCGCTTCTTGTATTAGTTTGTCGGTGAATGTTGGTATGCCCAGCGGTCGTTTTTTGCCGTTTGTTTTCTCTATGTAGGTTCGTCGTACAGGTTTGGGCTTGTAGGTTTCACTTTTTAGCATGTTTATGATTTTTGTAATTTTTGTTTCGCTGAAGCTGTCTGCGGTGTCGTTGTTTATGCCTTTGGTTGCGGCTCCGTTGTTTGCGTAGAGGTTTTTGTATGCGGTGTAGTATATGTCTGGTCTTAGTAGGTAGCGGTAGAGTCTTGTGAAGGTTTCTTCTTTGTTTTTCATAGAGTTTTGGTTGATTTTTGCTAAAATTTCCATTGTTGGCTTCGTTTGAGGTTTTCCTCCCTAATCAATTTCAATTTTAGCTGCAACAACTGTGCTCCTTCGCCCTGTAAGGGTCATTATCCCTCTCAAACTACTATGAGCACTCCGTACCCATATGAGATTTTCAAGCTCTGTTGCTATAGCCATTTTTTTTGGCGTTCTCACGTAGGGTATCCCCAGTTAGTTCTGTGTGTTGGTTGGTGCGGATTATCGGTTCTGCGTTTGTTTCGTTGCCATAGGTTCTCCTACAGATAACACAAGAGTTTGATAACCAACTAAACCTTACCTCTGATTAGTTGTTCTTGTGTCGAAGGTTTCAGGCAATTTTCCTTCGCCCACGTCGGATGGGTATTGGAAACTCAGACTGCGCAAAAACGAAGATAATTTTCCCAGGTGTTGGATGAGTTTTTAGTTAAATTTACGTGATTTTTCAAGGTCACCCAAAATTTTGCTCATAAGACAGATAGAAAAGCAAAAATAGG
>WQVG01000072.1 GCA_009781675.1 Candidatus Bathycorpusculum acetigenes | reverse complement strand
CTAGCCCAAGTCCTAGCCCAAGTCCTAGCCCAAGTCCTAGCCCAAGTCCTAGCCCAAGTCCTAGCCCAAGTCCTAGCCCAAGTCCTAGCCCAAGTCCTAGCCCAAGTCCTAGCCCAAGTCCTACCTCTGATCATAGTCCTTCTTTGAGTCCTAGTCCCGATCCTACTTCGAGTTCTTCTTCTGGTGGTTCTTCTTCTGGTGGTTCTTCTTCTGGTGGTTCTTCTTCTGGTGGTTCTTCTTCTGGTGGTTCTTCTTCTGGTTCGGGTCCTACTTCGCCTACTTCGGGTCCTAGTCCAAGACCAAGTTCTAGTCGTAGTCCTATTCCAAGTTCTAGTCCAAGTGCAAGTCCTAGCCCTAGTGCGTCTTTAGATTTTATAGTTCTTTTAGTTTTACCTGCTAGTATTGCTGGTGTTGTGTTAGTTTTTTATGTGTTTTTTAGAAAATTTTTAACAAATCCTGAAAACTACGATAATGCTTCAATGGGTGAGTTGACACTATAATTTTTGATAAAAGCTACATTGATTTGGTCTTCTAAAATAGGATTCCGTTTGGGAAGGAAATGTTGCTTTGATTTTTGTATATATCGTTTATGAAAAAATGTGTTTGTTTATTATTGCTACGCGTTTGTTTTTTAAGTGATTGGTTAAGCGTGGTGTGTATTAAGGCTAAAACGTTTTTATTGCTGTTCAAATACCCTTCAGTTATCAGTTGTTCCCAAAATCTGGTCAGCGTAGTACCGAAACCTCTAAATGTGGATGCTTAAGTGTTTTTGTAGATTGGGCCGGTAGATCAGTCTGGTATGATCGCCGCGTTCGCAACGCGGAAGCCGCGGGTTCAAATCCCGCTCGGTCCACAAAAAATCGTTAAAAACAGTATTTTACGTCTGTTTTAGCTAACGGGCGATTAAACTGAGATTGATTTTGGCATGTTTAGTTACATTGTTGCCTCAAGAAGCGGTGCCTAATCATTAGATTCAAATTCTTGGAGGGCGATTTTCTCTTTTTTATCTTCCGGTCAGCCGATTATGATTTATGCGTTTTATTCTCCGTATCATTTGGCATGACTGTAGTGGTTGCTGGTTTTTTGCATCCATAGTCGTTTTAGGGGGTGTGTTTTTTGTATGGTTGAGGGTTTATTTGGTGTTGAGTGAATCGTGGTTTATTGTTGTCGGTTTGGAGTCTATAACATACGCTAACTTTCATCATATTTTTTGTTGGAATCTCAAACTGACCTTTGTTCCTCTGCCCTCTTGACTTACAAAGCTTATTTTGCCATCTAGTGCATCAGTTATACGTTTAACTACTGCTAAACCAAAGCCTTGTCCCTTCGATTTTGTGGTAAACAGCGGTGTAAATATCTTCTCTTGGGCCTCTTTAGGTATTCCGTTTCCAGTATCATTTATCTCAATAATATTTTCGTCTGTTTTTTTATCTTGGTGGCTGTGTATGGTTAAGGTGCCACCGTTTGTCATGGCTTGAATCGCGTTGTTGACTAAATTAGTTAAAATACGTCGCATTAGGGTCGCGTCTGTTCTTATTTTGGGCGAGTCGTCGATGTCTACTTCAAGCATTACTTCGCTGGGCAGGTTGACCGTTTGGAAGATGCTGTCAATCAGTTCTAACATATCTACCTCTGTATATTCGGGTTTGATGGGACGGGCGTAATCTTGTAGATCCGCTATTATCTTGTCAATGTAGCTGACTTGTTCACCTATCCCGATCAGTTCTTGGAGTGCATCGTTTTTCTCTTCGCTTTCACTCATTATATCTAAGTCAATTTTAATCAGATACAGCGAAGACATGATTGCTTGCAGTGGATTGCGGATATCGTGTCCCACCATCCCTGCGGTCTGGCCGATGGCCGCAAGGCGCTCGCTGTCAGCCAACTGTCTAGTTCGCTCCTCAACGAGCTGTTCTAGATGTCTACGGTGGAGTTCAAGCTGTTGTTCAATTTTCTTACGTTCCGTAATATCCTGTTCTACCCCCATGATTTTAGCGGGTTTCCCCGCTGCATTAACTTCCACGATGGTGCGTTCAGTATGCAGATCACGCACTGAACCCTCAGCTAAAATCACGCGGTAATCAAAAACAGCCGATTCACCGAGTTTACCATCAAAAAAAAATGTATCTGTTATGTTTGTTACCCGCTCAAAATCATCGGGGTGGATATATTTTTTGTATGCTTCATAATCCAGTCCATGCTTATCTGGTTTGAGCTTAAAGATACGGAACAGTTCTTCAGACCAAAATACTTCGTTTTCCATGACATGAAATGCCCAGTTGCCCATATGTGCCAGTCCTTGGGCCATCTTTAAGCGTTCTTCATTTTCTCTATGAATCTCTTCCTCTTTTTTGCGTTCTGTTATATCTGTGAACGTACCCAAAGTAACATCCTGCCCGTTAAGGATAATGCGATCCACTGACACAGTAAGCGTAAGGGGTATGCCGGTCTTTGTTTGCATGGTTACTTCAAGGTTACGTATCGCGCCCTGTGTCTGTAACATATGTTCCAACTCTTTGCGTTTGCTTAGGTCAGGATAAATGTTAAGCCCAATCGCTGTGTTTCCAACGACTTCCTCACGGTTGAATCCGAAGGTTAGCAGAAACGCTTCGTTTACATCCAAAAAGTAACCGTCTGCAAGGCGTGAAATAAATAGAGCCGCTCGACAACAGTTGAAAGCTTTAGAAAATCGCTCTACATTTAGTCGTAGCGTTTCTTCGAGTTTTTTGCGATTCGTTATATCCCGACAGATTATCACTAAATCGCTTGATGTAGGGAAAACACTGATTTCCCATGTGTTTAAGGTGTTGTATAGTTTGTCCCATTCAAACCGCGCCGCTTTCTTATTTGTCATAACCCCGCGGAGGCTCTTTTCGAAAATAGTTCCAATATATTTGGGAAAACGTTCCCAGATGTTTTTTCCAACAAGGGTTTTTGCCTCTACACCAAACCCCTCTGCCGCACTATTGTTGACATAGTTGAGAACCCAGTTACGATCTAAGATGATAAAGCCATCTTGGATGCTTTCCAAAATCAAATGCAACCTTTGGTTGGCTTCTGTGAAAGCTTTCTCTAGCTCTTCACAGCGCACCGAAAGTTCACTGTCAACTGGATATTTCTCTGTTTTTGCCCTCTGTGGTTTAGCATTAGGGATTAAAAAAGAATGCCTCAAAAATATCCGGGTGCTCCATAAATACTAAGCAGTTAAAGGATAATAATGTATTGTAACAACTTATATTCACCAGTTAAAGAAGTGCATTTTAGTCAGATCAACAACCAATTATATGCATCGTTTTTGTACTATATGCTTTGAACTTGCTTTTTGTTTATCTTGTTATGTGTATCCAAAAAGCCTGTCAAGAAATTAGTCAACGTTAATTTTTAAATCGATGATCGTGGCGTTTAGTTTTTTAGGTGAACACAGAACATTGATTCATTGTTCTATCCCAAACTTTTCAAAGTTAAGCAATATGTTTTTGCCTAGAGAGCTTGTTTTTTGGCTGTTTTTGTTATTGATGCTTTATTAGAGCTTTTTTTAGGATGTGAACATATTGCTTAATTAAGTAATATGTTTAATTGTGAAAAAGGCTTTAATTCCAGAAACAGCTCGAAATCAAACCTCACTATGATACCTATTGCTTAATTGGAAAAGTTTGGGGTCTATCATACCTTGACTTTAATTACACTTTGTACACGCATTCAACTTTCAAGGGGGTGTAGCTTACCATCTATCCACTGTTACTGCGTTCTCTGCAGGATTTGAATGGCCTTCTGTGGCCACAAATTGTCATGCCAAAGTGCCCTGCCCACCGCCGCTAAATCAACTCTGCCCTCCCGCACCAGCTTGTCTGCAAATTCTGCTTCTTTAATTCTTCCTACACCAATAACAGGTACCTTAACCGTCTCTTTGATTGCACTAGCTTGAGGAATGAAATAGCCGTTTATGCGCTGAAGTTGTTTGGGTTCACTGCCACACATGCCACCCGATACATCAACAATATCCACGCTTGTTTGCTCTAGTCTCTGCGCAAAGACGACGGCCTCATCGAGTTGAGTGCCCATAGGCGCCAAATCATCTGCACCCAACCGATAAAGCAACAGTCTATCGCCAATGCGCCTACGTACTTTATCAACAACCAAGAGCGGAAAACGCATCCTGTTTTCCAGTGATCCCCCAAATTCGTCTTTACGTTTGTTAAGTAGAGGTGTAAAGAATTGGTTGAGTAAGTAGCCATGGGCACCGTGGAGTTCCACGCCATCAAAACCTGCTTTTACTGCCCGATCAGCTGCCAACGCATAATCCTCTGCAAGTTCGTAGAGTTCGCTTTTTTCAAGCATACGTGTTTTATCTCTGCCACAAGGCCCCACAGGTATGGCGCCAATAACTTTCTTGTTTGCCACCGCACCGGCATGACTAATCTGCACCACTGCGGGAGCACCTACCGAATGAATCCCCTCTGCGAGCTTCTCAAATCCTGATATCAACTTATCGCTATAGATGCCTAGTTGTTTGGGGCCTATTTTTCCCAGTGCTGACACATAGGCATGCTCAACGATAGGCAATCCCAACGCTGCGGAACGACGGACATAAAAGTTAATGAGTTTACCTGTGACTTCACCCTCAAACGATGCACGCCCAGATTGCATCGGCGGCATCACTATACGATTACGCAATGTTGTATCCTTAACTACCAAAGGATCCAAAAGTCCAGCCAATGTAAACACCACTACAGTTAATGCTCAACTGCATATGTAAAACAACCCAAAAAGCCTTCCCTCAACTAAAATCTCCTCCACTCAAAATTCCTTAGATAATTCCGAGTAACTCAAAAAGGGATAACTAGGTATAGAAGAAAAGAGAAATAAACCTCTTTAAACTCCAGTTAATGTGAGGTTTTTGTATGTATGATGGTTATGTGTTTCTCTGTAACAAATCAAGCCGGCAACAATGTTTGAGCACTAAACGCTATGTATGTACCGATAAACAGATCACGCCCCCAAAGACAATCAAGGAAGGTGCCCTGATTTTTCTCTACAGTCCCGGTGACAACAACCTGATAGGACCCTTCACGGCGCTGTCTGATGGTGCAGAAAAACTAGATGCAGGCGCTTGGGCTATGGATGTTAACCCACATATCCCCTCTGAGGACTTAACAGTAACTTGGGAAAACCTGCATATAATCCAGAACGCCCGTGAACAACTTCCATTTCTTGCCGAATCCACAATTTGTAGACTTTCCACCAGCCAAACACAGTTAATACTGGATCTGCTAAAGCAAAGCGAACCCTATCTCAATGCCAAAGCGCAATAACGCATTATTTTACGAATTCTTGTTTTCGATCAGCGATTTTGCATTCGTTGACCTAGACGTTTCAAAACTGTTATACGACCTGTAATGTAGCGTCGACATTTCATAGGTATATCTTTGCTTACACTGCGTTATAGTTTCGAATGCTTACGGAACTACTGCATGTAGGCCAAAGACTATCTGTTTTAATTGCTCTATTTCTGATCATCATAACCTATGGATAAATCGGTTAGAAGTCTTGCACGGCAACGGTTTTAAGCAGTAACTTTCAGGGTTTAGGCTTATATGGCTGGCTGAGTGCTTTGTCATACAGCAACCAAGGAAGTATATATTGTTGTAGTGCAAGAAAGGTGACCGATTTGTGTGGTTGGTTATGTTGCTGTTCTGTTGGTTTGCCATGCGCTGTCGATGATGATCATATGATTTTTTGCGTCTATGCGACAGCTAAACAGGTATGCCTTGTTTAACTCTATGGTCTCATACGTTGTTGTGTTGGTGGTTATATACAATTGTCTGTCGTCTTCTAAAGTAACTATATATTTAGCAGGGTGACCATCAGTAACAGGATCCATAGCGCTTACTGTGCCATATTGTTGGTCAGGAATTTTTGCGTTCTCTATGACATCGCCTATAACGTAGGCTATAAATCCGATTGCCGCTATGGAAACAAGTAGAGTTGTTAGCACAACAGTTTTGAACCCATCCACGCCTAAATCGCCTGCGCTTTTGATATGTAAGGGGTGACTAATAAAAAAATCGACCGAAAAACCCTGAGAAAACCGCTTCAGCGGTTTACCCCGCAGGGTGATAAATCTTTTATTGATGGCTGGGTGGTGTCGTTAGTGGTTGAGCTGTTTTTTTATTGCCTCTTCAGCGGCTGTCACAGCCTCTTTTAGTTTATCACATAGGGTCCCACCACCCTGTGCAAAATTGGGTCGTCCGCCTCCTCCACCCCCAAATATTGGCGCGGCTTCTTTAACGATGTTGCATGCGTTAATGCCCCTCTTGACTGCAGTTTCGCCTGCCATAATTAGTAGCCGACAGGTTTTACCATCTGAACCATAGTAAACTGTAACGATTGCATCGTTGCGTTTGATAACTTCTGTTGCGGTGGTGAGCATACGATTGACGTCGATGACTTCGCCGAAATCTCGTTTAACGATGCTTACCCCCTCCACTTCCAGAGTTGCTTCGGTAGCCTGGGGTTGGGTAGCTATTGTGCTTTCTTTTTCGGCAAGTTCTTTGATTAGGCGGCGTTTTTCTAGCTGGGCCTCTTTGAGTTCTTTTACCACTTTCTCTGCGGTTTTGTCTATTTTATCTACTGGTGCATTGAGGACTTCGGAAACTTTTGTAAGCAGGGTTTCTTGTTGCTGCATAGCCGCAAGCGCCTTAAGTCCCACAGCATACCCTAAGCGTTCCACGCCATCTTGCACACGTTCTGTGTAGACGATTTTAACAAAACCCACTTCGCCAGTGCTACCCAGATGGGTGCCTGCACATGCTTCTACATCCCAATCGCCCGTTTTCACTACCCGGATATATTTGCCGGGGACAGCGCCACCTTGGTAGAGGCGAAAGCCATAGAGGGTTTCAGCTTCATTTCTAGGATACCATTTGGTTTCGACTTTCATATTTGCCGCAATGGCTTGATTAGCTAATGTTTCGATCTTGTGCGTTTCTTCTTGGCTGAGTCTACGGTAGTGGCTAATATCTAGCCGCGAGGTTTCAAGTCCTTTTTGAGTACCGGACTGCCAAACATGCTCACCTAAGACGCGACGAGCGGCTCCGTTGATGAGATGCGTTACAGTGTGGCTTTTCATGAGTTGATAGCGACGTTCCCAATCAAGTCTACCCTGAACTGTTGTGCCTTCCTTGAATGCAATTGGGGTTTTGAGTTTGTGCACAATGGTCTTGCCAATTTTTTGCACATCTGTCACCTCATAGCATATGCCCCCCGCAGTTAGGGTGCCGAGGTCGTTGGGTTGTCCGCCACCTTCGGGATAGAAGCAGGTCTGGTTGAGTACAACATAGCTGCCGCCGATGACTTTCTGTACCTGGGCATCAAATTCTTTTTTGTAGGCATCCAAATAATAGAGCTGTTCGGTAGCTGGAAGTTGCTCTGCTGCTTTTTCAAGGTCTTCTTCAAATTTGACGTCTGTCTCTTCTACGGTTTTAGATGCCTGCATATGCCGGTTGGCGATTAGAGCATAAAAGTTCTCTGGAACCCCAACCTCTACTCCTTCTTTTTCTGCTGCCTGCTTGACTATCTCAGGGGGCAATCCCTGTGAATCGTAGAGTTCAGCAAGTTTATCCTCCGAGAGTCTGTTTTCGCCTCTGGCTTTGAGGTCGACGGATATACGTTTAACCAATCCCTCTCCTCGTTGTAGTGTATCTTTGAATTTTTCCTCTTCAACTTTGAGCATCTCGATGATCTCACCCTGTAACTCTTTAAGGTGAGGAAAATCGTTTATCCAATAATCTGCCTGCATCTCTATGATATCGTAGAGACTATCTGGCGACATATTGAGACTACGCATTAAGCGATAAACTCGACGGAATAAGAGTCGTGCAAGGTAACCTTCTTGGATGTTGGATGGTACCACACCTTCTGAGAGCATAAAACTTAACGTTTTGGTATGATCAAGAACTGCCCAAGCATTCTCGATGGGTACCAAAACCTTCTCTAGAGTTGCTAAATCAATACCTGTGAGCTCACTGACACGTTTACGGGCAACCATACGGTTGGCACGTTTATCCACACTCACCAATCCCGAATACTTGGCCACACGCAACAAAAACTCGTTATCTAAGTTGGTTATCCCCGCCATCGAGAGCACCTTATCGTGGAGACCGCCATAAATTGCCTGAAAAAGACTTGGTACACCCTGACTAATCCATGCAAAGCGATCTATACCATAGCCCGTGTCAACAGTGCGTATGGGTAGCTGAACAAACTCCTCACCCACAACCTTATACTGCATAAAAACCAACGTACCAACTTCAAGACCGCGCACGATGCACTCCACATCAGGGCCTGCATTACCACCGCCAACCCAGACCCCTTCTTTGTAGATAACTTCCTCAGAAGGTATGCCCAACACTTCAGTTGCAAAGCGCTGATGAAACCGCACAGTGTCGTCTTTCCAGTAGACCTCTCTATCTGCCGTGTTAAAAGCGTGAGCACCACCCATCTCAAAGATGGTTAGGTGCCGCCCAAAGGTTGGGCCGGTGTTGGAAATATCGGTTAATCGAATAGAGGGCTGAGAAATCACCAACGGATTTGCCGGCGGCGGAGCAATACCCTCCGTAACATAGGGCTGAAAATCGATAATGCTGGCGTGGGTGAGGTAGATGTCTTTGCGCCAACGAGCCACCACCGGATAGGGTTTTATACGGGTATGTCCGTTTTTCTCAAAGAACGAAAGAAACGCTTCCCGCATTTCAGAGAGTGTAAACTTGCGTTTTGTAGCTGGATTGCCCAAAAAACTGTAACATCCACATTCGTCACTACCCGATTCACCACAGGTTTCTTGACTCTGATTTTGCGTCCAAAAATACTCGCCACATTTGGGACACTGTTTTCTCATAAAACCTTCTTGCTTGAAAAATGGGAGCTGATACGCCTCTGCTGTGAATATTTTTTTAACCATAAAGCAAGCCTTCTTGCATATAATTGTTAATTGCGAGATGGGTTTATGGGTTTCACGAATTTAAAGCCTTAGCTCAAAGTGACGGCACTTCACTTATTATTCTGTGCAGATATGATGTCTTCTTTTCCACAGTTGTATAGTATATCTCAGTTAAATCTGAGTATGTGTGTTTTCTATTGTGCGGTATCGTGGGTAAATCGGTGGTTAATCTCATTTGATCTGCAATTTGACAAAGCACCTTCTGAAACTTGATTATGCCCTGATAGAATGCGTTTTATGGTTTGATCGCTTCAAGCGCTACTGGTGACCAGAATGCCAAATACAGACCCAGAAACCAGGTCAACGTTTTGCAAAACTCCACGTACCCACTACCAAAAAGAAACAAACAAAGACATCACAAAAAGAGCAAATACCAAAACTGGACACAACACTACCAATGCCAACACTACAACACCTACTCCATGAAAACCAACGGTATACCCCCTATACAAAAACGCATACAGAAACAGAAATCCTCTAAATATGTAAACACCTATTGGCTAGGGTACCTAACTGGTTTGTAGCCTTGAGTGATATGCTTAATTGATGAACAAGGCCTTATGGGTGCTTAATTTGGATGTGGCCGAGACCCAAGTTAAGCCTTTGTTCATATGATGCAACCTGAAGCACGGATAAGCCTACCGAAGATAGCTAAACTATAAATAACATGAAATCAGAAAGATAAAAAGCGAAATAATACGATAATCAGCCCTTTTTACACAACTCTAATATACTACTTGCTTCAAATGCTGTGGAGAATGGACAAGTTTGTAGCTACTTAAACTCTATTTGTCCATCAAAAAGAAGGAAATAAAAATGAAACAAACAGAAAATAACAGACTAAAATATATTATCTGTGCAATTCTAATAGTATCACTGACAATTCCAATAATAGCGATGCCAATCATTGCTCAAGTAACTGAGTCACGCACTAACACTTGGCTATATGTTGGCACTGGTTCGGGTAGTCGTCCTATCCAGATCGGTCAAGATGTCTTGATCGTTGCCTGGACAAAAGACGTCGTGCCTG
>WQVG01000071.1 GCA_009781675.1 Candidatus Bathycorpusculum acetigenes | reverse complement strand
CATGCGGGGTTGGGAGCTAAATTGTATGGTTTGGTCTTTGTGGCGCTGGACGGCCTGCTCAATCCACTCGTAGCGTATGAGTGTGTCTTCGGATTCGTCGGCGAACTCGGATTCGTAGAGGACTTTCCATTCATAGGGGCTCAAAATTGCTTTTTGTTCGTCGAGATATCCCGAGGTTATGCGGCCCTCGGCTAAGGCTTGTTGATAGCCGATCTGAATTTTTTTGTAGGTGGGGTTTTGGTATGCGTCCCAGACAAAGTTATTTTTCGACCACGGATTAGCCAAGATGATGAGTTTGCTGTTTTGGGGGTCGTCGCCTAGCATGCGTGATATTCTGCTGGTGTAGACGTCTTGGCGTATTAGGCAGGCTTCGTCAAGGACGATGATGTCTCCTCCCCAGCCCATGAGGTTTGAGGCGGGGTCGTCTTCATTTTTGCCTGCGTGGGCTGTTAGGGTGAGTATGGACCAGCCGTTTTTGAAGGTGAGGAGGCGTTTGCTGGTTTCTTTCTTTAGCCGCTCGGTTGTGGTGCGGGTATTATCATCGAGCAAGGCGGAGAGGATAGGGTTGGCGGCAATATGCTCTGAGATGTAGCTTCTTAGGATCTTTGTCTGCTCCACCCGGGGGGCGATTATGATAATACGTTTAGGTTTGGCCTTGAGGGCTATGGGGGTGTTGGCAATTAATAGTAATAGGCCGATGGCGGCAAAGCGTGTTTTGCCATATCTGGTCATGGCGCAGATAACAAGCCGTCTGCACTCGGGGTTGAGTACGGCTCCGGTTATTTGCTGCTGCCCCAGAGTCGCGGGGTAACCCAGAAGCGTTATGGTTCTTAGGGGTTGGTGTTGTTTGCATTGCACGGTCGCTCACTTATATCGATTAGGGTTTTGATTTGTTCGGAGAGATTAACTTGGATATTGGTGGTGTTTTGGACGTTGACTTCTAGTTTGGCTTGTTTTTCAAAGATTTTTGTAAGTAGTCGGGTTAGGGATTCAAAGGCTCGGGAACTGTTGGTTTTTTTCATTTTTTTGTATGCTCGATACCATTCAAGGGTTAAGTGGGTGGCTTGTTCACTTTGAATCCAGGTCTTAAAATCCTCAAGCACCGTATCACGGTTTACTCCTAACTGTTTGGCAACAGTTTTTATGTCTAAATCATCCTCTAAGAGCAGGGTGATGATTTTTTCGCGTCGGATCTCGATTTGTTGCTGTTTGGGAGTTAGCAGGGGCGTTTTTTGCTTTTCGGTTTTGGTTTTGATTTGTTTGACCGGTTTAACAAGTCCTAGGGCCTCCTCCATGGTGATTGAGGGCATATATTCATAACCGTATAATTTTTGGATGTTTGGCTGCCGCCGCCAAGCCGAAAGGGGAAGCAGGCAACAGACAGCCATACTAAAAGGGCTAAACTGCTACTTTAGGTTAGTGTTAAGTTGGGTTAATCAAATGCGCCTGTTCGTTTGCCGTCGTGAATAACAAGTCCTTGGGGGCATTCAGGAACTGGTCCACTACGTAAGCCGCCTAGTTCAGCAAGGACTGATCCGGTGAGTTTGTCTGGGGTGCCGATGAAGATGGTTTCGGGTAGGCCGTTGTGGGTTTTGGTGTATTGGCTGTTTTGGTAGCAGTATTTTTGGGCGGCTAGTTCTTCGCGGGTTTTGGTTTTATCGCGGTTGTTGCGTAGGTAGAGGAGGTTGCGCAGGAGGTCTTTTTGTTTTTTACTTTTAGCACGCATAATAGTGGCCTTGTTTTGGTTGTTGTTTTGTTTTAGAATGTTGAGAGTTGGGTCTGCACCACCCCGCATGTGCAGGAGACGCAGGCGCCTAGCCTGAGGCTTGGCACTTTGCCTCCCAGACAAGAAGTTGATTGGGAGGTTGTTTGTTGGTTAGTTTATGGTGTAGTCTGTCTTATAAAATAATCGACTCAGCGTTGAGTCGTTGAGTTAGGTTGTAAATTATGTGCTAACTCAAAATTACTTGCTGGTAAATTTTTTTATAGCTCCATAAATCTATCAATTAATTCATAAAAAAAGTGGTATGTTTAATAATGGAACGACCTAAAAACGGCCCTGAAATGCCGGAAAATGCCGGAAAAACAAAACAAAAGACAGCCCTCAGCATATAATGTTGCGAGTAAGCCCTGCCAAAACGATGACGCTCCATAGAGGCGGGAGGAGTAGGTTAGGGATCGCTTACTTATAGTTCCTTAACCCTAAACTTAGTAATAATACATCGAACGCTGTAACATCGGAATACCAATCAACCAAAAAAGAACATAAGCAAACGTAGCCAAAACCCCCCACCAAAACAGGCTAGTTGCCATATCGCGATCTTCATCTTTTAGAGCCAAATAAGCAAGTACTCCCCCAAGTAAAGCAAAAAGCAAAGGAACCAAATACCACCAAAGGCTAGGCTGAAGCGCCGCCTTATAATTTATGAAGCCCTCATAATTTCCTTTGGCCCGCATTTCTTCAAATAAAGCGATTTGGGCTTCAAGCTTTTTGGTTGTCTCCATAAACGTTTCTTTGCTTATTTGGCCGTTTGTGTAGGCTGTGGTGATGTCTGATAATCTTTGTTGGCTCTGTGCTATTTCATAATTTAATTGGTAGTGGGGTAATTTGGGTGGTGAGGTGTTTGCTATGTGTGGACTGGGATTGTTTTGTTGTTTGGTTTTTGTATAGCAGGTGGGACAGAGGTATTTTTTGTAGAGTTCGGGGTGTGTTTCTGTGACGTCCCAAAACATGCCCTCGGCGGTTGTTTTATTGCATTTGGCACATGACCACATATTAATCCCTTTTTTCGTCCTTGTTTTGATGGTAATTTTTAAGCTTTATTCCCAAACGGTTGTGAGTACTGCTTAAGTACTGCTCACAAGGGGTTGTGAGTTGCACTCATAACTCTCCAGCTATAGGTGGCAGGGGTTGGTTCTGCGTTTGTTTGTTATAGAAGCATCGACTGTACTGTTTTGGGTTGGCGTAGTGTTCCCGATAACAAACTACACATCGCAGGTTCTGTGTAGCCATGATGCTGCATACAGCGGCGGGGCGGTTGATGTGGGGACAGAAGCGGCTGTACTGCTCACCCATCAGAACCCCTCCAGCCATCGGCGTAGGGGTTGATTTTTGGGTCGTTGACGCAGTCGGCGCAAAGCCCCAAAACGATGACTTCGCCGCGGGACACCTTTAGCCAGCGTAGCACCAATCCGCAGTGGCGGCATATGTCGCCATGCTCTCTTTTCTCCAGACAGGCTTGCTTGGTCATACTCACACCTCCTATGCGATAACTGTTAGGCGGCTGTCATCTAGCCGCTCTCTTAACTCTTCACGGGTATAGCGCTTCTCATCTAGATCGCCTGTGTAGTGTATGAACAAATCCTCCGCGGCAAAGTAGCCATCGCTAAGCGCGATGTCGCGTCCGTAGCGCTCATAGTCAAAATAGTCTGTAGCAGAGATCCCGTTTGAGAGCTGCACCTGCTCCAACTCAGCCTCTAAACCAGTTTCCCGGGCTATGAGGTAGCCTAGGCGCTCCTCTCTAGACCCCCCACAAATATCCTCTAGTTGAGTGTAGACTAAATCGGATAGCTGCTCACACACATTAACCACATCAATTATGTGGCGGATGCCATTACTCATGCAGTAATAGGCAGCAACCGTTCGTTCCCCCTCCAACATACCCTCCAGCTTAACAGCCAGCAGGTTTAGGTCATAGATGTTTACATACTCCTCTAAGCTAAAGATGGACTCGTAGTCTTGAACGCTGTACTCCTCATGTTGCTCATCTAAGCCGACGACCTCGGTTAGGAAGGTTTGGATTTCTTGGTTACTTGCTGGCAGGTTGATCCACCCGCCCACCAACTCACCTTGATTGTAGCGGCCAAGGTTGGCGATGTAGACTCTTAATTGCGGGGTGGTAGTTAGGGTAACTTCTGGTTTTACTATTTGAGATTGAATACTCATTTTTGTTTTGCCTCAATAGAACGTACAACAACTAAATATATAAATATTGCTACCTATGTGTGGGTAGTAAAACGATTAACAATAGAAACATACATAACATATAAAACGCACTCAAAACCCGTGGGAGTAGGGCATTTTTGTTTTGCCTCAACATTACAATTCTACTCTACTTCCCACACTGCCTCATTTCGCCTGTTTTTCAAACACTAACTCCACACCCAATACGCCCTCACTTTTTGCAATAATCACCCATCCGATAGCATCTCCCGCCTCCAAGTTAAACGTATTAGCAATTGCTTCGGGAATGGTGATACGTTTTGCTTTTGTTTTGCTGTGTGCTGGCGTTATTTTTGTCCATTCTACCACATTATCACCTCACACGTTCACGCCTCCATAAATCAACTCAAAATATAAATCTTGCTACCTTTGCAGAGGTAGTCAAACACGCAATCAAACAAAGTTTATATTTATTTTCTACCCATATAAAGGTAGTAAATAAGGTAGTAATATTTATATGTGTGATGTATGCCTCATGGTAATGAGGCAAAACAAAAATGGAAGCAATCGTTAAAATCGAACAAACAATCAATCAAAAAGCCCCTGCATTGTCTCCTATTGTGTTTGAGCGGGGCAATGATGACACGGTGTATGTGTTGCGCCGTGACAAACCCGCTTATGGAAGCGTGATCAGCGTCTTTAACACACGGGGCGAACGTATGAAACTCGTAGTCTTTAGCCACGATGACGACGGCGACGGTGTCAAACGTACAAGATACGGCCTACGCTCACAGATCAAACTGGGTGGACGATGGAACATAGCAAACGCGGTTGTCTGGGTTGCGCTTGTTGAGGAGGCCGCCTAACATGACTACCCATTCCCCTCGGGTATTCACCCGCATAGGCCGCCTCTCAATATGTCGCATACGCCAAACCCAAAAACCCGTGTATCTCTTTGACCCCCAAAACGAACACGTCAAGCTACAGAAATGCACCTACACCAACACACCCACAAGCGACTACGGCATAACCATCCAAAGCCGCCACGCACCCCACAGCACAAACATCATCTGGATCATAAACGGATACCCCGAACAATAACCCCCCTATTCTTTGCTGGTGATTTGATGGTTTATGAGTGTACATACTGTGGCGAATTGTTCCTAAAGCCAGATATGGGCTATGTAGCATCTAATGATTGGGATGATGTGGACTGCCAAAGACTCGACTACCAAGACATCTGCCCAGTTTGCGGCTGCCCCCATCTACGAGAGGTGCATTTGAGACGAGAAAGCTAAAGACGTATTATGTTTGGTGTGAGGGCTGCGGGCGGCTCACCTCCGGCCGCCTAATCAAGACCCAAAACAAAGCCAAAGCCAAAAAGATGTTTAGACGCTGCCAATGCGGCCACCGGGTTTGTGATGTGCGCTGTATTGATGGAGCAAACGTCAAATTAACCCTCTAACCCCTCTATACTACGTTTCTTAGGCATGTATTGCAGTACTACGCTTTGAGAGGGCTTAGGGTAGTAGTACGGTTTGGAGGGGCGCAAGGTAGTATGTTGCTTGTGGATTGTATGTTATGGATTGTTGGTTGTTTGTTGTGGAGAAGGATTTAGGATTGGACAACGTTTTAGTTTTCAGCCGCCAAGCTACCATGACTAGGTGATGCTGGCGGGTCTGATGCTGAGAATCATGGGGATTGTATCGTTTGTCTTGGGTGTAATGTAGAGTTGGTTGATGGTTACATGTGTCTTGAGTGCCTCTGTGAACTTGGCGAAAGCTGGCTAACAGAATCAAATAGGTGTGAAATCACCTGGTGGGTAAAATGGGGTGGTTGTGCGGTTAAACTACCCGCCAACACTCCAAAAAGAGCGCAAAAAACAACCAAAAACTGTCTCAGAGTTTAAACCAAAAAGGGCGCAGAAAACGGCGCGAAACCCCCAAAACCTGCGGAAAAAAGGGTGCAAAATTTGAAATGAATCTATGGGCGGATTGAAAAAAACGCCCTGTGCCTGTCTCTTTTTGATATGTTTTAGACTGTACGTAGTTCGTCCTCGGGCCATTGGTTTCTTTTTGAAGTTGAGATAAAAAATGAAATGACTACTGAAACAATAACTGCTGTCAACACTACACAGACTAAGATATCTAGGGGTATGCCGGTGTTTGAGCTATAATTGGAGCTGGGGCTAGGGTTTGCAGTAGGGTTTGCAGTAGGGTTTGCAGTAGGGTTTGCAGTAGGGTTTGCAGTAGGGTTTGCAGTAGGGTTTGCAGTAGGGTTTGCAGTAGGGTTTGCAGTAGGGTTTGCAGTAGGGCTGGAAGTAGGGCTGGAAGTAGGGCTGGAAGTAGGGCTGGAAGTAGGATCGGGGCTGGGGCTGGGACTTACATCTGGGCTTGGGCTTGGGCTTGGGCTTGGGCTTGGGCTCACAGAGGGACTTGGCTGGGTATTAGCGAGTACGCCGCCTATGTATCCTATGTCATAGTTGTTGTATCCATGCGTAAACGGTTCAGTCCAAACAACATTAGCTCCTATATACTTGTAGTACGCCTCGTAATCTACTATGACTGTCTCGTAGGGTGCGATAGCCTTATTATTTGAAAATATCACCCCATCATAAACAACAAGCCAGGCATTTGTAGCTAAATAGAGACCACCGCCATGGTTTGATACCTGATTACCTGAAATTATGCCGCCATACAAATACGCAGAAGACCATGAAACCCACACGCCCCCGCCATTACCAGAGGTAGCGGTGTTATCTGAAATCACCCCAAAATACAAATCGAAATTAGTATAGTGGAGGGAAATGGCGCCGCCTGTGGCAGCGGTGTTCTTGGAAATCACACCCCCAAACATGCTAAACCAGTTACCAGGGCCGGTACTACAAACGCCTCCACCAGTTCCGGCGGCTGTGTTGTCTGAAATTTCGCCGCCCAACATAGTAAAGTTAAGATAGTTATACACACCCCCGCCGCTTGAAGCGTTATTATTCGAGATCACACCCCCTGACATAATAAAATTGTGATAGTTCGACACGCCGCCGCCATAACTAGAGGCATTATTGTTAGAAATTGTACCCCCAGACATAGTAAAATCGTCATAGTTGTGCACACCCCCCTCGTTATTGTTGGAAATTGTACCCCCTGACATAATAAAATTACCCGTTTGGGTGTATACGCCGCGGGTGTTGCCTGATATTTCACCTTTGGATAGGGTGAGTGTGCCATAATTCTCTACTCCTTGTCCAGGGATATCTTTGTTGTGGGTTACGTGGATGCCGTCAAGTTGCAATATTCCCCCTGAGTCTACTGTGATGGTGGTGGTGTTTGTGGGGCCGATTAGTTTGAAGAATTGGCCGGCGGCATTACTTGTGAGGGTGACATTTTTGTCTTGGGGGATGTGGAGGGTTTGGGTGAGTTGAATATCGCCTGTAAGAGCGATAACAACGGGTTCCATAGTTGTATTGATTATTGTTTGGAGGGCGGTTTCGTTTCCAACAAGTACTGCGTTTTTTAGGGTTGAATCCTCAGCTCCTGCTGTTAGTGTACAGATAAATAGAGAAGAACCTAACAGTACAAGCAGTAGTAGAGGGCCTGTGAGGGATTTTCTACGATAGCTGCCCTGTAATTTAGACTTGATTTTGGTATTTGGGATCATACTTGGACCTCGAAGATATTTTGCAGAGAGGTAAAAAATACTCTTAATATGGTTTAATCTAGATCTTGATATATATCGCTAACAAAGATGTCTAAATACGACTCTTTTGGTTTGGTTTTTAGCGCTAAGTAGATTGATGTGTGGGTCTGTTTAGCCAGCAAAACAATTTTTAGAACATCGCGAAATTAACAGCTACGTAGCCAAAACATTATTATAAAATAGTAAACTATAATCGCAAAAATAAATTGAGAGTTATTGTATGCCATCAATCATTGTGGAGGTTGCTCCAGAGATACTTGATTGGGCTATGCAATATGCCTCAGAAACGGCTTATACTGATTTAAAAAAATGGAAAGACGGCGAAGAAAAACCCACTTTTAAGAAACTTCAAAAAGTAAGCCGTGAACTACACATTCCATTTGGCTACTTTTTTTTAAACGAACCTCCAAAAGAAAACTTTCCAATCATGCAATACCGAACCATGGGCAGTTTAACAAACAACAAGCCACTCAGCAGAGAGTTGATTGATACCTTAAACGATATGGAAGCAATTCAAGAATGGATGCGGGATCATTTAATTGACGCCCAACATGATAAACTATCGTTTGTGGGTTCTCTAAAAGGTCAAACTAACAAACAAGTAATCGTTCAGCATATTTGCGATGCGTTAAATATTACCCTCGATTGGCATAATGAAGTGGCTGATGTATCTGAAGCTTTCAATTTCTTCAAAAAGCGATTAAGCGAAATGGGCATTGTAGTTATGCAAAACGGCATAGTGGGCAGTAATACGCATCGTAAATTAGATATTGATGAATTTCGGGCTTTCACATTAATTGATGATTATGCGCCATTAATATTTATAAACTCTAATGATTCCAAGGGTGGAAAACTGTTTTCATTGATCCATGAGGTCATACACATTTGGCTTGGGCTGGATAATGTTTACGATGACCGCTATGGCGATTCAGGTGCAGTTAAGCAAGTTGAGGTTGTATGTAATGCTGTTACCGCTGATCTACTAGTGCCCAATAAGTTGTTTGAATTAGAGTGGAAAAAAAACAGGTCTAAAGAAACTCGGGAATTGATATCGTTTTTAGCAAAAAAGTTTAGGTGTGGCTCCATTGTGATTGCCCGAAAGGCCTTGAATTGTGAGTTTATCAGCAGAGAGGAGTATCGAGAAACAGTAAATAATGTAATTGGCAGGTTTAATGCATCACGTAAAGATAATGGGGGAGGCGATTATTATGTGGCGTTGGCATCTAGAATTGATGCGCGTTTCCTTATGGCATTGGATAATAGTGTTCAGGAGGGAAAAACGCAATATACGGATGCTTATAGATTAACTAATACAAATAGGTTAACTTTTTCGAATTTGGTGAATTCCTGATGTAGGTCAATTTTTTGGTGTGGAAGTTGTGGATCTTTTTGAAATGATGCGGAGCTTGGGCTTTAAATCATCGCGGTAAGTTTCTGAGATTGGTGTTTTGGGTGAGGCTGTTCCTACTCCGCGCTGAGAACTGAAAGCCCACAAACTTTAACGTGGGTGTAATGACTGGGTTGGTTGGCGCTTCACAGGCTCTCTTCACCCAGATTGTTTAGTGCTATCTAAGATTTATGGCTTGTCTGAAAATAAAGCTGTGCGCGCAGAAGAAACCTGCCTTACACGCCGATGCACGGCCCTAAAAACCTATTGACCAAATACGATAAATCTTGAAAGCTTACGTTTGGAGTGGGTCTCCATACCACAGTTGACACCGCTCCAAACGCTTCGCGAACCCCAAATAAACTATCTGAGGGACACATGAGGAGTGAACAGATAATGAATTTAAACTCTTCCACTTAGGATGGGTGGGTGTTTGGGTGAGGTATTTCTGTTTGTCGATGAAAAGCCTGTTGGTCTCGACCTATTTTTGGTTGGAAAATGGATGTTGACGACATACTGAAATGCCTCACCCATATTGTTTAACTATGGGTGTGTATTTAAATTTTGTTTTATTTGGATAGAAAGTGTTTAATTTGTATCATAATGGTTTCTAGTTCTTTATGGGTTAGGGGTGGGTTGTAGGGTATGCGCAGTACATCCCAGCCGCGCAACTCTAGCAGTTCGTCGATTTCTTGATCGCGCCGCTCAGCCTTATTTGTTTGATGCACCGGATTACCGTCCAGATACACCGCCTTCTTTTTTTCGGTCCAGCAAAAATCAGGATACGTCGCTTTGAGAATCAGCATCTTCTGTGTCGTCATCCCTGTGGTTAGGCCTTGTTTGGATAGTTCACAGAATACGTCGATTTCGGCTTGGCTGACCGCCGGATGCAGATTGGCACGATGACTCATACCCCTAAGAGGCTGGGGCAGGTTATATTGTGTTGGTTGTTAGACTTCGATAGACTGGGTGTTTGGCTGTTGGGGGTGTTGGTTTTTGAGTTCGTCTGTGGCGATTTTTTCGCCTTCTTGGAAAGCGATTTCGAGGATGAATTTGTTGAGTAGTTCGGCGGCTTTGTTGTTCATGTTGTATTGGTACATTTCGGAGCGGCCAACAGTGCGGGTTTTCTTTATTAATTCTGTTTGTTCTAGTTTTTTGAGGGCTTTGGTTATGTGTTGTTTGCTGATGTTGCTGTTTTTG
>WQVG01000070.1 GCA_009781675.1 Candidatus Bathycorpusculum acetigenes | reverse complement strand
TACCGCGTAAAGCTGCTGGATACAAAAAGCAAGTTTGAGTGGGAAATTATAGTTGAGCTAAAAAGTGAACAAGAAAAGATAAGAAACCTAGTGTATAAAAACGGCTAAAAAGTCAGGTATATACTAAAAAACTACAAAATAGACGACAATTATATGAACAGGCGTTGTGCTAGGGGTTTTGGGGTTTAAATCAACAAACTACACATCAGCGGAGGTTCTTAGAATGATACCGGCGGATAATAGTGCTATAGTGATAGAGGTAAAGAATTTAGTTAAGCGTTACAAGGGGGCGAAAGCACCATCTGTTGACGATATCAGTTTTTCAGTTAAAAAAGGCGAGTTTTTTGCGTTTTTAGGTCCCAATGGAGCTGGAAAAACTACAACAATTTCAATACTTACAACTACTCTTGGAAAGACATCTGGGGATGTTAAAATTGCAGGTTTTGACATAGATAAGCAAGCACAAGAAATTCGAGAAAAAGTGGGTATTATTTTTCAAAAACCCAGTCTTGATCGTCAACTTACCGCTGAGGAAAACATCCGTTTTCATGCTTGCCTCTATGGTATGTGTAGTTATCGTCCGACTTTTAAATTGATGCCCAAAGCTTATCGTGACAAGGTAATCGCGCTTGCGGAAGTCATGGGCTTAAGTGTTGATGCGCTGTTTAAACCTGTGAGAAAGTTGTCGGGTGGAATGCAAAGAAAACTTGAAATCGTGCGCAGTTTAATTCACACCCCTGATGTTTTATTTCTAGATGAGCCCACACAAGGTTTAGATGCAGTAAGTCGTAGGGGTTTATGGGCGTATATTAACAGTATTCGCAATCAATTTGGCACAACGATTTTTCTTACGACACATTACATAGATGAGGCTGAAAATGCGGATAACGTTTGCATTATAAATAACGGTAAAGTCATCGCTTGTTCTTCTCCTGATGAGTTGAAAAAAAGTTTACTTAAACAAGAGCTAATTTTAGATTCACAAAACCGTAATGCCTTAATGTCAGAACTTTCCGCGCTAAATTTGTCCTACACTGTAGCTGAACATGTAATTGTCCCATACACTGATTCACCACAAGAAATTATCACCCAACTAAAGACCAAGTTGTCTGTGCTAAAAATTCATGAACCCCTTTTAGAGGATGCTTATATTGAATTTTTAAACAAGACAAACAACAGAACGGAGGCATAACCAATATGGGTGAACAAGTTTTAACACGTAAAAAATCTCGCCTGTTAAGAGAACTAAATACAATCATAGCTGTGATGGCTAGAGAACTTACCGTATTTTTCAAGTCTCCTAGCACACTGGTTTTGCTCTTTGTTATACCGATTTTTATGATGGGATTAATTGGGGGTAATATCTTAGGTATAGCGGGTGGTGAGGGTCTGGGTACCTTTATGCTTGTTGGTATGCTGGTAAATATGTTGTTTATGGTGACGGCTATGGGTATGACGTCGCTTGTGGATGATCATGAAACAGATTTCAATCAAGAAATTTTGGTATCACCTGTTTCGCGTTATTCACTTGTTATAGGAAAAATATTGGGTGCAACCTTTGGCGCAATAGTTAGCATGATAGGGACCATTATCGTTGGACTAGTTATGGGTATAGTGTTGCCAACAGGACAATTATTACTGATCTTGGCGCTTTCTCCGCTTATGTGCTTTGCCGGTGGAGCAATGGCGATGATCTTAATAGGGTTAATTAAAAATAAAAAAACGGCAAATTATGCTGTAATGCTCTTAGTGATGCCGCAAATGTTTTTGTCGGGCGCAGTTATCCCTATAAACGAGTCCAACCCGGTATTGCTTGTTTTAAGCCGCATTATGCCTATGACCTACTGTATAGACCTTGCCAGAACTATTACGAGTGTTGAAACCCCTCTGTTCAATCCGATAATCAATTTTGCCGCAATCGGTGCTCTAACGTTAATCTGTCTTGTAATAGGTACATTCTTCTTTGCAAGATCTGAAAAAAACAAATAACTTCTTTTTTCATATTCTTACAATGTATGTATTCAGTTCGTGAATGTTACTTTGTATTGAGGCACACATGCACAAATATACATAACTAATCATTGTTTGAACGTCAAAATGTATATGACGGGAGAATGTTATGATTTTACTTCCCAAAGCCGTTAGCGAGTAAACAATATATGCGTTATAGGGAAATTCATTGAAGCGAGTTGGGTAATGTGATAGGGTCTCCCAAATTAGGCCGCACTATTTTTTGGCATCAACGATTGACTTTCAAGTTGTTTACGCCCCGCTTGGGGCTTATTAAGCCTGGGCTGTTACTGTTTTTTGTATTGTTGATTTCAGCAGTGATTTGTGCTTTGTTTGTTAATTTGGCGGGTGCTCAGACATATGATACTATAACTATCTTGTCTGATGGGGGTGTTGAGGGGACAGATAAAATTCATCGGGATGGAGACATCTACACCTTTACAGGTGATATTTATGGTTTTATAATGGTTGAAAAAAGCGGTATTACAATTGATGGTGCAGGGTACACCTTTCAAGGGGTAGACTACACAAGAGGGATAGTTTTAGTTGGGCACGCTGGGGGTTCTTTCAATCCTTGTAGTGATGTTGTGGTGAAAAATTTGCGGATATACAATTCGGGAGGTAGGAGCATATATACTGCTTCAAACAACAATAGTTTCATAGATAATACTTTTGATAGTTCAGGCATACACCTCGTAGGCGGTGGTGGTGAGGGGAATTTGATTAAACGTAATTTTTTCAATAATTCGTACATAACTATTGATTATAATAGTGGCGGTAAGGATGTTGTAACTGAAAATGATTTTGTTAGCAGTGGGATATTTGTTACTTTATCTCGACCACCACAGGTTGAGGGTAATTATTGGAGCAACTACACCACAAAATATCCCAATGCGAAAGAAATAGGTAATTCAGGCATTTGGGATACACCCTATGACTATGACATCATGCCAAACAGCTCTCACGGCACAGATCCATGCGTTGACAACAACCCCTTAGTGCACCCAGTGAGTTTTGAAATTTCTAATGACCCGCTAGTAGAGAATGAATCAGAACCCTTTCCAACAACCTTAGGGATCACTGCTATATTGGTAGTAGTTGCTATAAGCATAGGCCTACTTGTTTACTTCAAAAAACACAAGTATGCTTCATCCTTTTAATTGGCATATATTTAGCTGAATACATACCTTACAATATCTGGGTCATAGAGAACCGATGAATTATCATAGAAAATGTAACAGATGCTACCATGTACCGTATCAGATACAAGATGTGATATATGGAAAAAAAGAAATTTACGTAATGTAACAGTATGAAATCTCAACGAACGACAACAAAGAATCATAAAAAGAAATAAGTGGGGCTAACTAGGCATATACATTGTAGTTCAACTTAAGTTACCGTTTGATTGATAATATTTTGAGGGGTAAAGGTGCACAAAAAAAGGAAAAAAGGTTTTCGTGCATAATGCATACTTCAATCTACTCTTAAATTCAAGAATCGCAATAGTATAGTTACATAAGAAGAAAGGAATAGCGGGTTATGAATGAAAATAAGAAAGAGCTTACGCGAGAAAATGGGGCACCTGTGTCGGATCATAACAACGTGTGTACTGTTGGTCCGCGTGGGCCGATGGTTTTGCAGGACATTTGGTTTTTAGAGAAACTGGCTCATTTTGATCGGGAGGTTATTCCTGAGAGACGAATGCATGCCAAGGGTAGCGGCGCTTTTGGCAAGTTTACGGTTACAGGCGATGTAACCAAATACACAAAGGCAAAAGTGTTTTCTAGAATCGGTAAAGAAACAGAGGTCTTTGTCCGCTTTTCTACTGTAGCAGGAGAACGCGGTGCGGCGGATGCTGAACGGGATATACGCGGTTTTGCAATCAAGTTTTATACCGAGGAGGGGAACTGGGATTTAGTGGGTAATAATACACCGGTGTTTTTTATCCGTGACCCGATTCATTTTCCTGACCTCAATCATGCCATTAAACGTGATCCCAAAACCAATATGCGATCGGCCCAAAATAATTGGGACTTCTGGACCATGTTGCCTGAAGCACTTCACCAAGTCACAATTGTGATGTCTGACCGCGGCATACCCAACGGATATAGACATATGCACGGTTTTGGAAGCCACACATATAGCTTATTTGATATCCAAAACAATCGTGTGTGGGTAAAGTTTCATCTAAGAACCCAGCAGGGAATTAAAAATCTCTCCGACCAAGAAGCCGAAGCCCTCATTGCAAAAGACAGAGAAAGCGCACAACATGATCTATTCTATGCCATAGAACAGGGGGACTACCCACGATGGACACTGTATATCCAAATCATGACCCAAGAGCAAGCCAAAAAACACAAAGACAATCCATTTGATATAACAAAGGTCTGGAGTCACAAAGAATATCCCTTAATCGAGGTGGGTATATTGGAGCTTAATCGAAACCCTGAAAACTATTTTGCAGATGTAGAGCAAGCTGCCTTTAATCCCTCTAATACCGTTCCAGGTATTGGGCTCTCTCCGGATAAATTGTTGCAGGGCAGGTTGTTTTCCTACGGCGATGCCCAGCGTTACCGCTTAGGGGTAAATCATGCTTCAATCCCTGTTAACGCATCCAAATGCCCCCGGCATTCCTATCATAGAGACGGGTTAATGCGTGTTGATGGAAACTATGGTGCAACAAAAGGTTATCACCCCAACAGTTATGGTGAGTGGGCAGAACAGAAAGAATATGTTGAGCCGCCCCTTGCAACAGAGGGCACAATCGATCACCATGACCCCTACATAAACGATGATTGCTTCTACCAACCCGGCGATCTATACCGTCTTATGAGTGAGGACAAACGAGCAGTACTAATCAAAAACACCGCAGCAAGCATTGCTTCTGTAACTGAGAATATCAAATGCCGCCACGCCGCACACTGTTACCTAGCAGACCAAGAATACGGACGTCGAATTGCCCAAGCATTAGAATTGCAACTTGACAGGGTAATTGGGCTAGCTAAAATGAGCCGTGAAGAAAGGCTACGTGCCACAAGTGAGACAGCATGGAAATAAACAAACCAGGATAGAGCAAAAATGTTGTGTCATCAAATTTTTTAGAGTGCCACACAGCAAATCTCATCGTTAAATAAAATAATTTTTTAGGAGATAATTTCAATGCTTAACTTTTGTTGTTAGTTGAAACTTGAGTTTTCAAACAACTTCATGCACTCTACATAAAAATTGTATTAGTTTAGTTCTGATAAAACTGTTTATCTCACACAAAACGTTTTGTGATGTTTAAATAAATATTAATTGAAATTATTTCAATTAGTTTTGAGGTTGCCGAGTCGTTTAGTCAGTTCAGAATAGATTAGTTGCTTTTTTTCGGCGTTAAGATGGAAAAGCACTTTTTTTGTCATTTCGGTTGAGATGGTGAAGAGGTAGTTTAGTTTTATGACACTGTCTTTTATGGCGCCCTCTGATTTGTTGAGGGGTATTCCTTTCATTTTGGGGTTACTTGTTATGCCTGCTACTATGATGTTGCCGAGTTCTTCAAAGAGAACTATGGCGGGTCTTGTTTTCACTTCGTTTGTGTCGGTGAATTGTATTGTTGCTAGGATGACATCTCCAGATTTAGGCATCTTCCCAAGCCTCGTCCTCGTCGTTGTCCCAGAGTTCCTTCATTTTTGCTTGCTGGATGGTGTGTAGAAATTCGTCATATTGTTTTCTTTTTTTAGATTCTTTGGCTATTTTTATCAAGTTTAGAATTGTTTCGTTGTAGGTTTCTCTTGGGTATTTCCGAATATTTTTTAGTTCTTGAACAGCTGACTTTGTAAGTTGTATCGTGGTAAGTTTTTTATCACTCATTTATAATCAACTATAGTTATTTAATGAGCAACTATAATATTTTATGTTACTCTCAATCTTGAAAAATGGAAAATACCCACTGATAACTAAAAAACTAAAAAATCCCCAGCTCAGTTTTCTGTTTCCGGCTCATTTGCTGTGAAAAGCTATTATGTGAGTTGCTTTATTTTTCTTCTCAATGTTTAAGACGACTCCTCGAAGTATAGTTCCTGATTTTAAGGTAGATGCCATAACCCAAATGAGTCAATTCCAGCAACCGCCGCAAGCTGTTCAAGATATTTAAAAGGCAGGAGAGCATTAAAAAGTGAGGCAATCTGGCATATCTGAAAATCAAATGGGAATTAAATCTTGTGCGGGGCTATAATGAGTAATCCACTATCTTTTCTATTATTAGGTGCCGCTGGTTTTATTGCAATGGCCGCTTTTGTAATCATCCGAGGATTCATACTCAAAGAGAGAATTTACAAAATAGGTGGTCTCGCATTTATACTAATGGCTGCCGCGTCGGCATCACTATCTTTTGCTCAACCTGAGGCATTTATTATGCCCCTTGTTGTAAGCGGGGGTTTCTTTATAGCTGCGGCGCTTCTTGTTTTTGCTAATCATTCTAAATTCTTTGAAGCGGGCTTAAGGGAAGCAACTGCCGCTTCTACTAAAACAGATTTCTCTAAGCCGCTCACGTTTAGTGATTTATTTATGTGGGATGGCTGGTTTAAGATTGTAAAGCGATGGGGTGTTCGCAAAGCCTGGTTGCTCTATGTGCTTTTTTGTTCAGGTGCAGTATCGTTGCTTCCCTTGACTCTATGGATTTTTAATGTAGGCCCTATCTTTCTTGTTACTGCCCTTGCTATAGTTCTGCTGATAGGTGTTGTCATTTTGTCCATTCCCGCATTTTATCTGCAAGTAGTAAGAAATCTGGAGTCCTCTGATGATGCTGGTAGTTCAACTCCCGCATAAGCAGACGGCCCAAAAGCCAATGCAATCCATCAACGTACCAATCTGTTGTGCATGGCCAAAGCAGGAAGCTACTACTCGACCCGGGCTATTGATGTGTGTAACGCTAACGCAGGGTTCATTAAAACAGGCGTTAAAGTGGTACTTGTGTTGCTTTGCGGCGGCGCACTCATAGGAATAAACTTATGCCTTGAATGAGTCATGACAAATCACTTCTATACAACAGTAATCGTACTTTTGTTTGAAGTTGTTTTCTTGCCTCTTTTCAGATGCAGAGTCTCATAGTATTTTCAACGCTCTTCTGACAGACGCGCCGTATCAGGATGTTTAAGCCACAAACCCCCTTTCTACAGATCTCTGTCCGATAAATCTACAAGCTCCCGCACTTGTCACATGATTTTACTAACAATAGCAGGCATACGCTAAAACTTGTCAAGTAGTTGAGAATAGGTAAATATGGGTGTGTTTGTGTGTGTTTTGTTTTTGCTTGAGTTATTCGCATGCATAGTTGTCGAAGTAGCCTTTGATTAGTATGATGGGGGTTCCTTTGTCGCCGCTGCCGCTTATAAGGTCACATAGGCTGCCGATTAGATCGGTTAGGCGGCGGGGGGTTGTTCCTTCGGTTTCTTCTTTTCCTATGAGGTTTTTTTGTTTTTGGCGTATGCGCTCGATTATGGCTTCTTGGGCTTCGGTTCCTCGTTTGTGGGCGAATTCGGTGTCGGCGATGTATTTTAGTTTGAGTTCATTTGGCAGGCCTATTAAGCCGTCTGTGAAGGCAGGTGATACGACTGGGTCTGCGAGTTCCCATATTTTGCCGACTGGGTCTTTAAAGGCGCCGTCTCCATAGATCAGTACCTCGACTTTTGCGCCTGTTTTCTCATAGATGAGTTTTTGGACGTTTGTTACAAATGCTTCACAGGAGTGTGGGAAGAGTTTTACTTTGTCTTCGCTTGCTTTGTTGGAGCCTAAGAGTCCGTAGATTTGGTTGTATCCGCTGTTGTTGATGCTTTTGGTGAGTATGTCCTCAAGCCCATAAACTGTTTTAGCACCGGCTGCTAGGAGGCGGCGTTTTGTTTGTGTGCGGGTGTGTATGTCTGCGGTTATGATGTTTTTGGTGTATTTTAGTATTTCACAGGGGTCGTTTGCTAGGATGATTTTGGCTTGATTGCCTAGGTTGCGGTAGAGTTCAAGATAGTCAATTGCGGTGAATTTGTGTTTGAGGTCTGGGAAGCGTTGGCGGAATTCTTGTTCGCTAAACACGTCTTTGTGGGGGTTGATGTTTGCTTCATAGATTTGTTCCATGCTTATGATGTGGTTGCCGACTTCGTCGGTGGGGTAGCTGAGTTGGATGTAGAGTTGGTCAACTGCGGCGGCTATACCCTTTAGTAGCACTGAGAATCGGTTGCGGCTCAAAATTGGAAAGACAATCCCGACTGGTCCGGTGGGGAATTTGGTTTTGATGTCAGCGGCGATTTGAGCTGTTGTTGCATAGTTGCCCTGGGCTCGTGCGACCACTGCCTCGGTTATGCCAATTATGTCGTGGTCGTATATTGTGGTGTTAGTTTTTTTGGTATGTTCAGTAATGGAGTTGACGATGATTTCTGGTAGGTCATCGCCTTGATGTATGATGGGTGTGCGTATTCCTATGGCTTGTGTTCCAAATGTTCTCATATTTTTCTCCCCTAGTCTCGTGTTCTGAATAGTAGTCAATGTCTTACACTTGAAGCATATACAGATATCGTCATAAAATCTGTGCATTTGTCGATGGAACGTGTAGTCTGTGTTGCTGCTGGCTAAAAGCAATGGTGCCTAAACGTGGTGCCGTCTTGAGGCGCATTTATGTGTACAACTATAATTGCTACACATTATTTTTTTTGATATTGTTAGACTTGTAAAAGCATGTTTATCTCTTTAGGGGGTTGAATTTTAGATTTCAGGTTTTATAGATCCAAAGTTGTATTTTAACCGCTAAAAGCAAAGCCCACTACGACTAAATATTGTTGCTAAATGGCTCTCTGTCGGGTCGTAAAATGTTAAAACCGATAGGATTATATGTGATGTTCTTTATTTTAGCCGTAATCTTCCATGCCTCTGTAAAGGGTTGTTGCCCTTGTCTGGGTTTATCTGGGTGTGGAGTTGGTTTATGCGCTTTGGCGGGTGCAGTGTGTTGGTTGGTGGTATAGCTTCTTATGTAATATTTCTAAACGAGTGTTATTCTTCTTTTGCAATACCTCTTTAAATAGCGTTTTTGCCTCTGTTTGGCTAGCGATTCTATGTGATGAAAATAGAATTGTAAGGTGAATGTAATGAAAAGCAAAATGAGATACACTGTATCTATTGTAATACTGTTGACTCTTATTGTTGGTTGTTTTGCGGCACTCCCGCAGACAGCAAGAGCAGCGGACCCCATCTATACGCTCACCGATTTTGTAAATGGGACTTCATCAACTAATACAATCTATACCGGCAGCGGTTCATCTACTGCGTCGGCAACTCAGATGAAATTAGTTGGTACAGATGGTTCTGTGATTTATGCCATATGCGTAAATCAGAAAGTCACAACTACACTCGGTGTGAAGTATGAGCTGGTCGAATTAAAAGACTATCCGGGTTTGACTCAAACCCAAAAAGATCAGATTCTAGCAGTGCTCAACTATGTATCAATCAACTACGGACTTGAAACCGCAAAAGGCACCGCCCTAGCACAGACAGTTATATGGCGCATCATCCACTCCGACATTACACGCATCACAAGCAGTGCAATTTCAGAAGCAGAAATTAATGACGTATTTAACCACCGTTTCGATCTAGCAACACAATACGACAACTTGTCTGTTACCATACAAGGTACCGATTCCAGAGTAGAAAATGGAATGTATGCCTACTATGGACCCTTTAAAGTCTCAGACAGCTATGCACTAAAAGACATTAACTTCAACCTGCTCTTTACTGCCGGCGGCGCAAACGCAGCATTTACAACTACAACATCAGGCTCCGCTACCATAAACCAAATAAAACCAGGCGTGTCATTTTATGTACGCGTACCCGTCGATACATCTCAAGCTACTATTAGTTTCAGCGCAACAGCTTCAAAAGCAGTCAATGTAATAACTGGAATGAAATTTCTAGTCAGTGTCGGAAGCAACAGCCAACCCCTAGTCGTATACCAACCCTTAGTCCAACCACTTGTAAACCCTAACGGCAAACTCTACACATACTCATGCGACCGCACCTTCACTATTGATCTACGCGGCTCACTAAAAGTATCTGTTGATGTCGCAAAAACAATACACCAAGATGTAGTGCAGCGCGATGTTTGGGATATTGTGCAGCGCGATGTTTGGGATATTGTGCAGCGCGATGTTTGGGATATTGTGCAGCGCGATGTTTGGGATATTGTGCAGCGCGATGTTTGGGATATTGTG
>WQVG01000069.1 GCA_009781675.1 Candidatus Bathycorpusculum acetigenes | reverse complement strand
TTGTTGGGGTTTTTTGTGGTGTGTTATGTTTTGTTGTGGGTTTTGGGTGGTTTTTGTGAAAAATATTGGCTTTTGAGTCGTTAATTTTGGTCAGGGCAAACCGGCTTTTCCATAGAAAACAACAACCCCAAACACACAAACACAACAAACAACAACCCCCAACCCAGATTGCACCCAATGCCAAAACCGCCTCTACGGAGACATCTGGCTCCTAGAACAAATCGCCCAAAAAACCAACATAAAACAAGACCTACAAACCGTATTCCATGAAAATCACGCCATAATAGATGACATTTTAACCCTGGCCATGTTCCCCTACCTAACCAAACACACCTACAACCGAGTCGCCCGATGGCAAAAAATAACCAAAACCCCAAGCACCCACCCCCTAACACCCACAGAAATCACAAGACTCACCCAAAACATAACCGAACAACACCGCCTCGACCTGCTAAAACTACGCGCCAAACACCTAGACAAAGACGAACTCTGCGCACTTGACTCCACCACCAAAACCGCCTACGGCACAAAACTAGCCGAAGTACGCTGGGGCAAAAACAAAGAAAACCTCCCCCTACCCCAAACAACAGAAGTCGTCGTCTACTCCCTAACCAGCCACCTACCCGTATTCTACCAAAGCTTCCCCGGCAACATGCCCGATGCCAAGAGTCTTGAGACCATTCTTGAGGTTCTAAAACACGCCGACTTTAGAGCCCTGGTCTATGTTACCGATCGCGGCTATGATTCACTGCACAACCTCTTAGAGTTTATCGCAAGGGGGCAGGCGTTTGTTATGTGTGTCAAAGCAGGCCAGCGCGATGTGTTGGGCGTTATTGAGGGATTGGGTGAGTTTAGTGGTCGGCCGGAGGGGATGGTGGTTGATGGCAAGGAACGAATCTATCATCATCAGTGTGATGTGGGCTATAGGGTTGTGGACTCAAATACGGGAGTTGAGACAACTCTTGGGTTGGTGTTGAATCTTTATTTTGATCCGATACGTCGAGGTACCGAGCTTTTAGAGTTAGATATTGTGCTCTGTGCTCAGCGGGCGGCTCTTGAGGAGCACCTAAAAAAGCGGAGTGTTATGGGCGATGAGGCCGCAGTTCGGCGCGATTTTAGATTCTATCGGGTGGTTTGTGATCCTAAAACGCGTGTTATGGTGTCTTTTGTTCTAAATGAGGCAAAAGTTGCTAAGGCGCAGCGTGTGTCAGGGTTTTTTGCGATTATGACTAATGGGGTGGCGTTTGGTGCTATGGAGACTTTGGAGTTGTACAAGCTGCGTGATGAGCAGGAGAAGTGTTTTTCGATGATGAAGGATCAGATGGTGGCGGATCGGCAGCGGGTGTGGTCTGAGGAGGGTAAGACGGGTCGGTTGTTTGTTTTGTTTGTTTCGCTTGTTTTGGGTTCGTATTTGCGTTTTATTTGGAAGAGCACCAAGTTGTCAGAGTTGTTTTCTTCTTCTTTGGAGGTGTTAGATGAGATGCGCTCGATTCGTTGTATTGAGCATCCGGGTTGGGGAAAGATAATCACGCCGTTTGTGGGTGGGCAGATAGATGTGTGTAGGGCGTTTGGGTTTGAGATTCCTGAGGGATGCAGCTCTTCTGCGCTACCTCAAAAACCCAAACGTAAACGAGGCCGACCCCGAAAAAACGCTAACCAGGGTTTATAGTAGAAAAATTGAAAAACTCACATGGGTAAGTGAGGTCGAAATAAACCTCGGGGCTATAGCGGAGGCTAGCTATCTAATCAAGTTTTAGTCAGCAGTTAGGCAGATTTTTTATTGGGGATCTTGTTTTAGTTGTTGATGCAGGCTTGTTGATTCTTTTATGGTCTCAAAAACCATGCAGGTCAGTGTTTTGTCTAGGCCTTTGATGCGGCGTAGTTTGTCCACGACAAATTTGCCGATGGTTTCTACGTTTTCGGCTCGGAGTTTGACAAGCAGGTCCCAGTTGCCAGTTATGATGTGAACTTCTTGTACTTCGGGGAGACGGGCGATTTCTTCTGCGACGTCTCTTTGGGTGATTGGGGGTTCGTTGTTTTTGCTGTAGGAGACTGATGCTAAAATAAAGGCCGTGGTGCCTAGGTTGAGTTTTTGGGGTGCAAGAATAGCGCGGTATTGTTTGATGACGCCTTGGTCTTCCATACGCTTGATTTTGGCAAAGACGGTGGTTATGGGGATGTTGATTTTTTTAGCGATTTGATTGGCAGTTAATTTACTGTTTTCCTGAATGAGAAGAAGAATTGCTTGATCTTTTTCGTCGAGTTTAGCGTTCATTTGTAAATATTACAGGTTTAAGGCATAAAAACATATGGCTTTTGTAGTTTATACACGTTTTTTCATAAAAAATTTATTAGTCCCTCACCACAATTTAAAGATAAATAAGTGATCTTATGCTAAACCAAGAACAACCTGAAATTCCCAAACCCCTAGATCAGCTAACACCTGAGGAAATTACCCGTAAAGCCTGCATAGGCAAACTCATGACCCACACCCTAAAAAACCTCACCGACACCTACATCAACAAAGGCTTTCAATGGCTCCTCCCAGTAGTGCTAAGCCAAAGCACTGATCCTCTGTGGCCAGACCCACATTTGTCCATAGAAAAACGCATCGAATTTGAAATCTATGGCAAACCTGTACGCACCACCACCAGCATGATAATGCACAAACTCGCAGCAACCTCCACCGTCTACCCCAAACTATTCATCCTCTCCCCCAACATCCGCATCGAAAAAGCAGAACGCGCCAAAACCGGAAGACACATCTACGAATTCACACAGCTCGACTTTGAAATGGTAAACGCCAGCTCCAAAGATGTTTTTACTCTTGTCGAAGAAGCCCTAATCACACTCATCAAAAACCTAAAACAAGACCTCAAACCCGAGTTAACTACCTTGGGCCGCTTAAATGACCTAAAAGTGCCCAATACACCGTTTAAAATCTATGACCGCACAGACCTCGAAACTAAATACGGCGTAGATAACTGGGAAGCCGACCTCATAAACGACCTCAAAGAACCCGCCTGGATCACCAACATCCCACGACAATTCTACGACTTTGAAGACTTTAAAACAGGCAGATGGGATAACTATGATCTACTTTTGCCCCAGTTCGGAGAGGTTCTCTCAGGCTCCAAACGCGAAAATGATTATCAAAAAATCATCAAAAAAATTGAACGCGACCAAGTCAAAAAGGAAAACTATATGCGAATCATCGAAATGGCAAAAGACGGCCGATTAAAACCGACCGCCGGTGCAGGCATAGGCATAGAACGCCTCGTTGGATGGATAGCAGGCGTCAAACATATCGCAGAATGCCAACCTTTCCCCCGAGCACCAGGAAACGTTAATGAACTCTAAAGGAAACTGGATAGCTATGAATCCATATTTAGAAGCCTTACAACCCAAACTCAGCCAATCAGACTTTGAAAAACTCAACGCCATTGACAACCCCAACGTACACGAGTTCATCGCAAAAGAAAACGACCTCTGCGCCCCCGAAAAGATCTTTATCTGCAGTGACCGCGCCGAAGACCTCGAATATGTTCGCAAACAAGCCATAGCCGCCGGCGAAGAAAAAGCCATCCTAAACACAAAAGGACACACCGTGCATTTTGACGGGGAACAAGATCAAGGACGAGACCGCCAAGCAACCAAATACCTCGTTGCCAAAGGCTCCACCTTGAGCAAAGCACTCAACCAAATGGACCGACAAGAAGGCCTCATAGAAGTGAGGGGTCTACTTAGAAACAGCATGATCGGCAGAACCATGATTGTCCGCTTTATCTCTCTGGGCCCAGCCGATTCCAGCTTTACTATCCTTGGGTTGCAATGCACAGATTCATGGTATGTTGCACACTCCGAATCCCTACTCTACAGACCAGGCTATAACCAGTTTGTAAAAGCAGGAAACATAACTGATTTCCTCAAAGTTGTCCACTCTGCCGGCAAAGTTAACAGCGATATGGTCAGCGTAGATTACATCAAAAAAGCAATTTACATCGACCACATGGACGAAACAATTTACAGTGTTAACACCCAATACGCAGGCAACAGTGTGGGCTTCAAAAAACTTGCCTTCCGCTTAGCCATCCGCAAAGCCAGCAGTGAAGGTTGGCTAGCAGAACACATGTTGCTCATGGGCGTGTTCGGTCCCGGTGGACGCAAAACCTACTTTGCAGGAGCATTCCCCAGTGCATGCGGCAAAACCTCCACTGCCATGTTACCCGGCGAAACCATCCTAGGCGACGATATAGCCTACATACGCGACATCAACTCAACTGCCCGCGCAGTCAACGTAGAGGCAGGCATATTTGGCATTATCCAAGATGTAAAAGCCAAAGACGACGCCCTAATCTGGAAAGTCCTAACTAACCCTGGAGAAATCGTATTTAGCAATATCCTTGTAAAAGACGGCAAACCCTACTGGCTGGGCATGGGTGAAGATCTACCTAAAGACGGTTTAAACTACACTGGCACATGGTATGAAGGCAAAAAAGATGGAACAGGCAACGATGTTCCGGCCGCTCATAAAAATGCACGTTATGCAGTAGCTCTAAAAGCGCTCGAAAACGTTGATCCTGAGCTTAATAACCCCGATGGCGTCGAATTAGGGGGTATTATGTATGGTGGACGTGATGCAAAAGCTTACGTGCCCGTCCAACAAAGTTTCAACTGGGAACACGGCATTATTGCATACGGTGCATCATTGGAAACTGAAACAACATTCGCCACTATCGGCAAAGAGGGCATTCCCGAGATTAACATGATGAGCATTCAAGACTTTATCTCTATCCCTATGGGCAAAAACGTCTCAAACAATCTAAATTTTGGAAGCAAACTCCAAAAACAACCCATCGTTTTTGGTGTTAACTATTTCCTCCGCGACATCGAAAACGGCAAGTACCTCAACAGCCCTCAAGATAAGCATGTCTGGATTAAATGGATGGAGCTAAGAGTTCATAATGAAGTAGACGCACTAAAAACCCCCACGGGTTACATACCTAAATACGAGGACCTAAAGAAACTCTTCAAAGAAGTCCTCAACAAAGACTACAACAAAGAAGACTACAACAAACAGTTCACCATACGTGTTCCCGAAAACCTTGCAAAGATTGAACGGGTACAGAGGTTCTATCAAGAAAACGTCACAGACACACCATTAGAACTCTTCGGCATCCTCTACCAACAACGCCAAAGACTAATTGACGCAGAAAAGAAACACGGTGAATATGTTTCTCCGGAATGCTTCGAAAAAGAAGCCCGAACCTAAATAATAAACCCTATCAGGGTTTCCTTTTTTATGAATTCATAATATAATTTTACAAGCAAACAAGCCAGTAACAGTTAATTTAATAAAAAGAAAACCAGTAAAAATAAATGAGGCCCTGACAGTGAAGAAAACGGAAAAGAATACCCAAGCATACACGATAAACACGGCTGATGTTGAAGGTGACGGCTCATTTGCATGCCCAAAATGTGGTACATCCATCTCTCCTGATGACGAAACAGAAGATAATTATAAAATCATAAGCACCGAAATCGTTAACGATGAGCTCACAGAACTTGTTCTCGCATGCAACAAATGTAGTTGCACTATAAGGCTAATTGGCTTCCAGACAGACGCCAATACATAAATAATCGTCAACTGCCAAACATAATTTTATCGCATCTGGAACCCTTCGGAGACTGTCCGAAACTATTTATTTTGACGAAAAATGATGAAGAAAACATGATTTCTTCTTTTCAGGTTTATGTTATTTCTGACAGATTGTCGGGGTATTTGCCCTTAAAAACGCTTTTCAACTCAACACTTTGATAGACCCGGCAACATACGTCCGTTGTGGTCGATTTCGCCACGGCGGATTCGGGTTGTTGAGATAGGACGATGGTTTTGGGCGGGAACCATATCCACCACAACAAGCTGAATAGAGGGATAACCAGCATCCCGCCTTTTTTGGTTAATTACCTTCCCTATTTTCTGGGTTTCTTCGCTCACAATAAGAGCTTCTATATCTCTAGCTGAGAGCATTAACCCATAGGAATCTGTTAGAGGTACAATTTGGACGCGCCCAACCAACCCCATCTGCGCCAAATACGCTTCAAGTCGTTGACAGCGTTCTGTATAAGAGGCGGTTTTGTGGGGCTTACTGATTTGCATTACAAACGCATCAGAAGTTAGGCCGATAACAACCTGTTCGCCGACTTCAAAAGCACAGTTTAGAAGAGCTTTGTGCCCACTGTGCAACTCATCAAATGTTCCGCCAACTGCAACTTTTTTGTACGGTTTCATTTTACCAGCCTGACGCCCTCAAAATCTATTCCACTCACCATTACTTGATTTGAAGGCAAGGTCTGTCTAAAAGCTTCTGCTACCAAAGAGACTTTTTCTTTAGGTACAACTGCATGCACAACCTCACCAATCATGTTCTGCGCGGCCCCGATTGCACCGGCTTTTTTTGCAACTTTGACGAGTTCACATATGCCGTCGGTGGCAAACCCGGCCTTTTGCGAGAAGGCCCAGCATTGTGCCAAGAAATTTTCCAAACTGGGCTCAGAGAGGATGGCTTCAAGGGCTTTTTGACCATAGATGTTGATCTGTTGTATTTTTTGGGGTGAAGTTAACACTGATTTTTTGGGAATTAGGGTTTTATAGCAACCAAGGACCACCATATAGTTGGGGTTTATGGGGATACGGTCGATTTTGCAGATACCCGGTGCGCCTGGTTTGGTGACCAGTATGAGGCCGCCGCCAAACGTTAGCGAGCTCACGGTGCCTAGGCCGGTTTGGAGTTGGATTTCGACTAAATGTGCAATTTTACCGATTTGGTTGTAAGTTAGGGGTAAGTTTAGGGCTTCTTTTAGGGCTAATGCGGTGGTTAGGGCGCCGCCGGCGCTGGTTCCAAAACCCATACCGATAGGGACGTCGATTTGATGCTGGATTGTGATTGCATATTTTTTGGTGACTTGGCTGAGGAGGGTTTGGGTTATGGCTTGGGTTACTTTGGCTTCTGTGGTTGGTTGATTGTTTATGGAAATTTGAATATTGTTTTCAGATGCGTCTTCGAGGGTGATTTGTGTGTGGGTACCCTGTTGAAGTCCAAAGCCGCCGCCTCTTGCACCCATATATTGTAAGTCAGTGATGGGTGTGCCGTTGGGATTTGTGTTGGAAATTTCAAAGAAGCTGGAGATGGCTCCAGGTGCAAATGCTTTAAGGGTTTTTTTGGCCAATCATTCACCCTTTTTTTGAGGTTTAGTTCGGTATTGCAGGGTTGGAAAAGCGCTTTGAACGGCTTTAATTATAGGAGGCCCAATTAACAAAATAAAGGGGATTTCGGTGGCTATAGTCCAAACGAAAATTGGTAAAACGTAAATAGCTGTTAAAGGGTCTCCATTAATTGATAGAATTTGTAAGAATAAGGGGCTTACTAACCATACTGTTATCGAGAGCAAAAGACCACCAGCGATTTGTCCAACTATGGCACCTATAGCGTAACTTCTCCATTCTTTCCAGCGAACAGACACCACCGTAATAACAACTAAACTTACAATTACTGTTAACACAAAGGTAAGTAAAAATACTTCAGCTGATGCACCGGTCCAAATGGTCATAGCGGCCACAGAAGCCGGATTAGAGAGTAAAACAATTGAAGAAACCAATAATCCCGCAGTTGCTAAAGAGACACATGTGAGGGCCTGCTTTAAACTGATGTTTTTAGTGTATAGGTAACCAATCAAGAAGAATAAAATAAAATTTGCTGGAACCCCTGCTACTAAGCTTAGGGGGGCGTTTCCGTGTACAAACACGTCGCGTATGAATATGCCGATGGCCCCGCTTATTCCGCCAACCCAGGGACCGTAAAGTGTTGCAAAAACTGCAGATATGAGAACTGCGGGAAGAAAACCTACACCAAAAAAAGCAAGCCCCGATGTTAAGTATCCAAATGCCGCGTAGAGTGCTGAGCAAACAGCGATTGCAGCAATATCTGTTGTTGCAAGATTGATTTTCAATAGACAGCCCTTTGAACTTTGAATTTAACCTTCAAAAGTTGCAGTCTAAATAAGTATTCCGTATATAACGTTTAAACATGAATATACAAACTTGAGGTGTCTTAACAAAATATTTCCTGTATTGAATTAACTGCTTTAGGGCATTATTGGTGAATAAGACTGAAGTAAAATTGAATTGAATATACGCAGGTTTCCCATTGCAACGGGTTTCCTCATTGAGGGAGTAAAATTTTACGGTGTGTAAACCTGCATGAAGGGTGATTATTCAGTTATTGACTATGTGAGAGGGATACGGTTAATTTCTTTTATTCTATCGAAGTCTTGATCATCACTAATCATTAACTCTAGTTTTTGGTTAATTGCTGATGCAATATGTATGGCGTCACGGGGTTTTAAGCTATATTTGCTTATTAAGCCCTGCGCTTGACTAAGAATATTTTCGTCAACTTCTATGAACTGTAAATTTAGAAATCCGAGCAACTTTTGCCCCTGACTTTGAGCTTCAGTAATACCCATTGTTTTTCTCACCACCCAAACAACCTCGTCCCAAGTTAACACTGACGTGAAGGCTAACAACTCACCCTTTGCTATGTTCTTTAGAATCTCACTTGCCTTATTTACTCGTGGGTCAGCTTCTTTGGAGTATAACACTGGATAAAGGAAAATATTTGAATCAACGTAGGCTGACTCTTTCATCAACTTCCGTCTCCAGTAATTCTTTGAGATTTACCCATTTCTTTAATTTCGGAGCAGAGGTAGTCATAAAATAGTCAGCATAACTGCCGCTAACTTCGGGCTTCTTTATCACGATCTCTTTCTCGCGCATCTCAAAAATCACTTCTACACCTGGTTTTAATCCTAATGCTTCACGCATGCGTTTAGGAATTACAACTTGGCCTTTAGGACCGACAGTTCTTGCAGGCATATCATTTAACCAATAAACAACAAGTATAACAAAATATTTATACTTTCCAACCAAAAAGTATAACTTTAACTATGGGTAAACGGTCGATAAATGGAAAAAGGGTGTGATACCGAGGAAATACTCCGCCTGCTTCATATCATCCCCAGAAATAGCTCTTACCATACAATAAACCATAACAATACACAACAAATAATGAAAATAAAAGAAAAAATGGAGAAAAACAAACAGGTATACTTTGTTATCTTTTATGTGGAATTCTTTGCTCCACCCTTGGGTCGCATAGGTTCCTGACAGCATATTAACGCACATGTTTCATCGCATTCACAGGGGTTATCAACGACAACGACAAGACCGCAATCTTCACATTCATAAGTTTCACCCTTATTTTTTGCCAAAAATTCACCTTCTAAAAATCGCTCTACTAAATAGATATTAATCAAAAAATATAAAAATTCTGGACTAAAAGATGCATCCACAAAAATACACAAAACATGAAATGCTATGTCAAGCTGACTGTTGGCTATTCACAGTTTTTTTGGTTTTCTTTAAGCAGGGTTATGACCTCTTGGTCGCTTGTTTGGGCAAAGTCATTGTAGAATTGTCCAATAGCTTGGAAAGAGTTGGGTGTGTAGAGACATATGATGCAGTCCACTTGTTGTTTTAGCTCTTGTAGGGTTGTAGGAGACCCAACTGGAATTGCGATGGTTGTTGTTGCGGCGTTTTTATTTTTGACTGAAAATAGGGCGGCTTTCATGGTGGAGCCAGTAGCTACGCCGTCGTCGACTATGATTACGTGAAGCCCCGCTACATTACGGCCGGGCATGTCTTGGCGGTACATTTTGAGTCTGCGTTGAATTTCTTCTTCCTGCCGTTTGCTCTCTTCTTGGATATATTGGTTGTTTATGGCTAGGTAGTTTATTACGTTGTTATCAAGGACTGTGGTACCGTCTTCAGTTATGGCACCTATAGCTAATTCGGGGTTGTTGGGTGCCCCCAGCTTGTGGGGAATAATCACATCGAGAGGCAGGTTTAGTGCATCCGCGATTTGATAACCGACGACTACTCCACCACGGGGAATTGCCAAAACAACACCATCTCGGCCCCTAAAATGCGCTAATGCCGCTGCTAGTCGTTTACCAGCATCTACACGATCACTAAAATAAGCCATGTTTAAACTACCTCAAGAAATCTATTTGATAAAGGAGAAGTTTAGGTATAAAAGGTGGTGCCTGCACATCAATCATAATATCCGTTGGATTCTTAGCTTGACCCACAATTTTTTTTGCTAAGCTAAATGAGGGAGGTTGTAGCTGGTAGTGTGGTTGTGGGTTTGTCTTGGCTGGGGATATCAGTAATTGGGTGGAAAAAGAGTTTCAGTCTG
>WQVG01000068.1 GCA_009781675.1 Candidatus Bathycorpusculum acetigenes | reverse complement strand
TTTTTCGCTGATTTTAATCCTATCGAGCTGTTGTGGGCTTATCTTAAGGCTGGGTTGAGGAAATTAAAAGCCCGAACGGTAGACACTTTGGTCACTGCTATACACTCGTGCTCTCAGAGGTTTCACCTGATTTAATTGCAGCGTGGGTTAAACACTGTGGATATAAACAATAAAAAGTTAAGTTGATCCCTAATTTCCCAAAATTAAGTAACATATTTCATCGATAAGTCTTGTTTTTTAGTTATTTTTGTAATTAGGGCTATTTTAGGACTTTTTGAAAACTGCATTTATATTACTTATATAAGTGATATGTGATTGTTACAAAAAAAGCTTCTATTGCAAAAAGGGCTCAAAACCAACCCCAAAAACAGAAACATATTACTTAATTCGGGAAGTTAGGGGTTGATATATGCGAGTGCTTGTGGACAAGCCTTTTTGAGAGATTCGGACATGCTGTCCGTTTTATGTTTTTACACTAATGCATCAATGAACCCTTTAATATTTTCAAGAGAACCTTTGATTATTTCACAGCCTAATACAAATTGATTTGGAATTGTCGTCTTATTTTTAATGCCAAACTCGTCTATTTCCTTAAACCCAAACTTATTGTAATACTTGGGATTTCCTGCAAGAAATGCCGCGGTATAACCCATTTCTTTTGCTTTCTCAAACCCCGCATACAAAAGTTTTCCGCCAACACCTTGATTACGATACTCCAATTTTACACAAAGAGGCGCAACCAATAAGCCCATATAGTTGCCATCATCGTTAGTGTGAACTATTAGTTTCTGTAACATTATATGCCCGATGATTTCGCCTTTTTCTTCTGCAACAAACTCTAATTCAGGAACATAATTATCGTTTGCTCGCCACTTCAACACGTAATCTTCCTCATTTGCCGGGGGCATCTCCGCAGTTTGAAAAGCAATTTTCACCAACCCATATATTGAAGCAAAATCCTCCGCTTGAGCCGTTCTTATATCCATTTCCTATTCTCCTACTTTTCCTCTATAAAACTAAAGTCCACTAAGCATATGTTCTGACACGAAATTTTCTTTAAATTAAGTATTCTGAATTCGCCCACTATCCATGGTTCGTTTATCTGTTTTTCTTAGTTTAACACATTGGGCATACAGGTCAAAGTTACAATCAACAAATTCAAAACCATATTCCAAAAAAACTTTTTCAATTTCTTTAGGAGTTCCAAAGTGCCCTGTTATCTTGTGTAGACGTAGGGCTAGATTCAACGGCTTTCTAATAAGCCATGGAAAACGTGGATCTGTAATGTATAGGTGTCCTCCGGGTTTTATGATTCGCGAGACTTCCTTTGCAAAGCCTTTTTTATCTGCAAAATGGTGATAAGCCATACAAGAAGTTACAATATCAAACTGATTATCCGCAAAAGGGGTTTTTATACAGTCTGAAACAAAAATATCCATGCCCAGACACTTTTGCTTTGCCTCCAAAACCATGTTCTCTTCTACATCAATCCCATACCCGTTTATGTCCGTGCGGTCACTTAAACTTTTAAGAATCGTCCCCGTACCACAACCTACATCTAAAATAGTTGCACCTTGACAGGGTTCTAGTTGTTTTAGCAACAGGTTGTAAAACTTTTTTGATGCTTTACCTTCAATTCCTTCATCATAAGTTGCAGCCATTTTATCAAATTTGATGCCTTTGCTGTCTTTCATGTTTCCAAACCCTGTTGTTGGTGTGCTAATACAAAAGTGACAGCCGTTTACATAAATTTTTGTTTATATTCAGTTGAACGAGCGTTGTTAAGGACGAGATTGACTAAGTTTCAAGATTGCTACGACTGAGGTTGAGGCGTGTATTTGATTGAGGCTGGATTTGATTTTGTGTGTGATTTTGACGGACATAAATCGTTCCGTAAAAAGTTCTAAAGTCATTGTTTTGGCTTTATCGCCATTTGGACAAACCCACTACAGTTTCTTTATAAAGAGTGCAGGGGGTGGGATTGACATGGTTGTGTCTGGAGCTTTTCCTCAAAATCATGGCATAGATTTTGAGACTTCATGTTGATCACTGAAGGGGTAACAGACTCATCTCTAATAAGCATTCTTTGCACGATGCACGTTTATTCCAAAATATTGCTATGTATTTTGTAGTTTCTGAGATTTGGTTCATTCAAGCTATGTTGTCCAAAGTAGTAGTGTATGGTGGAGTTAACGAGGTAACTGATGACTCATTATTCCAGTTTGTATATTCCAACAATCTAAACAAGTTTTTCATGCAACAAGATGTGTAATAAAACATTAACAGTCTATCTGGCTTTGGGACAAAATTATTTGGGCCAATTTCCCTTTGGGTTTATGTTTTCTGTGTAGTTTAGGTAGCATAGGCGTTTGAGGTTTTGGTTGCAGGCGCGGCCAAAGGTCTCCTGCTCTCGCCGCTCATCGAGTTTTTTTCGCAAGGGCGAGGGGTTGTCGCGTTTGAGAATAGAGAAACTCCCCTCAACATTAGACCGCTTATGATAAGCCTCAAGCCACTTCTGCGGATCCTCAACTAACTCTTCTAACATTTTACGCCACGCTACACTACCCTTTTGACGAAGCGTGGTACCTTTTTTAGGATAAAACCGAGCCACCCCACCCAATGCTTCCACCAAATCACAATTGCGCCGCGACAAATACGCCGCATCACCCGTCACCAAACTTGTTTGAGGCTTTTAAACAAAAAGTACAGATGCATAACGAGCGCATATTTGCTTCTCAGAGTACGTTGGGGCTCGTTTCAGAGGGGTTAGCAGAGTTTAAGGCGCCCAACCTTGATTCCACTGACTTTGCGCTCCGTCAGCTGTTTTCTCCCGCTCTCGATGATGCGGGTGTGGATTTGTCGCTTATGTCAGGGGCAGAAGCCGCCTTTCTAATCACATATGCAAAGATACGTAGATATTTCGTTGAGCAATATCCAAGCCGCCCAGACACAGCAACGTATGGCGGAGATTGGACTGAGGATCCACAAGTATCCCAGGCGGCCAGTCAAATTGATGTTGCTAAAGCCAAGTGTGATCCCAAAATCTACCCCTATTTTGAGGCGTTACTCAAATTGCTGGTGGTCTATGATAAGCTTGAGGTTCTACAGATCCAAGCCTCCGAATACGAAAAGATCTGTTTGCGTATCTACAGCCGTTTAACTTACAATTGGACCCATACCAAAAATAAAGCCGACCTTAAACATTCTTTTTTGGAATGTCTGGAGGACCTATTTGAGATCGTTGAAACCTACTTTAAGATCTGCCACAAATATGCGGTGCCGGTTTTTGAAGAACCCTACGCCTTTCTGCCCGATGAGTTTAAACGGGAGGTAAAGCTGGCGGGGGATGTGCTTAGGTGGACTTCAGTGTATAGTGATTTTGAAATTCATCTTTCAATTTTGGAGGGCCTTATATGAGTGAGGTGCTCGAAAGACGCTTAGATTTCTTAAAGCTTGAAGCTTTGGGGTTTTCTTTGTGTGAGATTGTGAAGCAGTTAAGCGAGAAATATCAAACCAGTCCGAGAAATATCTACTATGACGCTGAAAACCGTGGTACTTGGCAGCCGGTTTTGACCCAGCTCTTTGATTTGGATAAGGCGCGTCTTGTTGTTACTAATCGTTATGAGTATCTCTATCGGTTGGCTAGTCTGCATTTTCAAACAGCAAGTGAGGCTCAGAAGCCGGTTTATTTGGCTCGGATGGTGGAGATTACCGATCGGTTGGTTGCTTTATTGGGGCTTGAATCACTCAAAGAAAATCAGGATAAAAAACGACTTGATGCTGAGGCTGAACAAGCGTTGGTGCAGACGGAGGCTTTAATAAATGTTGCCCGGTTTGCTGTGTCCTCTACTTGACCTGTAGCGGCTATTTTGTGGAAAAGGCGCTAAAACAACCGTCAAGGAATGTTTGCCTTTTGTGGTTTTAGCGTTTGATGGTTGAAAGCGGCTAAAACGTTGTTTGTGGGTCACATAAACCTGCCATATGAACCTGGAGGTCAGTTGTCTGTCTCTTCACTGTTTGAACAACTTTGTCGTAGATGTGGGTGTGATGTTTTCTATTTCATTGTCTGGTCTGTTTTTGAGAAAGCCTTAAATGCGGTTTCTTGTTGATGGTGTGTTGTGAGAAGCGTTAACATATGTTGAACAGTATTTGAAACGCTTCTTAGTCGCATGAAAATTGCAAGAAATCCCAACTTGCATACCCTGAGTTGAGCAGAATGAATAAAAACAATAAAACTCCCCAAAAATGGTTTTCTATATTTCTCTCCGTGTTGTTGATTGTAAGCACAATATCTGCCTTTATGCCCGGAACCAACGCTGCAGAGCTGACACTGCAGCAAACGGCATTAACCCTGACCACTGAGGTGTTAGGTTTTGATATATCCAAATATGATGTCACGGTTCAAAATTATGATGAGAACATGGGCATGGGTTATCTTGGGGTGATTCCTCAATGCATTGTAGAATATACCATTACATCAGATGAGGGTAAGATTCAGCTGTTCTATACGTTTGCAAATGACCAGTTACAGATAGTGGAGGTACTCAAAGACGGGGTTGTTCAAGAGGTGCCTAAAACTTATGTTATAGATGTTTTAACTGCTAAAAGCTTTCTCACTAAATACCAAAAATATACTGGTAATTCTCTATACAGCCAACTGGGGGCTATGTTAACTATAGGGGATGATGAGGGTAACTGTACTAAACTCTCTGAGAATATGGCGCTTGAAGTTACGGTCACTGATGAGTTTACTACATTTAAGTGGTACTATGTTGCCAATGACGCCGCAGCACCTTACTCCAAGTTTATATCGCTTATTGTTAAGGATGGCGTATTGTATGCTTTTTGTGATAACTGGCACCTATATCCAGTGGGCAGTACCGATGTGCATCTTTCTAAAGAAGACGCTGTTGCGATCGCGTTGGAGGCCGCTAGAAACCATGTTTGGAGTTTAGATGTTGATGGTTCTAGTTTGTCTGTGGAGAATTTTGATGAGTCTAATGTACGTTGGGTGTCTTTGGTTTTTGCGGGTTCATTGAATGCGGATAGTTCTCGTAGTGAGAATCCGTTGGAGCTTTATCCGGTTTGGCAGGTTGGTATTGCACTGGATCAGTGGTATGGTTATATGTATGGTGTAGAGGTGGATGTTTGGGCTGATACGGGCGAGTTCAGGTTGGTGCGTGAGGCTTGGTCGTCTATTCTCCCCGAAGAAGCCGCTCTCTTTGCCGATATAGGGACGCAAAACTCTTCGGTGTCTGAGGCGGGTTTGAATCTGGTTATGCTGGTTATGCTTCCTGCTTGTGTTATCCTTGCAACAGGTTTTGCCCTTGTTTGGATAGGTAGAACAAAAAAACTGTGCCATATGTCTCTGTTCAAAAAACACGGTTTCAAAGCTGGTGGGATATTGCTCTGCATCATAATATCCTCAACAATGTTTTTGGGTGCCCTTGAAACTGCTAGTGCCGTAACCCGTGGTGCGGTAGTCTGGGGTTCAGAAAGCACAGGCGCTAACACTAACGGAACATCTATACACCCGAATTGGCGCAAAAGTACCTATGAAATTGGATTCCAACAAGCAGCTGGCACACAGATTGCAAATTACTTTCAGGCCGGCGGCTATACGGGTAATAGCGGGATTAATCATCAAGGAACAGCTGGTCTTGGGTCATCTAGCAACCAAATTAAAAGCGATATCTCAGCGTTATATTCCTCTAAGGACTATGTTGCGGTAGTTGATTTCGACCATGGCGTTGGAAGAAATGACCACTTCTCTGGACTAAATGAATTCCACTACATGTTTGAAGATAACAAGGGTACATGTGTGGGTCTCAGTAACCAATCTTTTACAGAGTATCCCGGTAATGCGGTGTATGATTCTGATGTTTTTAGTTTAGTGTCTCATAGTAAGACTGTTTTTACATTTATTAGCACTTGTATGTCAGCAGATGTGGTGAGTTATGGTCAGGGGTATTTGGCGCCGCAGTTTCCCTATCCTGGGCGCGCACGGAGTATGCCGTATGCTTGGACGGGTCGTTTGGTAGCGGATAGGAGTTCTTCAGGTTTTACTATTGGTACGCATATTAGTAATGATGGTTATAGTAAGCCGGATTGGGGTAATCAGGTTTATATGGGTTTTATTGGGGGTTCGGCATCTTTGGAACAGCATTTTCCAACAAACCCGAGTAATTCATATTTCTATTGGATTACAAAGTTTCTAGAAAATGCGTTAACTCTTGATAAATCTGTAAATGATGCTTTGAATCTGGCTTCACTAACGACTATGGGTTGTGCTTTTATTGAAACTCCGTTGCGAACTGGGTTTGAACCGTACTGGTGGAACTTTCCGGGTCCATGGCTTACAAGTTATTTGGCGGTCTATGGCAATGGCAACATACATTTAAAGGATTATGTTGCGCCGTCTGATGCGACGACTTCTCGGTATGTCACTGGTCCTGGGGACTGTGCTATTGGGGTATCTTATGCGTTTAGTGGTTTTGCAACTGATCCTTATGCTCATAATGTGAAATATAGGTTTGATTGGGGGGATGGTACCTATACTGAGACGGGTTGGTGTTCGGATGGTGTTTCTGGTGGGGCGTCTCATGCTTGGGGTTCGGGTGCGTTTTATAATGTTAGGGTTCAGTCGCAGTGTCCAAATAGTGGTTGGAGTGCGTGGTCTGCGCCGCTTGTTGTAAATGTTGGTAATCAACCGGTTTCTCATTGGTTAACTGTGCGGGCTGTTGATGGGTATTCGGGGTATTATCCGCTGTATCCGGATATGTATGTTGATGGCAGCTATGTTGGGTCGGGGGTTGTGACTTTGCTGGTGTCTCGGGGGTCTCATAGTATTTTTATGAGTGATCCTACAAATAGTTATTATGGAACGATGGCTTATTTGTGGTGTTTTTCTGATTACTATGCTAATGGGGCTTCTCGGGTGATAAATTCTGATACAGAGATCATTGGTATCTATTACTGAGGTGTAGTTGAGTGGTAGTATGGTGTGATGTTGTGTGAAGCGTGTGCATAGAGTGATGGGGGTGGTTTTTGTTTTTTTATTTTTTTGTTTTTTTGTTAGGGTTCCGGTTTTGGGTGTGTCTGTGCCTCCGGAGGAGAATACTTGGGTTGAGGTAGCGTCGTTGCAGCAGGCGCGATGTAATTTAGGTGCGGCGGTGGTGGATGGTAGGATTTATGCTATTGGTGGTCGTAACGAGTTGGGGGCTGTTGGGACTGTTGAGATGTATGATCCGCAGACTAACCGCTGGACGTATATGACTTCGATGCCTACTCCAAGGTCAGGTTTTGCCATAGTGAGTTTTATGGGTAAAATTTACTGTATGGGTGGGTTTGTCAGTACCACCGAGTTTACGGCTGTAGTGGAGGTTTATGATCCAGAAATAGATAGGTGGGAAACAAGGGCATCTATGCTGTTTTCTAGGGCTGGGGTGTCTGCTTGTGTTGTGGATGGGTGTATATATGTTATGGGTGGCTTTAGGTATATGAGTGATAGTGGGTCGCGTTCGGGGATTTGGCAGGTTTATGATCCAATAGGTGATGTTTGGGATCTGAAGGATTTTTCTTGGCCAGAGGGGTGTGATTGTGTGGTTCTTGGTGATAGGGTCTATGTTTTGGGTAGTTTTGAGCTTTGGGTTTATGATGTTTTGAGTGATTCTTGGGCGATGGGTGCTCAAGCGCCAATAAGTTCTGCGTATAGGTCTGTGGCGGCTGTTAGGGGGGTGATGGCGCCTTATGCTATTTATGCTTATACTAATAATTATTGTTTGGAGGTTTATTGTCCGTTTGCGGATAATTGGGTTCGTGGGGCGGATTTGCCGCGTGATCTTTTGGCTGTGGAGGTTGTTGAGTTGGATGATCGGTTGTATGTTTTGGGGGGTCTTGAGGTGGTTTATACTTCTTCTTATGGTATTCCTACTGCGTTTAAGTCTGAGTTTGCTTTTTTTAGGTCGGTTTTTGTGTATACTCCGTTTGGTTATGGGCGGGTTGCACCGGTGGTTTCGGTTTTGTCTCTTGAGGATATGGGGGAATATGGGTTTGGGGATGTGGTGCTTGAGTTTGGTTTGAATCGTCCGGTTGTGTTGCTGGGGTATAGTCTTGATGGTCAGGCTAACGTGACTGTTAGTGGTAATGTTACTTTGTCTGGGTTGTCAGGTGGGTGGCATAATGTGACTGTTTTTGCTGAGGATGAGTTTGGGAATGTTGGGGTCTCTAAAACCATAACTTTTATGGTTGCTTCTGCACCTTTTTCACTGTTACCTATTGTTGCTGTTGTTGGCCTTATAGGGGTTATTGTTTGTGTTGGGTTGTTTTGGTTTTTAAGAAAACGCCGGTACCACAAATCCTTGCAGGTGGGATGAAGTGGTATGTGTAGCAAAATGGTACACTTGTTCATAAGACTCACAAAGTGTGCTCTTAGGTGCTGAAGGGTGACACGGTTGTAGCTTAGGCGTTCGCCTATGTGGTTGACTGATAGGGAGCACCATAGGGGTGCTTGTGGGTCGTCTCTGTAGGGGTGTTCTTGTAGCCATTGGAGTAGGGGTTTGCTTGAGGTGACTAGGGGCATGCGTTTTATGCCTGTTTTTCCGTTTGCGGCTATGAGGCAGTATTGGTCTTTGAATAGTACGTTGCCAACACTCATGGTTAACAGCTCGCTGGGTCGTAGGGCGGCTTCAAAGAGCACGTAAATGATGGCGCGGTCGCGTTTGTTTGTGACGGCTTTTAAGATTGAGGTTATTTCTTCTTGGGTGAGTAGGTTTTCGGGTGTGACTTTGGGGTTTTTCTCTTTCACTGTTAAGCTTATCCAGTTTACCTCTTGGGGTATGGGGGTGCTTTTGGCGCAACTGCCCTGTTTGGCGTATTGAACTACTTTTCGTAGGAGGAGTTTGTTGTCGGCTTTTGTGGATTCTTTGTTTGGTCGGTTGTTTATTTGGGCTACTATGTGTTCTATGTCTGTTTTTGTCATGGCTTTAATGTCTGCGCCATCGATTATGCGCAGTAATACGGGCAGGTGGGCGGCACATTTTGAAACTCGACCAAGAGATAACCCCAAAGCGTTTAGGTGATCTAAAAATTGCAGACCTATTGTGCCGTTTGGGAGTTGTTGTATGTTGTGTCGGTTGCGTTTTATGCGCTGGGCGTAGTCATGAATTGGCTTATTTGTTGACATGTCCCTTATGTGTTCGTGGATTTTTAAAGGCAACAATTTTGTTTTTGTTTTTTGGGTTTTTTGAGCCGAAGTTTGAGGTAGAGAACCAGACGCTTGTTGTTGGTGCAGGGGGTGGGATTCGAACCCACGAACGCCTGCGCGATAAGGTCCTAAGCCTTACTCCGTTGACCTGGCTTGGAGACCCCTGCACATAATCTGTGTATGCATAGTTCTGCGTCCCTAAATACTTATTTGCCCCCAAACATGCAACGGCAAAGTCTAGTTTGGCACGTTTTGACGTTTAGAAGCTCAAGTACAACCGTAAGCTCTTTATTCATTATTGTATGTTGTTTGTGAACAGCGATAAAATTTGCCTTCGTAGCCTAGCCCGGTGGGGCGTTACCTTGGTAAGGTAATGGTCGCGGGTCCAAATCCCGCCGAAGGCTCCAGCACTATGAGTACACATCCCTTCCTCAAATTTCAGCTCCTAAAACCAAAGAAGAATCTCTATCTTTTAAAGTTCCAAAAACTATTAAGGGCATGACAGCCGACGAACCCATACATGACTATGAACAACGCCTTGTTCGAGCCCGCCGAAGCATAAAACAATTACCCAACGGAGAAACCGCCCTGCACTTTCTAAACCATCTAAACGCATTAGGTCTCTCCATAGTTCGCGTAACAAAATATGCCATCCAACTGCCCGTGCTTTTACGCATGATGGCTGATGTTGATCTTAAAACCATAACTAAACTAGATGTTGAGGCAGTCGTTGCGGACATAAATAATAGCAAGCAAAAGGCTTGGACTAAACATGACAAAAAGCTCTTGTTGCGTAAACTAGTTCAATATGCTAAAACAGGTAGTTGTGCCAAAGGCACTGCCCTGCCGTCTGAGGTAAGTTGGATTAGTTTGGCAGTGAACGATAAAGATTCAAGAGTAACCCCTGAGAGTCTGCTCACACCCGAAGACTTTGCGGCCATCGTCAAAGCTACTACCAATAAGCGTGATAGGGCTATGGTGTATGTGCTCTTTGAAGCGGCCTTGCGACCTGGTGAACTTTTAACTATGCAGATTGGTAGTGTGGTGTTCAAAGAAGAGTACTGTCTTATTGCCGCCAAAGGCAAAACTGGCATTAAGCGTATCCCGCTTGTCTTGTCTTGTAAGCCCTTGTTAGACTGGTTAGAAGACCACCCTAATAGATGTGAGCCAGACGCGCCTCTGTGGTGTGCTTTGGATAATAATCATCAAGGAAAC
>WQVG01000067.1 GCA_009781675.1 Candidatus Bathycorpusculum acetigenes | reverse complement strand
GCTAATGCATCGTCATTAATCCAGACAGTCTTAGTCACAGTCACAGTTTCTTTAAAGACACCATCAAGATAGTAAGCAACCTCATAACTCAACTCTTTAGTTTGTGAGTCATCTTTCACATAGAAGACCTTGATTACATTGTCAGCAACATTCGCACTAATAATCAACGGTAAATTCTCTGTTTTATCAAATTTATAACCCGTGATTACTTTATCGGTATAAGTAGAAATCACACTACCAATTGGTGCTGTATCTGTGTCAGTTTTTGAAGCATCAAGCAGTGTATCATAATAGTATTCAATGCTATAATCAGAAGTGTTTGGGACAAAATTATATGTCACCCAACCGCGGTTAGTCAAATCTTTGGTTATAAGGTTGTCTTCGTGGTTAACATACTTCGATGAGGCTAAATTGTTGGTGTAATATTGCTTACCGTTGTAGTTGTCAATGTCCCTGGATAATGGTTCGCCAATAGCGGTCACTGTGAAGGTAACCTTGTTCATTTTTGCTGTTGCAGCGTCAATGCTGTATGGAGCGTCACCATCGTTCCAGTTCGATGGGTCGAACAGACAAAGTTGCGACGCAGGGATTGTCCATGTAACGGTATGCATAGCTGCATCGTAAGTTATCGCTGGGTTTTGATTCCCATCCAACACGAAGCCTTCGCCGATGACATCGGTGATAACAAGGTTCTCGCCTGCTTTGATTGGGGAGGCAAGATCAGTCATAATGTTATTAACGACTTCTTTGAAAGAGTTGACCAAATCCTGTGGCACTAGAGGCGCGTAAAATTTCTCGTTATACTGGAAGTATTCGATTGTTTCAACAGTATGCCCTAGGTTAGACAGTGTAGGCGCATTTGCTATATCCACGCTTCTAAGAGTGTTTGTATCCACGGGTTTAGATGTAGTCGAAAATCGTAGTGTGTTAGAGGTTCCTACCCAATCTGCATTGATGTATCGCTCGGTAATACCAGGGGCAAGGTAGCCTATATCATTACTTGGGTTTAATGTTAACCAAGCTAGGGGATTGCCATTAATATTATAGCCTACGGTATAGATTCTAACGCCTGCGTCAGAAATTATAGCGGCTCTTTTGATTGTTTCGCTAGCAGCAACAGGTTCGCCAGCTGATACTCCGGAAATGGATACGTAGCCATCAGTGGCAGCTGTTCCTTGCCAATTTGTGTTAGTATAGTAACAGTTTGGTCCGCCATCAGTCATAAGTATGATAACTGGTGTAGCTAGGTCTTTGTTTGGGGCGTTGTCAAGCAGATTTTTTGCTAGATTCAAACCGGCTACAATATTTGTGGTACCACCTGAACTGGGTCTGGGAAGTGCACCAAGAGTGGTCGCAAAATTGTTCTTATCGACCCATCTCCATTCTGTGCTCACTTCCCGCGCTGTGTTTGAGTAGTACACGGCGGCCACACGGTTATCTGGATTAGCATTCAAGATCATTTCGCCTGCTTGTTTGGTCGCATCGATCATCGCAGCGACGTCAGCAGTGCCCATGCTTCCTGAAATGTCTAACACAAACACCACGTTAATCGGTTTGTACCGTTCTATGTACTCTTCATGTGTCATAGCCCATCTCCGGCCAAAAGCGCTAAGCGTAATAGCGAAACTACCGTCTCCGTTGTCTACAATTGATTTGTCAGTCCAAACAGTCCCGTCATCAATACCGTTGGGGATTTGCGTTACAGCATCAGCACTGCTATTCAATATTTGCCATGTGCCGTCTTTATCTGTCGAATCTTGACTCATTACCAGGGGTATTGTTGCAAAACAACCAGCAACAAGTGCAAGAACGAGTATAATAGATATTAAATTATTTTTTTTGATATTAGTATGTTTCATTTTATCTCCTGACATGTTTCAGTCATGTTTCACCTTGTAGCGCTGGTTCAGGGTGGTAACATATTATGTTTACGCTTACGGGTCATTAAAAATAAGATGCAAATTGCTTAAATCTAGCAGATTTGCCTTAAGTTAGCAATTTGTACAGCGGTCAACTTTTTTGCTAAAATTTAGCAATGTTAGGACTTATTTCATAAAAATGACACATTACTCATCATCAATGACGCCAAACTCATTACGTGTGACAAGACACAGAACCAATCATCAGCAATATGCTTCACAGATAGCCATCAACATCAGGCATACAGAGACATTGACCATTAGCGGGTATAACTATAACATACAAATATTCCACAGTCAACTCACATACATCTGCATCAAATCATAATAGGGCAAAAACCAGCAGGGCAAACATTAACGTGAATACTACAACACCAATAATGCCTACCCACAGGTAATTTTTTTAATTATCATCAGCTATTCACTTAAAGAGACACATACATAAAAATTCTACGAGCAATTCCCTTAATTAAAGCATTAAAGCAATATGGCAATAATCTGTGTCTGGGTTGAACGCATGGTTTAATTATTATGATCAGGTACACTATAGGCTAAAATTGCTGAGCCTAAAAATGAACGCGTTTCTAAGGATGCTCCTTTCTAAACGTGCTATCGTTGTTGTCATATCAGCTCTGCTTGCCCTGACAATACTTAATACCTACCTGATTTGGGAGGGGGTTCGTCAAGTCAATGTTGCTAATGTGGTGAATTATGATTTTGTGCTCTCACAGGATGGTGGCAACTATAAACTTAAAAATATGCTAACCGGTTACGTATCTGAACAGTCCAAGAGTCTTTCTTTGGTCTTAGCGAGTGTGTTTGAGGAAGGCCGATCGGTCTATATTAATTCTGGAACCTATGAGTTAACGGATGATGTTTATGTTACCAACAAACTTGGTGCCAAAATTGTGAGTGATGGGGCCACAATTCAGGGTAATGGGCATAAAATTGTGGTGTTTGGTAATGACTATACCTTTTCGCAGTATGCGTTTATTTCGGGTTTGACCCTTATTAATTGTACGCTCCGAGTGGAGAATTCGTTTGCAACAACCATAACTAACATTCGTTTCATAAACTCTTCAACAGGCATCGAATTTATCAACACCAATACATGGAGTGAATACAATAAGGTTGAAAGTTGCCAATTCATCAACAATACCGAGGGTATTGCTTTTCGAACTCCAATAAATGGCACTCAAATCGGCAATGATATAGGGAATGCCACCGGTTCCTATGCCAGCTCGATAATTGAGCGCTGTTACTTCAATATCCAAGACTTCTCAGTTGGTATAAAGGTAGAGCGGCTCGCAGAGTTCTCTGACAGCCAGCTTCAAAATGTTCGTTTCTGGATGGGGGAAAATGATCAACGCAGTAACCAAACTGCTCTGCATGTTGATGGTTCTATGTACCAGACATTACTTTTTGGTGTTGTCTTTGAATCATTTACGCCTGACCCCATCTACATGTTTGCCATAAATATAGATAGCAATTGTGATCCAACACCCATCCTTAGCAGTGTTAGTTTCTTGGGAAACTGGACCGCCCCGATACATAATCCATTTGCGATCTGGCTTTCAGGCAGTGAAACTATATTTAAACGAGAAATAACTGTGCCCATAGGAATCAATGGGGCATTTGGCAAACCCCAGACCATAGAGTGCCGTCCGCTTATAGTCTCTAGTTTTAAACCCAAAATTGAGGTTACAGGCAGCTTTAGCCAGAACGAAACCGTAACGGTCCGAATCAGAGTAGAATACATGGATAACACAATCTCAACCCCCATCACACGCATCTTCACAAGCACAGATTCAACATGGATAACTGATAATGAATTGACACAGCTTTTTGTCTCACAGAACATAATTTGGGCTATACTAATAGATGCCCAAGTCGATTCAACGACAACTGATGCATCGGTTAAAGTCAGCGGTTATGGCACATCGGGATAATTCACAGAACCCCCGCAAGATCATCACAACAAACACCATCTTGTATAGGTGAATCGCTTTTATCACCACTGTCCTCAAGGGAGGTTAAGGGAGTATTTTTCATGATGAATTTTCCGTTTTCAACTAATCAGAGCGCTTGTCAGACGTTTTACGGTTGAGGCATGATCCACTGTAGAGGCAACGGTCACGTTTCTGGTTAAGTGCACTTGGAATGAGCTCTTGCTGAGAGTACAAATGATCAACTTGGTTTCAACAGTAAACCAGACGATGCTTGCCAGCGGTTAGCCCAGTATATCAGAGCCTTTGCCAGAAAACTACAATCAAAGGCAAATATTCGACAATAGTTTAAAATGCAGAGGATTTGGCATTAACTTGTCTATAGGTAATTATATTTTTGTGCCATTGGTTTATTTGGTTGATTTTTAAGATGTTGAGTATTTGTGAGGAATCCCGGCATGATTTTAGTTACACTTTGCGTTCGAAGATTCAGAGTGTTTCCTCCAATTTTGCTTCTAAATCGGGTTGGAGAAGTTTTAATGCCAAAGACTTCCAAGTCATACACCTAAAAATAAAGATGGCCCATCTTGCATCTGTTTTTTGCAATTATAGAATCGTGCATATCAGTGACATTCATTATGGACAGTGGGTGTCTTCGGAGCGCCTTGGAGGTATCGTTGAGTTGGTTAATCAGATTTGTCCTGATGCAGTGGTTGTTACGGGGGATTTTGTTTCTTATCTTTTAGATAAGGGCCTGGAGGAGGAATTGGTATTGCATCTGGGACGTTTGCAGTCTCGGGACGGAGTGTTTGCTGTTTTGGGAAATCATGATCATTGGGCAGGTGCTGATCGGGTTAGGGGGATTTTGAAGAGGAGTGGCATCATCGATGTTAGTAACGAGGTTTATGTGGTGGAACGTGGGGGGTTTAGGTTGGTTTTTGCTGGGGTGGACAGTGTGATGATGGGAAAAGCTCGGTTGGATGTTGTTTTGGAAAAGATGCCCCTTGATGATCCGGCTGTTTTGTTGGTTCATGAGCCTGATTTTGCTCTAACTACCGCCTTTACTAGGCGGTTTGGTCTTCAGCTCTCGGGGCATTCTCATGGGGGGCAATTTCGTATTCCGGGGTTGGGGACGCCGTTTAGGGGGCGTTATGCACGGTGGTATCCTCATGGGCTCTATGATGTTGGGGGTATGGCTTTGTTTACCAGTAGTGGTTTGGGTACAAACAGCTATTGGCTTCGTGTTAATTGTCCGCCTCAAATAGTTGTGGTCAGTTTGGTGTAAGGTGGTGGTGGATATGTTGAAGAAGACGTTGGTTCAGTTTGTGCTTTTTTGTTTTGTTGTTTTTTTGGTTTCTATGTATTTGCCGGGTTTTTATATGCGTACGGTTTTTTCGGCTTTGGTGTTTACGTTGGTTGTGGCTTTTTTTAATTTTTTGTTGTGGCCTTTTTTGTTGCGGTGGTTGGGGGGTTTTTTGGTGGTGACTTTTGGGGTGGGGTCTTTTTTGGTGAGTTCGTTGGTTATGTGGTTGTTGAGTGTTTTTATTCCTGGGGTTGAGATTAGTGTTGGTGCTTTGTTTTTGGCGCCTGTTGTTGTGGCGTTTGGTTGTGCGGTTGTTGCTTTGGTTTTGAATATAGAGGATGATGAGGTTTATGCTCGGCAGGTTCATTCTTTGTTGCGGCGGAAGGTGAAAAGTCAGGATAAGGTGGGGGGGTCGGGGTTTGTTTTTGTTGAAATTGATGGTTTGTCTGAGGAGGTTCTTAGAGAGGCGATTGCTCGGGGGGTGATGCCTACGTTGGCTGGTTGGTTGGGGGGTGGGACGCATAGGATTCGGGGGTGGGAGACTGATCTTTCGTCTCAGACTTCGTCTAGTCAGGCGGGTATTCTTCATGGTTGTAATAGAGATATTGTTGCGTTTCGTTGGGTGGATAAGTCGGGGGGTAATAAGATTGTTGTTTCAAATGGTATGGATGATGCGGGTGATATACAGCGGCAGATTTCTAATGGTTCGGGGTTGCTTTCGGTTAATGGGGGGTCTGTTGCGAATCTTTTTTCGGGGGATGCCAAGGATAATGTTTTGGTTTATAGTGTGTTGAAGAATTTTCGGCAGCTTTTTAGTGAGTCTTGGGCGGCGTTTTATGCTAGGCCGTTTAATATGGTTCAGGTTTTGGTGTTGTTTTTGGGTGAGGTGCTTTTTGAGGTGCGGTCGAGAGTTTGGCAGTGGCGAACCAATGTTGTGCCTAGGCTTGAGCGTCGGGGGTTGTTGTATTTTTTTGCTCGGGGGGGTGCCAATGTTTTGTTGCGTGAGATCAGTACCTATACTGTTATCGGAGAGGTGATTGCGGGGGAAAAAGATGTTGTGTATACGACGTTTTTTGGTTATGATGAGGTGGCGCATCATTGTGGGGTTTTTGATGAGGAATGTTTCCATGTGTTAAGGGGTATTGATAAGCGGATACGCCGAATAGCTGCGGCGGTGGAACATCACAGCAACAGGCACTACCATATCTGTATTCTCTCAGATCATGGCCAGACCAATGGGGCAACATTTAAGCAACGTTATGGGATAACCTTAGATAAATATGTAAAGCAGTTTTTGCCTCATACTGAAAATGTCTATCAAGAGCTCGATTCAAATCAGGATCATTATTTTCAGATGTTAACTACACCCTGTGGGGGTATAAAGTGTAAGTTGACCCGGGGTGGCAAGGCAAAAAAACTCAAAAATGCGGGGGTAATTGTTTTGGCTTCGGGTAATCTTGGGCTGATCTATTTTACAAGGCACCAACACAGGCTTACCTGGGAAAATATCGAATTTATGTATCCAGGTTTAGTGGCGGGTTTAGCTGCCCATGGGGGAATAGGGTTTGTGATGCTAAAAACCAACACCCGCGGCTCAGTAGTGTTAAACGCTAGGGGCAAATATTACCTCTCAGAGGATAAAGTTGAGGGTGAAAATCCACTGGCTAAATATGGCAAAAACGCCGCTGCACATCTGCGCAGAACCGACAGTTTCAACTATGTACCCGACATCATAGTCATGAGCCTCTATGATACAAAAAAAGATGAAGTGGCAGCATTTGAAGAGCTCATAGGCAGCCATGGCGGTCTTGGCGGCGGCCAATCCAAACCATTTATCCTACACCCCATAGAGTGGAATCTAGCGGAAGGAGAAATCGTGGGCTCAGAAAAAATTTATCAACTCTTCAAAACAGTAATGGATAACAACAATAACAAACAAACAACGCCCTAAAAGAGCAGGGAATTTTGCATCTCTGAGCTGATAAACGGGTAACTAATTGCTGTTTGCATTCAAAGGGTCAAATGACCTGTTTTGGGAGATAGGTTGTTTGGTATAGTGTTAGTTTAGGTATGCTATGGTTATGTTTCCGTTTGCAGACATTAGCGTAAGGGATAATGTGCCTTCACCTGCTGATGTAGTGCCCTTGAGACGCAGGGCGGTCTTTTCTTCTGTGTTTAGGGTAATTTCTGGATGTTCAATGGTTCCGTTTTCTACACTAGCGGCTACTTGGAATAGCGTGTTTTTGGCTAAGCCGATTTGGATGTTGCCGTTCATGCTGATTGCTTCTATGCTGTTGCTGTTGCCATCGTTTTTGATGTTGATGTTGCCCTTGGTAGTGGAAACAGAAACTTTGTTGATGTTTAGTTTTGGTATAATTATGTCTCCGCTTCCGCTTAGAAGCATCAAGGTGTATTGACTTGAGGCGGGTAACTTGATTAGCAGGTCTGCTGTGTGCTGGGGGTTTATGTAATTTTTACTACCCTTTGCACTTGTTATCAGTGTGGTTTGGTCACCGGTTATTGTTTCATCAGTTTTTGTTGTTATGGTGGATAATTCTCCGCGGGGAGCTTTGATGGTATAGATTACTTCGATTTGATCACCTGTTGTCGGTTGGATTTCTATATTACCGCTAAATATGGTCGCATTAATCACAACATTTGCATTTAACGCATAGACTGTTCGGTCTTCACGCTGATCCAGAGGTACAGGAGTAGAGAACAGCCCTAATTGGAGAATAACTAGAACAACTGTTAAACCAATCACAATTACAAGAGCGGGCACTAAATGAGAAAGCTTACGTTTGCTTAGAGCTTTTTTTCGCCTATCAGGCATAAATTCGAATAGTAAATAACAAAGATATATGTTTAGTCATGAAAATTTGAGTTTCACATACTTGTTTACACTATACAAAAAACGACATAACAAGGAAGAAAGTAACTGTCTTTAACCTGTATCAGGTTTATCGGGTGATTGGTATGATAGAAACTTGGCGGGAGCCCTACCATGTTGTTATCGAAGTTGAAAACAAAGAGTGCCATATGGTCGGTAAACTGGCTGCACTTGGGTTTAAGCAACTCAAAGTTATAGATGTCCGCAGTATCAAAGGCGGCTCTGTACGCCATCTCATGGACTTAGGCAAAGAACAAGCAAAAGAAATCCCCAAAGAACTCACAACAAAAGGCCGGGTAGAAAGTAAATCTGCGGTATGGCTAGAAAGCCCCGGCTGTTGCGTATGCAACACCATCCTTACCTACGATGCCTTTTTAATATCGGGCAAAAGCATACAAAACAACCGTATAACCTACAGTTTTATGGTACCCACTCATGATGCATTTAAAGCAATAATCAACGACCTAGAAAATATGGGACATCAAGTGACTATACGCAAAGTCGGTAAGTTTGAGAAGCAAATCGATGTACTAACAGAGAACCAGGAACGGATTTTTTGGCTGGCTCTCAAAAGCGGTTTCTTTGATTACCCTCGCCAAATCGGCATGACTGAGTTGGCTATGAAGATAGGTATCAGCCCCGCAACACTCTCAGAGACCATGCGACGAGGAACACGCAGACTACTAGAACACTACTTCAAACAAGAACTCTAACAAAACAACCCAAAGCTGAAAACATCAATGTCGTTGACTAAACACCTAATTATGCAAAAATTTAACCCCACAATAGCTACGTACTATCCTAACGCTTCTTAGACACCCTATAAATCACAAGTAACCCATCATCTCTTTAGCGGGGATAAAAATGCACAGGACTTGCGTGAGTTATTGGGTTTGTTGGCAGTTTTTGTGCTGGTACTTGATAAATAGGACTTGCGTGTTGATTCTAGTGATTTTTGCTGTTTTTTGAATATATAAAGTATTAACAGAAGAGGTTTGCTTATATCTTCCAATATAACTAATTTTCTTTAAAATAGAGTGAATAGATGAAACTGGAAGGTATTTTAGTGAAGGGTGCAGATATACTCAAAGCAATAAAGAGTAACAAAAAATATTTAGCTGCTAGTTTAACTTTTCTTTGCGCTTTTCTCTGTGTTCTACTTCTTAGAGATCACCTGTTGTCATTTGATCTGGCTGTTAGCTATTGGGTGCCCACTATTCGATCAGACGGAGCAACTACCATAGCCATTGCAGTCTCATATGCCTTTGACACCTACAGTCTACTCCTTGCCAGCTTAGCCGTTGGGGGTTATCTTTTCTACAAAAACTACCGCCCTCAAAGCCTATTACTACTAGTGGTTATGGGCGGTAACGCGGCTTTTGTTGCCCTCTTCAAAACATTAGTTCAGTCTTATAGACCCATGGAGGGTTTAATCATTGATTTTAGTTACTCTTTTCCAAGCGGCCATACCGCTGGAAGCATAGTTTTCTGCGGTTTACTTGCCTGTTTTGCTTGTTACCACTGGAAAACTACCCGACCCCGCACATTACTAATCATCTCAGCAGTTGTAATCACTTCAGTGGTAGGTTTTGATAGACTCTATCTTAACGTTCACTGGTTTAGCGATGTTTTAGGCGGAGGTTTGCTTGGGCTTTTCTGGCTTACCTTAGCAATTCCAATCTTTAAACTTCTAATGGATAATGAAAAACAACATTGAAAGAATACCAGTAGTTTACCTTGATTTATCTAGACTTTTCCCTTATCGTCGCTTCCAGGAGTATATTTGCCGCATCAATGATAAACTGCATATCTTTTTCGCCAAGTTTAGCCTTATAATATTGATTGTTCACATTAACGGAATTCATGCTCTCAAGCAATTGCGCAGCCTTTGCATGCGCTATCTCAACAATGTTTCTATAGCCGCCCTCATAGAGGGTTCTTGCAGCAATTGCGCCTATACCGTTAATTCTAACTGAACCCGCATATAGGACATATCGCAATCTACCACAAGAAAAATCAGGAGTTTGTTTGCAAGATTGTATGTACACCGGCTAATTGTTGATTTGACATTATTTGTCTTCTTCTGTATCTGCAGCTGTCGCTTGTTTTTCAAATAATTTTAATTGCTTATCAAAATCGTTTTCAAATAGTTTATCTTGCACTACACGATATTTTTCAAATTCACTTTCTGCAGGTTCTTTAGCTATTTGTGCGCTGAGTCTTCCAGCATTTACCAATAATTCATTTCCATCAGCTTGCAGAATTAGATCAAGATGCTTTGCCCAACCCTCCATAGTCATGGGTATGTGGTTTTTTGCTCGTCGCTCAGCTAAATCCAAATAAGCATTAACTAACATACCAAGATTTTGTAATTCTATT
>WQVG01000066.1 GCA_009781675.1 Candidatus Bathycorpusculum acetigenes | reverse complement strand
TTGTTGGGGTTTTTTGTGGTGTGTTATGTTTTGTTGTGGGTTTTGGGTGGTTTTTGTGAAAAATATTGGCTTTTGAGTCGTTAATTTTGGTCAGGGCAAACCGGCTTTTCCATAGAAAACAAACGCAACACAGAAAGGCTTAACAACACCCCCGCTAAAACAACCCACAGAGAGAACCATGACAGACAACCCCCAATACGAAACACCCACCTGGAATCAAATCTATGACATGCTTCTCTGTCAAGCACAAAAAATCCAAACCACCCCCTACAAACCAAACATCATAGTAGGCATTGCCCGCGGCGGACTAGTCCCCTCACGCATATTAGCCGACCTCATAGATGTCCACCCCTTTGCAACCATACAAACAGAATTCTACACAGACATAGCCAAAACCAAACAAACCCCCACAATAAAACACGCCCTCACCACCCCCATAAAGAACAAAAAAGTCCTCCTAGTCGATGACGTCACTGACACCGGAAAAACACAAAAACTCATCCAAACATACCTCCAAACCCAAGGAGCCACAGAAATAAAAACCGCCGTCCTATACCATAAACCCCAATCCATATTCACACCCGACTTTTATGAGAAACAAACAAGCAACTGGATCATCTTCCCATGGGACACCAAAGAAACACTCAAAAAAATACTCCAACAAACAGACAAACAACAAACCAAAAAAGAAATTGTAAAAATAGAAAAAGCAGGTTTACCAAAACAACTAATCAAGAAACTCTTAAAAGACATGCCTCAAGAGCATCCATCATGCAGTACTACATCGAAGAACACAACAGATATGCCGAAATCACAGGCTACCAAAGCATAACATTTGAAAAAACAGAAGCCTTCCTAAAAACCCATCGAAAACAAACCACCCAACAAACAGAGATTCAATTCTTTGACGCCCAACTCATCGCCTCAGCACAACACCTCTATTTCGCCGTCTTAAATGCCCTGCAGGCATTCCAAAACAAAACCAATATCTCTAAGAGTCCTGCAATGGAGACCATGCTCTACGCTTCAGCCGAACGTCAAATACAAAAAGCCATAGACCGCCTTGGAATAAAACCCCAAACCAAGACCCTAGCAATTGTTATCATAGACAAAGATGCAAAACATATAGATGATTTGTTAAGAACACTAACTAAATACATAGGTACAGAACCCGATGAGACAGTGCTGGAAATGACAAAAGAAAAAGAAACCAAAATCCACCAGACCTTTCAAATTACCGACACCGAATTAGAAACTATCGCAGACAACAAAGCAGAAACAAGGGATTTAGTGATTGAACGCGTCGCTCTGCTGGCTTCTCAGCTTTAGAGCATTTTTTCTTTAACAACCGCCAAGATATCGTTGGGTTTTATCAGTGAGATGCCGGTTTGGGCGCCTAAAACTTCGATTTGCAGAATCAAGTCAGGATTGTGGAGATCAACGCTACGTTTGATATCTCCTGCCGCCGCTTGGATGATATCTCTAGAATGCAACTCCGTGAAACGCTTCTCAACTGTAACCCGAAAAGTTTGAGTTTCACCAATTTTTGCCGCCAGCTCTTCGGTGACTTTTTTAATTTCAGCTAAATCTGTTGGCACAACACGCTGTATGGGTACGATGCGTATTGCATAACGAAACTCGTAGGGCCGCTCAGTAAGGATTGCACGGAATTTTTCTATGACCTCAAGTGGATCAAGAAAAGTTTTAGCGACGATTAAACCGCGAACTTTAGTCTTAGCCGCCTGCGCTTGAGTGTCGCCTAGCTCATCCTTTAAGAGATAGAGAATTTCATTGACCATCGCACGTTCATTACCACGGGCAGTTGTAGCTAAGAGGGCAAAATCGCCAATCATATCAATAACCTCAGCAAAAATGTGCGATGCCCATTATTTTGTGTTATGTTAGATAGGTCATAAATTTTGGCATTTCAAAGAGGGTTAATCAAGAAACCTTAACAGACAGTCCCAAAATGTTGCGATAAGACAATACAACATTTGATGAATCCTACTGTCTAAACTGTGGTGAGCAAATGAGATATTTAAGCGCGAATTTTAAAGGTTTAAATGAATGAAAAGAAACTAAAATGACATCGGCGTAAAAACCGAGAGGCAATAGGTGCCGGGGTAGCCTAGCCTGGCTAGGGCGCCAGACTCATAATCTGGAGAACAAGGTGGCCAAACGCCCATGTCCAGAAGTCGCGGGCTCGAATCCCGCTCCCGGCACCAGTTCCCTGATATGACGCCTTTCCTCAAGTTTTAAAATCCCCAAAAGTACTAAGAACATGAAACCCGATGAGTCAATCCACGACTACGACCAGCGCCTCACAAGACACCACCGCAACATCGCGCTGATACCTAACAGCAAAACCACTCTGCACTTTTTAGACACAAAAGGTGTTCTGGAAAGCTACATACTAACCCTTAGCAACAAATACGACTACAGCAGAGGGAAAAGTGATCAAATAACTTGTTGTTGCGCTTTATTAAGCGGCTGTATCATCGTCTCCGCCCTGCGATAAAAGAAATGGAGCTCAATCAAAGAAGCGTTTAATAAGTCGTTAGACTGTAATAATTATATAAAAACTCCTCTAAAAAGCCAATCCCGAAACTGGGCGCGTCCGGCGTGGAAAAACCCCTCTTCACGTCGGGCGTTGCTCACAAATTCTCAGCGGCGTTATTCCTTATTCTCGTTTTTAGCCTTACTTTCGATATTTTCTAATCCACTATCGGTGCTACAAAAATGTATAGTTTTGGAAGGGCAAGTTGTTATAAGAATAATGACTTTTTACCCAACAAAAAATCCTCTAAATCACAATTCACACTACCAATAATGAGAGATAATGCACTTGGGTAATGCTGTTTAAAAATAAGACTATCCCCAACACTTTTCACTCTACCACTTTTTACCTCTATAGCTGTGAACTGATTACCCTTTGCTACAACAAAATCAACCGCATTATTGCGCTCTCTCCACCAGTAAACCTCGATTTGAATAAGACCCACTTTTGGTAAAAATATCATTGTTAAAACCATTGTAACAACAGAAAAATTGAAATCAGCAGACAAAACATATACCCTTAAGTGAATAACTATGAATTGTCCTAAATGTGGAAACTATAGTCCTGAGGGTGCGAGTTGCTGTTCTAAATGTGGCGCTCAAATTACAGATACAGCGCCATTTCTTGTAGTAACAACCCCAACGGTTGCGGGTTATAAAATTAAAAAGGTCTTAGGTGTTGTGACAGGATTAACACCTCGCACAAGAGGCATCTTTGGCCAATTTATGGGAGGAATAGAATCGATGATTGGAGGCGAAGTTACGGCTTTTTCTTCTGAAATGGAGAAGGCCCGATGGGAAGCCATCGACCGTGCCAAAGCCCGAGCGATAGCCTTGGGTGCAAACGCCGTTATCGGCTTAGATATGGAGACATCAAGCATAGGACAATCTAACATTGTGTTGTTCTCAGCAACGGGAACCGCTGTTCTGATTGAACCGGAAAATCCAAGTGAAACAAACTCCGTTTGAGGAACCAAACAGCAGAAAAACCATGTTGGAGGCGCATAGGAAAACAAGTGCCTGATAACTGAGGGCAACTTTCCAAGGCAAAGGGCAAATGAGAGAAAATAGGGTGTTTAGGCGGTCATTGATCGGGTGAGACAGAAAATAGGAAGAGAGGGGATGGCTGGGCATATAGAGTATCCAAAGATTCCGCTTCAGGGACTGCTTGAGGTAAATGCACAAAAGGTTTCCGGTGATTGCGCCATTATTTTTGGTAACAGACGCATCCCTTATTTGGAATTAGATAAAGTGTGTAATCGATTTGCAAATGCTCTGCAGGGTTTGGGGGCAACAAAGGGAGATCGGGTGGTCCTCTATTTGCCCAATAGTCCCCAGTTTGTCATTGCATATTTTGGTGTGCTCAAAGCTGGTATGGTTGTGACTGCGATAAGCCCTCTACAGCACAAACGAGAAATCCAGCATCAGCTCGGTGAGTCAGAAGCCAAAATTATAGTGACAGTGGACACACTCTATCCCATTGTAGAAACGGTATGGGAAAAAACTCAGCTAAGACATGCAATAGTCATAGCAGAAGAATCGGAGACGATGCGAGTTGGTAGAGAGTCTGTGGAGACAGTCGATTTTGGAGTTTTTATGAATTCCGCTGCGGATTCTGTTCCAGATATAGATGTTGATCCAGAGACAGATTTAGCGGCGCTTCAGTTTACAGGCAACACGACCAGTGCCGCTAAAGCAGTCATGTTAACCCACCACAATCTTGTTTCCAATGCGCTGGCCTTTGCGGCAGCCATTGAAGCAACAGGTCAAGACGTTTTCCTCTCAGCACTACCACTTTTTCACATCTATGGTATGACCACCAGCCTTACTGTACCGATTAGTTTGGGAGCTAAAATCGTGTTGTTGCCCAAGTTCGAGTCCACTAAAGCCTGTGAAGCCATCCAGCAACATCGGGTTACAGTTTTCTGCGGCGTTCCAGCTATGTATCAGATGCTCCTAGCAGATTGTACCTTTGCCGATTATGATTTAGCCTCGATGCGGGTGTGCATTTCAGGGGCTTCTTCGTTGCCGCTACAGGTGCAGAAACGCTTCATGGAAGTTACAGGCGGGGTTTTGGTGCAGGGTTATGGGTTAACGGAGGCCTCACCTGTGACACACTGTATGCCCATTGACCGAACAGGGGTTTTGCGGGCGGGTTCAATTGGACAGCCTCTGGCTGATACTGAGGCTAAAATAGTGGATTTGGAAACTGGAAAAAAACCACTTGCCAAAGGAGAAATTGGAGAACTATCTGTGAGAGGCCCCCAAGTTATGGCGGGATACTGGCACCGCCCCGATGAAACCGCTTGTGTGCTTTGCGACGGCTGGCTTCTCACAGGCGACATCGCCTACGTAGACAAAGACGGCTACTTCTATATCGTAGACCGCAAAAAAGATCTCATCAAACACAAAGGCTACAGCATCTATCCCCGTGAACTCGAAGACATTTTACATGAACATCCAGCCGTGAAGCTCTGTGCCGTAGCAGGAGTAGCTGATGCCGCCTTGGGTGAAGTTCCAAAGGCCTATGTTGTGCTCAAGGATGCCGTTTATGTGTCTAAACTAGAGTTAAAAGAGTTTGTTAACCACCAAGTCGCCGGCTACAAAGCCATAAAAGAAATCGAGTTTTTGGAGTATCTACCGCTAAGTTCAACAGGAAAAGTGCTTAAACGGTTCTTAAACTTAAGCACTAACATTTAGTTTCAGTAAGGTGTTATTGTAATTCCTAAGTATATTTTTACATTGGTTTGCCAAGGTACTTCCAAAATACGATTGTTTCGAATACTCCACTACATGCAAACTCTGCGGAGAGTACTGCACTTAACAAAGGTCTATTTTTGCGGGAGCTGATATATACAAGATAAAACAGAGAGTGTTGTGGCGGATAGAAATACGACCTTCGATTCATTCTATGGGCGTTGAGTTGCTTGTAATTTTGCTGTCTGAGATTATGTTTGGATTGGTTTGGGTTTGGCCCTAAATTGCAGGGTATAGTTAGCGATGTGACAAAGTGGGCAGACGGGGATGTTTTGTTCATATATATGCTCTTGGCCGGTGGGATCGGTAACTATGGTTTTTTTATGCCACGCCGTTTCATCGCTAAATTCACTGGCGCACTTTTGGCAGATATAGATGCGGATAGCATTACTCATATAGTTCCCTAAATAGACAGCTAATTATAGGCATTAAAACCCTATGGCAAGCAAGCCCTAACCTGCGAACAAATCAGGGAAGGATGTATTATTGCATAATACATATTTTGGTGTTGAAGTTTATAACTTTCGGCCTTCCTATCGCTAATTCAAAGAGAGTTTTCATCGATAGAGAGATAAGGAAGGTTGGGATAACTGCGGACTAACCACCATTACCGGCGTCATCTTTAGCCTGCTTAATCTCTACAAGTTGGCCAATTTTTACCAAGCCAAAAGCATCTTCACCAAGCAGAAATTGGGGCTATAGTAGCAATAATCAGCATAGCGAAATAGTTTTAGGAAACGATACTGTTGGGTGTGACGTGTGACGGTTAATATTTAAATCATAATAAAGAAAATAGTTGCATAACAAGGTGCATAAAATGAGTCATATGCAGGAATTATGTGAATGTTGCTGTAAACGTGATGTATGCCGCCATTATCCCGCTTATCCCCGGCAACCCATCAAAATTTGCCGATATTATAAACGGGGTAAAACTACAATAACTAAAAAAGAGTGCTTAAGAAAAAATGGAGAAGTGTAGTATAACATTCAAAAAATTGTTAGAGCACGTATGTATAGATAGATAATAACACCAGCCTTCAGTTTTCCAACCTTAGTTCTGCGGAATGGTTCTTGCATTTTATTCTTTTTTGTCCCTCTACTGATTTGAAGCTATTATACCAATATTCTATCTAGCGAAACAGGCTCATACAACTAACAGGGTGTTTTTGCCTGTTTTGCGTAAGTATTATATGTGCGCTTTAACTGTTCGATTGCTTTGAGGTAGAGCTATTGTCTAAACAAGGCAAAACCCGGACAGTTGAGGAGATTAATCAGAAAATTCTCAAAGGCGATGCCCAAGTCTTAACTGCCCAGGAAATGAAAAAACTTGTCGAGAGTAGCGGAGTTGAGGTTGCCTTCAAAGAAGTTGATGTTGTAACCACAGGCACCTTTGGTGCCATGTGTTCTTCAGGCGCAGTCATCAATATAGGACACTCAGATCCGCCTATCAAGATTGATCACGCATGGCTAAACGGCGTAGAAGTCTGCCATCCCGGAGCCGCTGTGGATCTCTTTATTGGCGCCACCAACATGTCAGAGAAGGATAGATGCGAATATGGCGGCGGACATGTTATCGAAGATCTGGTTGCAGGCAAAGAAGTAGAGTTACGCGCCACCGCTTATGGTACTGATTGCTACCCCCGAACGGCCCTTAAAACTATTCTGACCAAAGATGACCTCAACCAGTTCCAACTACTCAACTTCCGCAACTGCTACCAACGCTATAACTGTGCCGTCAACAGTAGTGACGAAATCATCTACACCTACATGAGCAAACTCTTACCGCACTTCCGAAACGCCACCTTCAGCGGCGCAGGCGAACTAAACCCACTCATGAACGACCCAGACTATGAAACCATGGGTATGGGCACCCGTATCTTTCTAGGCGGCGGACAAGGCTACATCATCGGCGAGGGCACACAACACAGCCCCAAAAACCAATTCGGTAACCTCATGGTCAAAGGTGACGCAAAAAAAATGTCACCCGAATTTTTACAGGGAGCCAGCTTTACCAAATACGGAACCAGTATGTATGTAGGACTGGGAGTTCCAATTCCAATATTAAACAAGGGCTTAGCCCAAAAAACCGCCATCCGCGACAACGAAATCTTTACAGACATTATCGATTACAGCGTACCCCAACGCGACCGACCCAACTTTGGCAAAGTCAGCTACAAAGAACTCAAATCCGGAAGCATAACAATCAACGACAAAAAAGTTCGGGTCAGCTCACTGTCTAGCCTCAAGATGGCAAAGAAAGTCGCTGAAACCCTCAAAACATGGATTAACGAAAGCACATTCACCCTAACATCACCGGTGGAACGATTACCCACCAACACGGTATGTAAACCAATGCGCCAAACCGAAGAAATCCCCTTTGTAGCAAACGTAATGCACCCTGCAGTAACCTGCACAGAAAAAGAAAAAATCCGCGCCATCGCCGAACGCATAGTCACCAAAGCCGTCAACCACATCGTCGTAGTAGACAACAACGGCAAACTGCGGGGTATTGTCACCTCATGGGACATCACCCGAGCCATGGCAGAAGGCAAAAAAGTACTAGCAGACATCGAATCACGCAACGTCATCACCGCCAAACCTAACGAACCCCTAGAAATCGCCTCTAAACGCATGGCCCAACACAACATTTCAGCCCTACCAGTGGTAGACATTGAACACAGAGTCGTGGGTATAGTCACCTCAGAGGACGTGTCTAAACTCCTGGGGAGGTAACAAAAATGGCAAGAATACTTATCCGAGTTAACGAAGAACAAGTAGCAGAACCCATAGCCGCCCAAATTATAATCGAATACAAAGTGCCCATGGTAATCCTCTCCGCACACATCAACAATAAAGGCGGCGAAATCCTAGTAGAGTTTCCCGACGATATGGAAACCAAAATCGCAGACGCCTTCCGCCGCCGCGGCGTTACCGTAACCATCCCCAAACTCATCCAAGTCAACACAGAAAAATGCTTCAGCTGCGGCACCTGCATAGCCCTCTGTCCCGTAGAAGCCATAAACATCGACAAAAACGACACCGTCCAGTTCAACAAAGAAAAATGCCTTGGCAACACATGCAGCATCTGCGTTGACGCCTGCCCCGCCCGCGCCATAAAATCCCTAAAAACCAACAACAACGACAGAGATCAAAATAGGAAAAAGAAAACTTGACAGATATACTCATCAAAGAAAACTTTAACCTCAAAGAATCACAATGCACCCTTATCTCAGATAGCCCAAAAGCCATAGAAGCCGCCAAAGAATCCATCCGCCGCAACCGCTTCGAACTCGAACTCTACATCCGAACAAACCCCAAATTCCTCTACACCCTAACGCCTATTGTTGCACCCAAAAAGCCTCTTGTTGCAAAAATGATGGCTGAAGCAGCAACAAAAGCAGAGGTTGGACCCATGGCAGCAGTCGCCGGAGCCATCGCAGACCTCGCTGTCACAGATATGAAACAAACAGGATGCAAAGTGGCAGTAGTAGAAAACGGCGGAGAGATCATGGCAGACTCAGACCAGCCAGTGGATGTAGCAGTCGCTGCCGGAGAAGAAGCCCTCTCTAGACGGTTTGGTTTCCGACTCAACGAATCTCCCATAGCCATCGCAACAAGCTCAGGACGATTCAGCCACGCACTAAGCTTTGGCGATGCCGAAGCAGCAATTGTCTTTACTGAAAACGCCACGTTAGCAGACGCAACAGCAACGGCAGTGGGCAATGTAATAAAAGGAGAAAATACCAAAACTGCTATCCAAGCAGGAATAAAACGGGGTTTATCGATCAAAGAAATCCAGGGCGTTATGATAATCTACAAAGGACAAGTGGGCACCGGGGGGAAAATACCCCAAATCATCAAAATAACATAACGCATAGTTTAGGTGCATATGGTCTAAAATTAGCCAAACGCTTCTCTAAAAGACGAAAGATCTACGGGAGAGTAATTATAGGGTTTTTTGGTTAGTTGCTTGAGGTTTGGGGTAGAAAATAAAAAACAACCCCAGGGCCTCAAACGCAAAAATAACCCCGTTTAGCACTGACCACTGATCCACAACCCCCATTGGCTGACTCAAGTTCTGGGTGAGCAAAAACACCAAAACACCCACCACACCTAAAACAACAATCGCCAAAAACCACCCAAGTCTAAACAGCCTAAGATGGCCAGCATCCAAACCCCGCACACCAGAGCCTCTACGACGACCCAAAACCAACACCCAAGCGCCTGCAAACAAAGTAACAATCACGCCAAGAACACAAAGAATCAAATTCACAACTGCCCACGAACCAGTGGCGACGTCAATATCAGGTGCTAAAGAAGACCAACGGGCTTCCAAAGTAACGCTCATAACTCCATCATCTTTAACCAAATCGCAGAACCTAGCGTCCTCAGTGATAGCAAAACCCTCAAAGAACCACCCCTCAAAAGTATAATTCGCTCGCACAGGAACCACCAAAGAAAGCAGGCCCAGCTCGGTCCACACAACAAATCTGGAATCCACAGCAAAATCTCCGCCATTGACATTATAATTCACCGTGTATACCTTCGCAGACCAGCTACCGCTAAAAGCAACGTTACGGTTAGGCATAACAAAGCTACCGCCATTCACTGTAACATCAGGGCTAGACCAGCCGCTAAAGGTATAGCCTGTAAGCACAGGAATTCCAGCAATCTGCCTAGCCGCACCAGCAGAAACACCAGAGACACTCGCAGGGACCAAAGGTGCACCAGAGGGAACCTGACCGGTATATCGATAAGATATAGAATACCCCACACTACTCTCAGATCTAGACCATACCGCATATAATGCGACGTCAGATGTGATTGTGAATGTTGATCCTGCCCTATAAGTGGCGCTAGTTGCACTAGCACTGGTGGCCCAGCCAAGGAAAGTGTAGCCATTCCGGCTCAGAGCACCCTGCCCTAGTACAGTCACTTGGCTTCCACTGACATAGGGATTGTTATTGTCTATGGGTACAGCACCGCTTGTGTGCCCATTCCCATTGTAGATTACAGTGTATCCAACCGCAGAGCTCTCAGCCCAATTAGCAACCAAAATGATGTTACCCGTTGCATCTTCTGGAATACTAAAGGAAAGCACTGGGCCAATAGTGCTACCATCAGCATACTCCACCATCCAACCCAAGAACTCATGACCGTCTCTTGTTGGATCAGCAATGGCAAGGGGTAAAACATCCAGGGTATAGGATGAGGGATTGTCAGCCGCATTAACCCCGCCCTCCAATGCATAAAGAATATTATAAATTTCAGATTCGGAGCGCCAAATAGCCCTCAACAAAATATCACCCACCGTACCCACAGGAATACTGTAGGAAAACTGAGACACCAACCCAGACCCATCAGCATAGGTTACAATCCAACCGGCAAAAGCATAACCCGCCCTAGAAGGATCAACAATACCAAGCGGCAAATCAT
>WQVG01000065.1 GCA_009781675.1 Candidatus Bathycorpusculum acetigenes | reverse complement strand
GGCTAAGACTTTGAGTTATACTGTTGAGTACTATAAGGATAATGTTAAGGTGAGTGGTGATACTAAGATTGTGACTGAGATTGTTTGGGTTAATGCTCCAAATGCTTTGGCGGTGGTATCTGTGGATACTTCAAATACTAAGTATGCTGGCTATAGGTTTGATCATACTAATCCTTCTCCGATTCCAGTGTCTATTGTTGATGGCAGTGTGATTAAGGTCTACTATGTAAGGGAAGCTACGGATGAAACGATTGTTTTGACTGGTTTGAGTTGGAATAATGGTAATGGCAATGGTAACGGTGGCGGTATTAATCAGTTTAGTGTCAATGGTATAGCATTGAAGAACAACAAAAACTGCGTGACCTCTGGGAGTTTTGATACTGCAGTTAAGCAGGCTCCTGTTAAGAATGGTGAAACGGCGATTTATTCTGTTGATGAGCGGTCTGTTCAGAATTCTTTTGGTGCTTATGAGAAGGTGTATTATGTTCGTGTGGCTCTCTTTGATTCTGCAACTGGCGTTTGGAAGGTCTATGCTGGAACAGTGTCAGTAAATAATCCTGGCGGAAACGATAAAAACCAACAAGTAGTCTTAACAAAAATCTCTTAAAATAGGCATCTTTGCCTTCTCTTTTTTTGTAACGTTCAGTCCGATGTTTTGTAACCTTCCCCTGCTATCCATACTTTATAGACAAGCAGCTGGGCCTTTGCTATTTGCGCGTATCCACTGGCCACCTTTAAACTCCAATTCTACGCAAACGGACCCAATTCCATAGCTCGCAAGCTAAATAAAAAAGGTATAGACTATGAGTTGATGGATAATGTGTTTATTTCTATTTCTGATTTTTGACTAGCCTAAAACTCGGAACGAATTAATTCTAAACGATTGTACAGAGCGTTAGCTGTCTTTGCTAAACGCGCCTATGTTGTGTGTCTCTTCAATGTTTGATGCGCTGATGTTGTAGCGGTGGTTGTGGCTGATTGTTTGATGTCTGTGTTGTGTTTTTGCTCTGAACTTGATTGTGGATGAGTGCTTGCATTAGTTACTTTTAAATATATGTGCGGTGTGGTTTAGGTGCACAATAGGTGTAACGATGCCAAAGCAAGAAAAAGGAAAGTCTCATTCAATTCGGCCGGTAAGCAGACGACCCCCCAGTTGGTGCAAGTACCAGCCCGAAGAAGTTGAAGCCTTCATCATAAAACTCGCCAAAGAAGGTCACAATACAAGCTCTATAGGCACGATTCTGCGTGATCAATACGCCATTCCGCTGGTTAAACCCATCATCGGCAAAAGCATAAGCGACACTCTCAAAGCCGCAAATCTCGCTCCAGCGATGCCCGAAGACCTTGCAAATCTAGTCAAAAAAGCCCAAGGTCTAGCTGTTCACATGGACAAAAACAAAAAAGACCTCCACAACAAACGCAACATGCAAATCATCGAAGCCCGTATCCACAAACTAGGTCGATACTACAAACGCGAAGGCATAATCGATAAGAAATTCAAATACGTAGCAAAAATTGCCTCCGTAACCTAATTTCTTTCAACTTAACAATCTCCAACCTCCTTCTTAATACACAGATTTAAATTCTATTAGTTCTCCCTCTTGGAGACGTGATCACATGGCCGAGTCGCAGCCTGAAAATATACAAAACTTCCTAGCCCAAGCGCAAGAAGCTGCAAAAGTTATCAAAGAAACCACCCAAAAAGACGGCTCCATCAGTTGCTTTAGCCACCTAGATGCTGACGGCATCGCCGCCGCAGGCATCATCGCAAAAATGCTCCAACGCATAGACGCACGCTTCCGCATGCGCGTTATGCAATGGGTAGACGACAAAATCATAGCAGAAGTCACCACTGACAAACCCCAACTGGTTATCCTGTCCGATTTTGGTAGCGGATATCTCGACTTACTCAACGAAAAAATCCCCAACAACAAAATCGTCATACTAGACCACCACCAAATCACCGGTAACACCACCAACCCCAACTTTACCATGCTCAACCCCCACAGCCACGGCATTGACGGCGCAACAGACATCAGCGGATCAGGTGTAGCATACTTCGCCGCAAAAGCCCTAGACCCCACAAACACCGATCTAGCCCCCATCGCACTAGTAGGCGCCCTAGGCGACATGCAAGACAAATATGACCAACGAAGCCTCCAAAGCCTCAACAAACTCATCGAAAACGACGCCATCAACACCGGCCTACTCAAAGTAGAAAAAGATTTAACCTTCTTTGGCCGCGAAACCCGCCCCATCCACCGCATGATAGCAACCACCACCAACCCCTTCATCCCCGGCTTAAGCGGCCAAGAGACCCAAGCCCTCAACTTTATCACAAACCTAGGTTTTCCCATAAAACAAGATGACAAACTCCGCGCCCTCTGCGATCTAAACCCCCAAGAACGCAAAACCCTCTGCACCGCCCTAGCCGACTACCTACTCGCAAAAGGTCTACACAACGAAGTCAACAACCTCATCGGCAACATCTACATCCTAACAAAAGAAGAACCCAACACAGCCCTCCGCGATGGCCGCGAATTCTCCGTTCTGCTTAACTCAACCGGCCGAATGGACCACCCAAGCTTAGGCATAGCCATCTGTATGGGCGACCGCAAAACCGCCCTAGAAGACGCCAACAAACTCCTAGAGGACTACCGCAAAAACATCAACAAATACCTCACCTGGGTCCAAGAAAAACCCGAACGCCTCCAAGAACACCAAAACATCTACGTCATCTACGGCCAAAACACCATAAACGAAAAAATCATCGGCACCATATCAAGCATCCTTGTCTCCACCCTAACCAACAACCTAAAACCCCTCATAGCATTTGCCAACATCGAAACCGAAAACGCAGCCAAATTCTCAGGCCGAACCACCGAAACAGCACTCACAAAAGGCGTAAACCTAGGAGACGTAATGCGCATAGCCTCAGAAACACACGGCGGCAAAGGCGGCGGACACAACATAGCCGCAGGTGCACAAGTACCCATAGATAAAATCGATGCCTTCATAAAAACCGCCGACGAACTAGTCGGACGACAACTAAACGGTGAAAAACTTGCAAGCAACAATAACTCTTAAATACCAAAACCAAAAAACAGCCCAAGCCATTGCCCAAGCAATTTCACCCGACAACCTTAAAACTCCCCCCGGATTACAAATCCAAACCCTCAAAGAAAACACCAAAGTTCTAACCAAAATCCACTGCGAAAGTAAACTCTCCACCTTCACAGCAACCATAGATGATTTGCTCTTCTGTGCCTCCGTAGCAGAAAAAACCCTAAAAACTATGTAGAGATTTTATCTAAGAGCATCGTAAAATGGGTAGTCCGTGGATTTTGGGGTAATAGAGTCTACTTGATGTAGAGATAGATCGTGTGTGATGGATAGCCTAGTTGTGGGTTTTCACAAAAGTTTTCAATTTTTTCTGGATGCCATCCAATGATTTCGTAGTCGTGTGATACTATGCGTGTTCCTTCTTTGAGGTCGTGTTCTAGTTTAGATTTGATTTTTTCATTGGCACTTGTTGTTAGATATAGATAGACTACATCCGCGGAGGTTAGGTTGACGTTAAACATGTCGTCGTTTATGATGATTACTTGATTTTCCAATCCGTTTTCATGAATGTTGCTTAGTGCCTTTTTTGCTAGATCTTCGCGGAGTTCGATGCCGACGCCGCGGGCGCCGAAAGTTTTTGCGGCCATGATAACTGTCCGTCCGTCTCCTGCGCCCATATCAAAGAGAACTTCGTTGGATTTTAAATCTGCAAGTTTTAGCATGTACTCTATAACACTGCTCGGGCTTGGAACAAACGGTGCGATAAACATCCTATTCCTCATTTAATAGTCTGTTTTTATGTGACATATGCTTCTTTTTTGGTTTGATGTGGTCTGCGTGCTTCGCCGCATTTAGTACAGCTTTGAGCACAGAGGTCTATGTATTTTTCTTCGTTTCCTACAACTGCCGCGGCGGCTTTTGCGCATAGCTCACTTGGTTCACTGCACCCTTCCTCGTAGCATAATTCTGAGATGTATTGACAGATGTCTTTGACGTCTTGGGGTTCTAAGACAGCTCTTTGGGTGCGTACAAGCAGGCAGAGTTCCCGTGCCATAACACAGGTTTTCATGAATTTTACGCGTTCTAAAACTTCTTCGCGTAGTCTCTTTCGGCTTATCTCCACATTTACATCTCCTCAGTACAACAAGCGCAAACAACCAGAATAGACGATTCTACACTTAAAAAGGTGCTGTTAAACTGTCCAGGAGTTGCAAAAGGGCTAAATAAGTTTGCGATAATTTTTCAAAGGCATGATGCTTCGAATTGTTGAGCACAAAAAAAAGATTCTGCTCACAGTGATTCTCATAGCCTTGGCGCTAAACACCTACACCTTTAGCCTGGGCTACTCGGCAGCTTCAAAACCAGTTCTAGAGGAATATGCCAACGATTTCTCTGCCTACTACATAGGCACCTGGCGGCTTTTCCACAACCCCACCCAAATCTACTCTCCAGGCCACTACCTGCCCGGCGACTACCTTATTGAACCAACACCTCAAATCTTCAAATACGCCCCATCCTTTCTGATCTTCTTCTCCCCTCTTCTGGCTCTGAGCTATCAAAATGCACTCAACCTCTTTGATGTAGTTCAGTTCCTCTCGATTTGGGTCTTAGCCTTTTTTGTTTACCAACTCGTCAAAGACAAAAACCTGCTCATAGGTAGCATAACAGCCATTATGATTCTGCTGACCCCCACAGCCCTAAGTCTTGATGCCCAAATCATATTCCAAGGCTACTATTGGGGCTATGCCATGGCAAACGCCCACATAATCCAAACAACCCTAATCGTAGGCGCCCTATACTTTGCATACACTAAAAAGCCTTGGATCTGCGCCTTTCTGGTTGCTGGCGCCTCTTTTGACCCCCGCGTCGTCTTACTGGCACTACCCCTTCTGATCTGGTACAGCCGACAAACCCTGCGCAAAACCATCCTAGCCACCATAGGATTTATAGCCGCTTTTAATGTACCCTTTTTCTTCTACCAAAACATAGGCCTAACTTTTCTACAAGAAGAAGTCAAAGGAAGCATCATCACCCAAATGTATGCCTACGACTGGGTGCCCCTACTTGCCGTTACCATACTAACCCTAATCGAAGCAACTAATATTCTCATCTCAAAAAAAGGCTCAATTATAGCCATCTTCAAACAAAACAAGCCCTAATGCTTTGACTTTTTTATATTATACTTAAAGTGAGCCTAAGCCCCGATTGTACTCTAATTTTCCCTCTTACCCATGCCCACTATAGCATCAGTTTCGTTGAAGCAGTTATGCTGTCGTTTAACTGTTGGAGAACGCTGGATTGATATCTGTTATTTTATTTGTTGAACCATTTAAGGTACCATTGAAAATTTTCACAAGTGCTATTAGAACTGCAAAGCAGGCAAGGGAAGTCAAATCCTGCCTCTTCTATAACGTTTAGAACTTTCTGCTTTGTTGCCTCATCAAGGTCTAATGCTTCTATGCGATTTTTAAATTCGCCACTCATGTTGCTTACCTTCTTGAAACACTAAGGACTGCATAAAATAAACCTTATTAACAAAAAAATCGACAAACCTGCTATAAAAACAGCGGACGAATAAGGTCATATTTTTATTTGCATTTGGTGATAAAGTGCTGTTTTTGCTATGGGTTTGTTGAGTCAGTATTTGACAGATACCCCTAAAACCCCTCTCATTTCACCTGGTGCTCGGTATTTTTGCATATCCACCAACAAACATACCTACCTCCTCTTTGATCGGTATATAGCTTATTCTTTACACCGCAGAATGAAACGAATTCTATATACTCATAGATGCTTATTTTGTTGATGTTGCAGGCATCAAATGAAGCGGTATATAGTTATGACTGCGCGGTTTTGGTGGTCTGACTTGGTTTGAGCATGATTAGTCAAGGGTTTGAGAAGCGCCTGCTTAGGGCTTTGCGTTCTGCTTCTAGGATGCGTTCATAGAATTTGTCTGTGAGTTTAGGTTCTTTCTCAAGAATCACCCAGGCATCTGCTATTGGTATTCGACGTGCGCTTAGTGCTGTTGCGGCTGTTTTACCATAGACTTCAACAAGTTGTGCTGTTTTTTTAGCATAGGCCTGCATTTTTTCCTCTATTTTTGAGAGATGTTCTCCTTTTTTCTCTACTAAGCCTATGGCTTTTTCTTCTTCGACTTTGAGCATGCCTAAAGCATAAGAGTCGCAGTTTGGGCATCGGGGGTTGTCGGGCAGGTCTTTTATGCGTATCATTTCCATGTAATCCCAACAGTGGGTGCAGACAAAGTTACTGGTTTCGTTTAGCAGCCGTGCTTTAGCTGACTCTATGAGTACCATACGCATCTGCTCGGGCGGAATCAAATCACTCTTCATGCTAACCCGCTCGATACCTACCCGTGCCACCGGCGTCGCATTACCGTCTGTCTCAACTGGCTGCAACCGTATCTCATTGTTTCTGAGTTGCCCAAGTACCCTAACCAGTCCCTCAGCATCCAAATCCTTGCTAAAAACCTCCTTTAGGCCCTCCTCATAGATGGGTGTGCCCTCAAAACTGCTTATCAGTTTTTGGAGACTGATGTTGCTAAAATCCGTCCATCGCTTGAGCGCCCCAAACCGATGTGCCGTTTGGATAATGCGCCGTTTAAATAAGCCGGTTTTCATCGTTGACAGCATCAGGGTGTTGCGGGTATCTTGTGGGGGTAGGTTTTTAATTTCTCCTAACACCTCTATTAGCCGTTCAGAGGTCATGGCGCCCATGGTCTGCACAAAGATGCGATAAGGGTCATGTTGCACAACAATGGCGCGCCCCAGCTTATCCGATAAAGCCTGACCTAACAGTTGTGCCAGGGCCCGGTTGATTAGAGAGCCAAAATTGGAGTGCACAATGATAAATTCACCCCATTCTTCCACAACAATACACTCAGAACTTGGAACTGGTAAACCTCTTTGTAGTTGCTCCAAGGTCTCTGAGAGTGCATGGTGAATCGTTTCTGGGCTGGCGGGATAGCGCTGGGCCAGAGTTTGACTTATATGCATCGGCGTTGCGCCTTGTTTATACTGTTTTCCAGTAAAGCCTCGAATTTCAGCTAGCTCCTGTGCCACTTCGTAGGGTACTGGGATTTCCTCCCCTACCCAGCTGGGAATACTGCCTGTGGGGTCATCGACTGGGTGTACATAGACCTTATCTTCACAGGCATGGATTATCTGCCAGGGACTACCGCGGATGACAAATTTGGTTCCCGGTTTGCCATATTCGGCCATGAACGCTTCATCGAGCACACCTATGGCGGTTTCACTTGTCTGATCGATAACAAGGAACTGTTTTTCCTCAGGGATCATCGATAAATTATCAAAGTAGTACTCAAAAAGCGCTTTGCTACGCTGGGGTTTTAGAACTATCTGCTCTTCTGCTGAGGCCCAAGCCAGTCGTGGAAACCGTTCATGCATGTATTTGAGGATTTTTTCCACATCAGTTAGGGTTAGGTTTTCAAAGGGCATGGCTTTTTTGGCGAACTCGAGGATCTCTTGAAAACTTAGACGGTGATTTTTGAGCAGCAACCCTGCGATTTGATGAGTTAATACATCGTAGGGTTTGTCGGGAATGCTGAGTTCTTCGAGTTGTTCTTGTAGTGCGCGGCGGGCTATAACCATTGCTTCGAGGGTGTCATCGGAGTCCATGCCTATGATTAAGCCCTCTGAGCGGTTGCCGTAGGTGTGTCCAGCTCGGCCGATGCGTTGGATGAGTCTAGAAACCTGTCTTGGGCTCATGTATTGGATAACAAAGTCGATGTGGCCGATGTCTATGCCTAGTTCGAGGCTGCTTGTGGCGATTAGGCCCTTTAGGTCTCCGCGTTTGAGTCCATTTTCTGCGGCTATGCGCGATGTTTTGGCTAATGAACCGTGGTGGATAGAAATCGGAAAGTCTAGGTCCCAGACTTTGAAGCGGGACGCTAAAACTTCACTAACTGAGCGTGTGTTGGTGAAAAGGAGGGTGGATTTGCGTTTTTCCATGTAGGTGCGGATTATGCGCAGGCGAGCGGCTACTTCGGGGTGAGTGAAAATTTTAGTTGCCAGCTGGGTGTCTTCTTGGGTGGGTTTGGGATATATTACTTCCAAGTTTACCATCTTGGCAACTGGTACTTGTATGATTTCGACGGGGCGTTGGCTGCCAGCGAGGAATGCGGCGGCTTTTTGGGGGTTGCCCACCGTTGCGGATAGGCCGATTGTTTGGAATTCTCTGTTGATTAAGTTGCGGACGCGTTCTAGTGCTAGGCTGAGTTGGCTGCCTCGTTTGTTGTCTGCTAATTCGTGGACTTCGTCGATGATTATCCATTTGAGGCTTTGTAGATGTTGGCGTAGAAGCCATCCTGAGAGGATGGCTTGGAGGGTTTCGGGGGTTATGATTAGGATGTCGGGGGGTATTTGGCTTTGGCGGGTGCGTTCTTTTTGTTCAGTGTCGCCATGGCGGACGGCTAGTTTTATGTCGAGGTTGTTGCACCACCATTGCAGGCGTTCAAGTAAGTCGCGATTTAGTGCGCGTAGGGGTGTTATGTAGAGTGCTTTTATGCCGGGGGTTTTGGGTTGTTGGAGGAGCATGCTTAGCAGGGGGAGAAAGGCGGTTTCTGTTTTGCCGGTGGCTGTGGGTGAGATTAGAAGGAGGTTTTTGCCTTCGAGAATTTTTGGGATGCCTCTTTTTTGGGGTTCGGTTGGTTCGGTGAATCCTCTTTGATCTAATAGTTTTCGCACGGGTTTGACTAGCGTTTCAAAAACGTTTTGATGGGTTGTTTGCACTATGAGGTGGACCTCAGTTTGATAAGATAGCTTTTGTTGTGTTATAAAAATGTGGGGTTGTTTTGGGATTTTGTGGTTTATTGGTATTTTTTATGATGAATCTGGGGCGGGTTTATGATTACTTTCGACATGTTTAATCCGATGCTTCCATGTAATTGACATTTACCTGTCTAATTTCCATGTTGAAGAAGAAAATATCTATCAAAAAACTATGGAAACTCTTTTATCCTATCCTGCTAAAAAGCATGAAAGCGATAACGGAGGAAACTTGTACAATGGCTAAATGTCCAAAATGCGGAACAGACGTTGCCGCGCCAAAAAAGACCTGGAAAATGGCAGGCCGCCCAGATAAAGCTGGCAAACGTATGCAACTAGAAATCGGCCTCTATGAATGCTCCAAATGTAGCAACGTATTCCGCGAAGTATTAAGCAAAAACAAAATTTAAACACACAAACACCAAGTGCACCTTTGGGGCACTCTCTATTTTTCTTTTATAGCGGCAATTTTAAAGCCCACAACAACTATAAACTCTCCCCCAGTGAAAATAATGTCCAACCTAAATCGCCTTCTAAAAAACAACTACTTCCAAATCACCCTCACCCTCACTGTCATCGTTGCAATTCTAGTAGGCTTTCTCACAGTAATCCCACTCCGGGTAGTAGACAGTGGCAGCATGTGCCTCGAACCCCAAGGATGCAACGGCTGGAGCCACCCCTTTGATCCCACTCTTCATGTCGGCGACATAATCATCCTCCAACCCATCAACGCACAAGACCTAAACACCAATTACCCAAACAGCGACATAATCGTCTACCAAAAACCCACTAACCCCTCAACCACCCCAATAGTACACCGCATCGTCGCAAGCTATGAAGAAAACGGCACTCTCTACTTCCAAACCAAAGGCGACGCCAATGGAAAACACTGGCCCGCTCCAGTTGCCCCCTCAGAATACGATTCCAACGCAATCTGGCATACAGGCGAAGGCGTACCCCAAGACCTGATTTTAGGCAAAGTCATCCTGCGTATCCCCTACCTCGGCTGGGGCACCCGAATCATCCGAGCCACCCCCTGGGTCCTACCCCTAATATTCACACTAATCATACTGCTCATCATCACAACATTCATCATCCCCATAATCAAAGCGCAATACAAAAAAAACAACCTCCAACAACAAAACCCCGCCACATCTACCCCGTCATAGATGTATTTATAAAGAAAGCAATCGATAAGTGAATATTGATTGTTGGCATAGAGGAGAACTGATTGCCTGAACTTAAAGCTTCAATAAGTATTGAAAACGTTGTCGCTTCCGCAACGCTCAACCAAAAGGTGGACCTAAACTCAGTTGTCAAAGGATATCCCGGTGTAGAATACCACCCCGAACAGTTCCCCGGACTAGTTTTCCGTCTAAAACGCCCCAAAACAGCCACCTTGATCTTTAGCTCAGGCAAAATGGTATGCACAGGCGCCAAATCTGAAAAAGAAGCAAAACGAGCCGTCGTGAAAGTCATAAAAGAACTCAAAAAAAGCGGTATAATAATAATCAGTAAACCCGAACTAAAAATCCAAAACATCGTAGCCTCCGGCGTCTTGGGCGGCATGATTGACCTTGAGAAAGCCACCTACACCTTAGGCCACGCAATGTATGAACCCGAACAATTCCCCGGGCTAATCTATCGAATGGCAGACCCCAAAGTAGTGATTCTGCTCTTTGCCAGCGGCAAACTCGTTTGCACCGGCGCCAAAAAAGAATCAGATGTCTTTATCTCAGTAGACAAACTCCACACATTACTTGAAGAAACCAACCTCATATTCTATGAGTAGCGGGTTTTTTTGGGTTTTTCGTAATTTTCGATGGCATATTGTCTGATCCATTTTAGGATTGCTGTGGCAGTTACACTTAGTAATCGTGCTATGGTGCGCAGGGATAAACCGTTTATGTAGAGCAGGGTTGCAGTTAGTTTTTCGGTTTCGCTT
>WQVG01000064.1 GCA_009781675.1 Candidatus Bathycorpusculum acetigenes | reverse complement strand
GCTGTACTTGTCGTACTTATTGGCGTTTACCCGACGTTCTTTATGCAGTTAATTCAAACGGTGACATTTGGATAGGTGATAAGCATGGTGACAATCCTTGACGCAATATTACCCATATCAACCCTGATAGTTACAGCTCTGCTGACTATCCCCATCTTTAAACTCATCCGGAAAAGCAACTACAAAACCGGACTAACTTTAGCTTGGATTTTAGTGGTCTTTATACTTGCAGGCTTAACTGTAGCAAACCTTGCATTCTCCTACTACAGCATACCCAACCCCGAACCCCTTAACCTAACCTTGGATGCTACATCAAATCCCGCTATTGCCTCATCATTTCTAATCGATGCCATATCCATCTACATGGTCATAATCATGACTGCCATTGCCTGTGTAGTGATGATCTATGCAGTATTATTCGTCAAATCGGCTGATCGTCCCTCTGATCGCTACTTCGCTGTTATGATACTTTTGACTGGCGCACTACTCGGTGCTGTATTGGCTGGGGACCTCTTAACGTTCTTCATATTCTGGGAAGCTACAACCGTTGCAGCCGCATTTTTGATGCTATACCGCAAGAGCACTTTCAGCTTAAGTGCCACTCTCAAATACCTAATTATGATCATCATTGCATCCGCTTTTGTGGTTTTGGGCTTATCCATCGTTTACAGCCTCACAGGGACACTCAACTATATCGCTCTCCGAGATGCCATAAGTAGCATCGCGGGTGCAGATATGAATCTGCTTATAATCTCATTTATTTTCATCGCAGCCGGCTACGCAATCGAGGCTGCAATTGTTCCCTTCCACTTCTGGTTACCCGACGCATACACCGCCGCCCCCGCCCCCTCAGCCGCATTTCTGTCCTCGCTGGTGGACCAAGGTAGCTACTACATAATCATCAGAATTCTGCTCTTCATTATACTGCCCCCATCAGTTGGAGGTGCATTTAACTGGACACTGATGATAGCCATAATGGCTGCCTTAACCATGATAGTCGGCAACCTCTTGGCCCTTATACAAAACAATGTCAAACGTTTAATTGCATACATATGCGTTGCAGACGTCGGCTACAACCTTATCGCTATCACAAGTACCACCCAACTCGGATTAACTGGCAACCTCTACTTCTTCCTTATCGGCGGCTTAACAACCGCACTCGCCTTCATGGCCATAGGCATCATTAATAGCCATGGATTCCGCACCCTAGATGACTTTGCAGGAGTAGGCAAAAAAATGCCCTGGTCAAGTCTTGCACTCGTAATAGCTGGTCTTAGTTTTGCAGGCATTCCCCCATTGGGCGGCTTTATCGCAAAATACTTTGTATTCACCGCCGCCATTAGCGCTGATCTAACTTGGCTTGCAATAATCGGCGTATTAACCAGTGTGATCCAAACTGCCTATATCTTCCGTCTTGTCAACGTCATGTATGGCAAAACGCCCAAAGACGGTAATACCACAGTTATCAAAGAAAACCAGTACCTGCTTATCCCTGTCTTTATACTCGTTGCTGCTATATTCATCATAGGCCTATTCCCTGACACTGTGTTACAACTATTCCAGCCGATAATGAGCCAGTTACCTTGGGCCGCACCAATCATCCCATAAATCCTCTTTAACCCCCTTTGGCTATACCTAATTCGATAACTTAGTATACGCTGAATTTAGGAAGTATAGTAAATTGACCGTTTACCCCTTTTACTTTATCTTGTGTAAGGTACTGCTGGCTGTATTTGTGGTATCTCTTAATGTTTCATTTTAACTATCGCCGGCTGTTTTAATTTTCAGTTACTTTATGTGCTTTGTATTTCAAGTAATTACTTTCGGATTTGTCCGTCGCTTATAACGATGTATTTTGTTGTGGTGAGGTGTTGGAGGCTCATGGGTCCTCGTGCGTGTAGTTTCTGGGTGGATACGCCGATTTCTGTGCCTAAACCGAATTGGTTGCCGTCGGTGAAGCGGGTGGAAGTGTTCCAGTAGACGGCGGCGGAATCAACCTCTTTTAGGAACTGTGTGGCTTTGATGAAGTCTTGGGTTAGGATGCTGTCGCTGTGGTGGGTACTGTATTTGTTTATGTGGGTGATGGCTTCATTGAGGTTGTCAACGATTTTGATGGCTATGATTAGGTCAAGGTACTCGGTGTACCAGTCCTGCTCAGTTGTAGTTTTTATGTCTGGTACAATTTTGCAGGTTTTTTCGTCGCCCCGGACTTCTACGCCGTTTCTTCGTAATTCAGTAATTATGCTTGGCAGATAGTTTTGTGCAATGTTTTTATGTATGAGAAGTTTTTCAGCGGCGTTGCAAACTCCTGGACGCTGTACTTTTGCATTTATTATAATTGGTGTGGCTTTTTCTAAATTAGCGTCTTCTTCAATGTAGATGTGACAGTTACCTGTGCCGGTCTCGATAACTGGAATTCGTGACTTCTCAACTACTGTGTTGATTAAGTCCGCTCCTCCCCTTGGGATCAGTACATCGATGTATCGGCGCATGCCCATTAGCTCTTCTGCGGCACTGCGCTCTGGTGAATTGATGATCTGAATGGCATCCCTTGGAATGCCTGCACTGGTTAGTGCATCTCTTAGTATCTCGCCGATGGTAACGTTTGAGTTTAGTGCATCGGTGCCGCCGCGCAGAATTACTGCATTGCCTGATTTAATGCAGATGCCTGCGGCATCAGAGGTTACGTTGGGTCGGGATTCATAGATTACTCCCACAACGCCTAAGGGTACTCGGATTTGGCTGATGATTAGTCCGTTGGGTTGTGTCCAAGTGGAGATGATGGCGCCGACTGGGTCGGGTAATGCTGCGACTTCTCGAAGTTCATTTGCCATGGTTTGAATTTTCTTTTGATCCAGTGAAAGGCGATCTAGCAGAGACACTTTGAGTCCTCGGGCTTTAGCGGCTTCCACATCAAGTTTGTTTGCCTCCAAAATTTTTTCTGTGTTGTTTTCTAGCGCATTTGCCATGTTGAGCAACGCAGTGTTTTTAGCCGTTGCTGAGAGTTTGCCCATCTCAAATGTTGTTGCTTTGGCTTTGATACATATTTGTTCTATCATGCCCATTTTTTATTCCTCTGTTAGGTGGATGTTTCGGCGATCGATTGCCTCTTTGGGCTTATCTGTACCCAGTTTGTTATGTACATCTGATACTTGAAGACCCTTAATTATGTTTAACTGTGTACTGCTAAAGTTTGGTGTGCCCTTTGCGAATTCTCCGTTCTCATCGGCAAGGCTTATCACGTCGCCTTCATTAAATGTGCCGACAACTTTGATTATCCCTACTGGTAAAAGGCTTGAGTCCTCAAGGATCGCCTTCTTTGCGCCATCGTTTACATAGATTATGCCTTTAACAGCGGCGCCGTAGGCAATCCATCGTTTCACAGCGGGCATGCGGCTTTGGGGTTTGAAATATGTGCCCACCTCTTTGCCCGATACGATCTCGGCGATGATGTTTGGGTGGCGGCTGTTAGCAATGACTACTGGGATGCCGCATTGGGTGGCGATTTCGGCGGCTTTGAGTTTGCTCTGTATGCCGCCTCTGCCCCGTATGCTTTTTCCTTTAAGGGCGTTTTTAAGTTCGGTTGTGATTGTGTCTACTGTTTTGATCAGTTCTGCGCCGGGTTCAGCGGGGTCAGTAGTATATAGTCCCTCAACATCTGATAGGATAATAACCAGATCCGCGCTAACAGCGCCTGCAACCAAAACTGCGAGAATGTCATTGTCGCTAAAGTTAACTTTGTAGCCTTCTGCATGCATCAGCTCATCGACGCTTGTTACATCGTTCTCGTTGATGATGGGAATCACACCGATTTTAAGCAATAGGCTCAATACATCACAGGTATGCACATATGCTGTGCGGTTGGAGAGGTCTTCGGCGGTGAGTAGGATTTGTGCAACTTTTAGGCCATGCTTTTTGAAGAATTCCCGGTACAGGGTCATAAGCACGCTTTGGCCTGTGGCGGCGGCTGCCTGTTGAAATGCAACATCTTTGGGCTTGAGGGGCATTCCAAGTTCGGCTATGCCTGCTGCGACTGCGCCAGAGGTGACAAACACGATTTTGTTGCCCTGTTTTGTGACGTTTGAAATTTGATCTGCGAGATTCTGCATTTCGGTCTGGTCAAGTTTGCCTTCGTTTGTGGTTATGCCATTTGTGCCGACTTTGACAACGATTAATCTTTGTGGCATCATCATTCTCTTGACTGGATAGTCTTATTTGAAATATGTAGGGCTCCCTTAAAAATGCAACTAAGCGGATTTAGAAATAGAATTGTGTAGTATCAGCTGCTTTAGCAATCAAACGATAAATTATTTAATTCGCTTCGAAAAATATATAAGTAAACTGAGCGAGGGTTGTTCCACATGTATGCACTCCTACAGGCTTTGACTTCTATCGATAATCCGGCCGTATTTTGGGTCGCTCCTATAGCGGGTATTATTGCTATACTAGTTTCTCTTCTGCTTATGCGTAAAATCAACAAAATCAATCCCGGATCACCAAAAGCGGTTGCTGTCGGAAACGCCATCCGGGAAGGTGCATATGCCTTTCTAAAGCGCCAATACAAAACCATTGGTGTAATCATCGTAATACTATTTGCACTCATAGCCATTGCCCTAGACATTGGCACAGCAGTAGCTTTTCTAATCGGTGCCGTTTCCTCTCTAGCTGCGGGCTATATTGCAATGGACAACGCAACAAAGGCCAACGTCCGAACCGTAGCCGCCGCTAAAAACGGCCCCAATGCAGCACTCCAAACAGCATTCTACGGGGGTGCAACCATGGGCTTTGCAGTCGTAGGGTTATCTCTTCTGAGTGTAAGTTTATTGTTCTTAGCATACGGCGGCTGGGACGTACTGTTTAGCGGAACCTTTACCATAGACAGCAAAGCGGGCATCACCGCCGCAAGCGCCATAGTCGGCATGGGCTTTGGCGCATCACTAGTTGCACTGTTTGCCCAATTAGGCGGTGGTATATACACTAAAGCCGCAGATGTTGGTGCAGACCTCGTCGGCAAAGTTGAAGCCGGCATCCCAGAAGATGACCCACGCAATCCCGCCGTTATAGCAGATAACGTCGGCGACAACGTTGGCGACAGCGCAGGTCGCGGCGCAGACCTCTTCGAATCAGCGGTTGGCGAAAACATCGGTGGAATGGTCATCGGCGGTCTTGTCAGTGCCGCAACAGGAAACATATTATTCCTCATCTTCCCCCTGATTGTTCGCGCCTTAGGCATTTTTGGAACCCTAATCGCTATGCCCTTTGTGAAACTAAATCCCAATGAAGTGCATACACCCATGAAAGCACTCCGCAAAGGCCTAAACGTATCCACAATCTTTTCAGCCATAATGTTTCTAATAGCATCCATCGCCTTCTTTGGCGATGCATGGTACTATATCTTTGGTTGTCTACTCACAGGCCTTATCGCAAGCGTTCTTATTGACCAAATAACCGACTACTACACAGGCCGCGACAGAAAACCAGTCGGACAAATTGCTGAAGCAAGCCAAACCGGCAGTGCAACAAACATCATAACCGGTCTCGCAGTAGGCCTAGAAACAACCGCGTTGCCCATCATCACGTTAGTAATCGCACTACTAGTATCATATGTTCTAGGCTCACAGTTCGCAACAACAGTCGGTATTAACGCCTACACCGGCGGAGTCTATGGTACAGCACTTGCAACCATGGGCATGCTCGCAGTCATGGGTATGGTCTTAGCACTTGATGGTTTTGGTCCCATCGCAGACAACGCCGCAGGTATCGCAGAAATGTCTGGCGAAACAACCGGCATAGAAACAATGGAAGCCCTCGACGCAGTCGGCAACACAACCAAAGCCCTAACAAAAGGCTTCGCACTAGGCTCAGCCCTACTGGCCGCCCAACTACTATTCCAGACTTATGCAGAGGAAGCAATGGCTCAACTGGGGCTCAACTCTTTTGCAATCGACATATCCCAGCCAGCTATCCTTGTAGCCGCATTCATCGGTGCAATGATACCCTTCCTGTTTAGCTCACAGGCAATCAACGCAGTCGGAAAAGCCGCCACCCAAATGGTAAATGAAGTAAGACGACAATTCAAAGAAATCCCCGGCATCATGGAAGGCACCGGCAAACCCGATTACGGCAGAGCTGTAGACATCAGCACCAAAGCAGCCCTCAAAGGAATGGTTATCCCCGGAGTTATGGTAATCGTAGTACCCCTAATTGTTGGAATTCTGTTAGGTCCACTTGCAGTCGGTGCACTAGTCATCGGTGCAACTCTAACAGCTGTTCCCTTGGCCCTCTTCATGAACACAGGCGGCGGCGCATGGGACAACGCAAAGAAATACATAGAAGCCGGCCACTTCGGCGGCAAACGTAGCGCCGCACACTCAGCCGCAGTCGTAGGCGACACAGTTGGTGACCCCCTCAAAGATACAGCAGGACCAAGCCTCCATGTCCTTATCAAACTCTTAAGCACCTTAGCAATTGTTTTCATCCCTCTGTTTCTAAACCTGCTCCCACTGGTTTAGAACTAAACATACTATGGAAATTCAATTCCCATCCTTTTCCTACCCAAAACACTACCCGTAGCTTAGCTGTATTTGCTCAATATTTGAATTAATCTGTAGTATCAGAACCTAAACTAAACAGCTGGGACTGTATTTTCAGGAATTTTCCCGTCAAACCCTTCCTCTTTAATATGTTCAGCAAGTCTTCTGCCTTGCGCTGTCAAATAGAAGAACTTATAGCGGTTACGCCCATTGCGTGTAATCTTTGTTTCCTCCCGAAAAAGCCCAGCATCAACTAAAAGTTCTGCATGCCTCACGTCTTCTGAGGGGACTGGTGTTCCTAAACTTTCAATTAAAAGACACAGATAGCCGTCTTTGCTATCTAACGCCGCTAAAAGACAACCTTTGAGGTGTTCACTCTTTTCTTCCATGTAGCGGCACAGGTACTCCTGAAGATGTTCAACCATAAAAATCACCTAAAAACACAATATATACTACGTTATAGAGGATTTAAGTTTATCCAGTGCATTTCCGCAGTATATTTCTACCTGTGTTCACATTCACTACCAGCCGAGATGTTTCACTTTGAAAATCATCCAAAAAGATCTCCATCAGGGCTTCCTAAAAGTTGTCCCAGACACGCCCGATGACCTTTGGCATCTATATAATGTCGTATATAAGGGCGACGAAGTATACGCTTATAGTAGCCGCGCCATTAAAAATGACACAGAAGCATCTCGCCCCAAAAGCGGAGAACGCGTTTCAGCATTTATGGGCGTTAAAGTAGAGTCCGTAAGCTGGGACAAGTTTCTGGGCAAACTCCGCGTTCACGGTTTAATAATCCATGCCCCAGACATCATACCCACAGGGGCACATCATACGCTTGCCATAGCGCTCAATCAACAGATGACGATTGTAAAGAAAGAATGGCCCAAACATCTCATAGATAGATTAACCAAGGCAAGCGAAACCGAAAAACCCCTGCTAATACTCTCCATAGACGATGAAGGTTTCGCCATCGCAGAAACCAAACAGTACGGATATGAAACCCGCGTCGAACAAAGAATACGCCTGCCCGGAAAACAAGACGCTGACAAACGAGTAGAAGCAACAAAGGCATACTTCAAACTCGCATTAACCAGTCTTGAAAAACTCTGGGCAGACAATCATAATCCCCTAGTTATCATCGGCGCTGGATATGTAAAAAACGACTTCGTTACCTACCTCCAAGATGAAAACAAAGAACTCTCTAAAGCAGTGGTTGACATAAAAAGCGTCAACAACGGTGGCACCGCAGGGATAGATGAAGCCCTCAGATCAGGAGTACTGCTAAAAACTGCTCATCAACTCCGTATCATAGACGAAACAGAAACGATGGAAGAAGTTATGAAACGCCTAGGAAAAGGTGACGGCAACGTAACATACGGTTTGGTTCCAGTGGAAAACGCGGCAAACATGGGCGCCATCGAGAAACTTATAGTTGCTGATACAACACTACGCGATGCTGATGAAACCCAGCGGCTTAAACTCGAAGAGCTTATGCACTCAATTGAACGACGCCAAGCAGCTATAACGGTAGTGAGCACCGAACATGAAGCAGGCTTCAAACTACTCTCACTGGGCGGTATTGCCGCATTGTTAAGATTCCCCATTTATCAACAACAAACTGAAAACTAAAATCCAAGTATGCACGCTTAATTGTCATGCCACAAACCGAATGGAAACATATTAACACTATACAGAAAAAAATCCGCATAACAAGAATCGAAAACCAACGCGACATCTACGCATTCGACATAGAACAAGGCACCCCGATCTATCTAAACACTGATAAAACAATCGATCTATCAAAAATAAAACGCGCCAAAATCTACCAAGCGACCCTCAAAGTATACGAAACAGAATTCACACCCGAACTCCAACAACGGGCTCTCGAATCCGCCATAGGTAACCCCCAAAAATTCAAAGCAATACAGACCATGAAAGCTTCCGGTACCAAACCAATCAAATATGAACTAACTGCCCTCAAACATTAACCACACAATCACGCTACTGGCAATGCTAAGGCCTTGCATAGGAAACTTTAAAGGGCACCATCAAACCGCATCTCTATGATGTCCAATTGAAACTGCTAATCAGTCCCATCAACGAAGCCGAAGCCCAAGAAGCCGTCGCCGGAGGTGCTGACATAATCGATGTCAAAAACCCCAAAGAAGGCGCTCTCGGGGCTAGCTACCCTTGGGTCATCAAACAGATACGGCAAAACGCACCCTCAGGCATCGAAGTCAGCTGTACCATAGGTGATATCCCAAACCTTCCAGGCTTAGCTTCACTTGCAGCATTAGGTGCTGCAACGTTGGATGTTGATTACGTTAAAGTTGGACTCTACGGATTAAAATCATCAGAAGATGCAACTTTTCTGCTCCAGCAGGTTTGTAGAGCCGTCAAAGGCTATAACCCCAAAACCAAGATTGCCGCGGCAGGCTATGCCGATGCTCCAAAAATCGGGACCATCAACCCTCTACTAATTCCCGAAGTAGTCCACAAAGCAGAAGCAGACATTGCCATGATAGATACAGCAATCAAAGATGGTACAAATCTACTTAACCATCTCACCGCTAAACAGCTTCAGTTGTTTGTAGATTCTGCACATGAGTTCGGTTTACAGGCCGCACTAGCTGGCTCTCTACGCAAACAGGACCTGCCGGTAATTTATAATATAGGCGCTGACATAGCAGGATTACGAGGCGCCGCATGCACAAACAGCGACCGAAGCAAAGGACACCTAACACGGGAGCTGGTCGCTGAACTCTGTGAAATCCTAAAACCCTAAATAGTAAAAGAACATCAAAATAAACTCAGCTAAATTACACTTAGAATAAACATAACAAAAATAATTTTGGAAAACGATAAATTAAACTAGAAACAGAAAGGTTTTAACCTATAAAACGTTCCTTGAGGTTCGAAGGCTAAACTTTGAAGATACTGGTTTATGAACACGTCAGCGGTGGTGGATACGCAGAGCAACTCCTGCCGACAGAGGCTCTCGCAGAGGGGTTCGCAATGTTGCGCTGTTTAGTCGCTGATTTAAGGGCCGCTGGACATCAGGTGACGGTTCTGTTGGATTCAAGACTCTTCAAACTTGACCCCCCGATTGAAGCCACCTATACCTCGCAGGTTCTCTATATCAACGAACCCAAAAAACTCCTCATAAACTTAGCAAAAAATAACGATGCGATCTATATTATTGCGCCCGAAACAGGGCAAACTCTCCAGTCCTATGTAGAACTTATTGAAAAAACTGAAAAAGTCTCCCTAAATAGTCAATCCATCATGATAGCAAAAGCCGCAAACAAAATAGCCCTATATGATGGTCTTCAAAAAAATGGTTACCCCATCCCCAAATCTTTCATTCTAAACGTCACTAACAGTATAACACAGATAGAGACGGCTATCACAGGACAACTTACATATCCTGTTATCTTTAAGCCAGTCGATGGCGTAGGTTGTAGTGGAATCAGTCTCATAGAAAACGCCACAGACATCAACTGTGGTGTCGCAAAAATCAAATCAGTCTCTGCAAATCCCAACTTTATTGCTCAAGAAAAAGTTGAGGGTGAACCTGTAAGTGTCAGTCTGCTTTCAAACGGTAAAAAGGCAGTAGCCCTCACTTTGAACCGACAACAAATCACCTTGGCAAAGAGCGCGGATTCATGCTATAATGGTGGATGCATACCATTTGAGCATCCAAAAAAGCAAGAAGCCCTAACTTTATCCGAACGCATCGTAGAAACATTGAATTTAAGGGGTTATGCAGGGGTTGATCTTATCTTGGGAGAAAGGGCACTCTTTGTCCTTGATGTTAATGCACGCTTAACAACTTCATATGTTGGGTTGCGTCAGGTAGTGGATTTCAATGTTGCTCAAGCTCTTATCGATGCGGTTGTTACTGAACAGCTACCTAAAAAGGCAAGTACGCTGGGGGTTACCTGCTTTTCAAAAACTCACATCGCTCCACTGACCTCTGGAGTCTACCGCAAAACAACCCGGATTGCAGGCGTAATGGCACCACCATTTCCTCTATCCACCGGTAATCAAAACACCGTTTTAGTCATGGGCTATGGAAACTCCATCCAGAATGCCCATGCCCACTTGGAAGAAGTTAAAAATACTCTTCACCGCTGTATTAATCGTTGAGGCAAGAATATTTCGTGTTAGAACCATTATAAACCGTAACTCTGCATTTTTACCCCCATAAAAACTAAGTAACACCCAATACTGCCTCCGTTTGAACATTAGAACACAAATCTTAAATACAGTTACCCCCATAATTACCCCCATGAAAAACGTG
>WQVG01000063.1 GCA_009781675.1 Candidatus Bathycorpusculum acetigenes | reverse complement strand
ATTACGCCGTTAACAAAGTTACAACGTGCCATACTTGAAACCCTTAAAGTGCCCCTTGACGCCCTAACCACACACTCCACCACCTAAACACCTGTATATTACAAAAACCCGCAGAATTCAGGCAATACCGCAGTTGCTACAACCAATATCTTTTTTTTCATAGTTTTCCGCCTGTTTAGGTTTAGTGGTAGACTTTGGTTTTTATTTCGCTATTTATAAAGTGCTATAGGTGACTGTTAGCGTTCTTGTTGTTATACTATAATATAGTACCTGAGAAGACCATAGCAACAAGAATTTTGTATAGTGTTCGATTTGTTTGTTTTTTCATAACTTTATTTCTCTAAGGAAATATATAACTCCCTTTATCGAATACTTTTTTCTTTAAGTGGTCGTTTTCATAACCGCATGTCATTTTCAATGGTATGTGTGAAGAGATTTAAAGTCAGGGGAACTGAAGAACGGTAATGGTAGCTTGTTATTTTAGGCTTAAAAAATAAAAATGCCGAATTATTTTCGGCGAGTGTATTCGAATATGGGGATTAGCTTGGGGTCTGCATGGACGATCTGTATGTGATCGATTAAGCCTACTAATGCGCCGGCTTTGTCGACTGCTGGCAGGTGTTTTATGTTCCAGTGTTGCATGAGTTCGGCTGCTTCTTTGAGGGTCGCGTTTTGATCAATGACAACTAGTGGGTTTGTGTAGACCATGCGGGCGATGACTGTTTTTAGTGGTACTTCGGCTTCGACGGCGCGGATAAGAATGTCTTTTACAGTGATTATGCCTGTTGGTTTGCCGCTTTGAATGACAAGTATGGCGTCTTTATCATACTTGTTCATAAGTGCTATTACATCTTTAACTACGGTATTGTTTTCTGCAGTCTTAACATCTTTTTGCATGATGTCTTTTACTGTGAGATTGCTTGCCATTTTTTTCACCTTATCGCTATCTCAAGGGTATGGTTCTTTATCAATTTTACGTTTATCCACCTTAGATCTGCTTAGTTGAGCTTATCTCCAATTGTTGTAATGGTTAAGTGACGTATTTAGACAATAGTTCCAGATGCTCTTTGATTTGTCGGTATATAAATAGTTGAAAACTGCTCCTTTAGAGATTATTTAGCTGTTGGGTAATTAGGTGTGCAGGCAACCAGCCGATAAAAAAATGGTATAAATAATGCTTTGATAGCTAACTATTTGGATAAGGCGCGTTTTTTGATGGAATCAATTAAAGATGTGATTTCTGACTCTATCTATGGCATAGCAACGGTGCAGCCAGATCATGCCGTAAAAAAATGTAGAATTAGACGCATGCTAATAGAATACTACCTAAACGAGGTGGCATTTATCCTCGTTATCCCCCGCTCCTGCGGCGACTGTGAGAAAGTTGATGATTGTACAGACGAATTCATAATACAGATTATCGAAAAATTCAGAAAAAATAACAGTCGTTACATCTCTAATTAAATCGAGTCTAAAAAATGGGTGAGGGAGCGATAGGGTTGGGTTAAGCTTCTAGGGAGGTTCTTTTATGCATGCTGTTCTCGGTAGCTGCGTCGGGAAGTTGTTCTCTGAGCCGACTCTCTACGGCAGTTTCGGCTTCTTCTAGGATCTGTAGAGCATCTGCGCTGGCCATTATCGTGTTCACTGGCATATCGTTGCTTTGGTTGGTCGATGTTACGATATCTGTAAGAAGGTCACCGATGTTTCCCAGCTCTTGACTTGCCTCTGGCATAATACTACACATATCTGTGCGGATATTTGCCAGCAGGTTTTTGGCTGGACTTAACACCGAAACGACGTCGCCTAATTCTGAAACTGTGTTCAACCGCATAGAAACGCTCTGCAAAGCAAGCGAGGCATGCGAGAGCATCTTTTCAACTTTACGTATCTCTGAGAGTTCGGTGGCTAGGATGTTTGCCCTCTCTGTTTCTCTCTGCGACATGGCTTTGATAATGCGGTTAAAAATTTCTTTGTCCCGGTTCTGAAATCGTACCACGGCATTATCAAGCATTTTTGTTTGAACCTCCAACCGTTGAGTAACTTGGGTTATTTGTTCTTTTATATTGTTATCCGCAGGTTTAGTGACGTTTTTGATTTTGGAAACAAGGGATTGATCCTGCTCCTTGTTTTTCCATATATCAGTGAAGCGTTTAACCAAACGTATCTCTCCAACCTTCACACTTGGCTGGGCAGATAAAAGAGTGTTCGCAAAAATAAGTTAAAACCCAGTCTGTCCTTGGGGGAGATTTTTATATTATTATTTAAAGCCGCGAAAAATCTGTTCCATAGACTTTGTCTGCAGGCATGGATAAATGGCCCTAAATAGTATTTATACACTAAATTAAAAACTCTATTTGACCCTGATTTGGTGGCTCTGCATAAAGGAAGCGGCTAAATAGTGTTGCTGTGATTAGATACATGGTTGTTTACCATTGCTCTTTTTTGCTCTTTAGTTCTTGATCGCGGCTTTTTTGAAGTTTTTGATAGAGCTCTTTTTCATGGGGCAGAATGATTCTAAAGGCACCCTCTATTTTTTGAACTATTGGAACCTTTACATATCGATCTTGTCTGCGTACTGGTGTATACTGGATGATGCTGTATTGTGTAGTGTTGGTTAGTTTTTTTCCTGTACTCCCGGGTTCTGTCATCTCAACTTTAATGGCGTGTTCTCCGGGTTGTATGTTTTTCATATCCATTTTTATGGGAAATTCTAATTCATTGCTAAGAAGTTGACTGGGTGGAATGTTGATGAGATATGTGTTGAGTTTGTTGTCATCAAAAAAGATCTCAAGCATCACATTTGAGAAGACTTTCTGCGTAGGAAGCAACTGGAAAATTACCAAGAGTTCTAGTTCCTCTTCTTTTATGGTGTGTTTGAGTTGTGCTATTAGGATTTGTTTCTCCGGGTTTTTGATTGGGTGTGTTGATTTCTGTTTGGGTAGTCTATCAAATGTTGTTTGTTTAGATTTTTTAACATCCGCCTGTGTTTTTTCTCTGAGTCTTTGTTTCTTCATCACAGCATAATCTTTTGTAATGTTGTATAAAATTAACGTTAATAAACAGACTATGACAGAACTAAGATGTCTTGATCATTGTCTTTCATGTTTTTGAAAAATGGACTGCTTTGATTGTTGGGTGGCTGTTTGATGTTATGTTGGGTGGGTGATTTTTTGGTGAACGTTTTGATGTGGTTGATGCTGTGTTGTTTGATGGGGTGTGTTATATGCATTGTTGGGTTTTTATGTCTTTTTGCGTTGTAATCGTGTAGTGGGTGAGTAAAAGCCATAATTTGGGGATCAAAACTATATTTAACAACATGGTGCGGTAACCGGGATTTGAACCCGGGTCCTAGACTTGGCAAGCCTATGTACTAACCAAGCTGTACTATTACCGCATAACGTAAGCAACAATCTAAAAACCTCCTTATAAACTCTACAGCTTAGAACTACAACATTTGTATTTGCGTCAAATCTCACCCATAATAACTGCTTGTTATTTTTATTAAAATTAATCATACATTAGATAATCATTAATGTATATGAAATAAATTTAAAACTTGTCATGGCGAAATGTGGTTAATAGTGTTTACGTTTTGGTTTGGCGTAGACTTTTGGTTGTTGGTGTATGTGTGGTGGTTAGGTGCTAAAGTAACGAAGTGTAGACCTATTGTTTCTGGTGTGAATGTCTGTTCAGTAAGGGCATCTTAGCAAGGGCCAGACGGGTAATTGTTGTTTCTGCATTTAACTTTAGTTTCAAATAGTGCTATCTTGCTTTTGTGAGGCAATCATGAGATTTGATCTGTTTGGTTCTTAAAATTTAAATGTAAGTGACGTCACTTTTAGTGAAAGGTCTCGGGCAGTATAGACGTGAAGAAAACCTATGGGAGAGAGTGAAATGGGCGGGAACGATGACTGCAGTTTTTGCCTGCTAGGTGGCCAGATAGATATTACTATGCATACTGCGTATCTGTCCAGTTTTCCTGTATACCCTTCTATTGCATATACCCGCACTCTTAGTTACAATCTATGTATGTTTGGTTCTGTTATAGGAACAACGTTAATGAATAAGGTGAATGGAGCTCAAGTGGTATGATTGTTGAAGCATTCATCGCATTCATTTTGATTTTTACGGCGACTTTGGTCATCTATGGAATAGGTAAACATTCGGCACCAAAGACTGCCCTAAGCGAAAATGAACAAGATGCCTATGCATGCGGAGAAAAAGTACTTTTTCAAGGCTTAAAAATCAATGTTCCCCTCTATAAATATCTGATTTATTTTGTAATTTTTGATGCCGCCGTGTTGGTTATAGCGTTTGCTGCTTTTGCAATATCGGTGGCTAATCCTTTGCTCTTAATACTCTACCTCGGCATAATCCTAGCCGCTGGTGTGGTTCTTCTCGACGGAGGCAAAGACTAAAACATGGCCGATGCTAAAACATGGGCACGCGTAAAATCGCCTTGGGTTCTACACTTCAACTCGGGTGCCTGTAATGGTTGTGATATAGAAATTGTCGCGTTGCTCACTCCAAAATATGATATTGAACGCTTTGGCATAAAACTTGAACCCTCACCGCGTCATGCTGATGTGCTTTTAGCCACTGGGTGCGTTACCCATCAATGCGCTGAACGCTTAAAACGGGTCTACGACCAAATGCCTCAACCTAAATTCGTCGTTGCTATAGGCGCATGTGCATGTAGTGGTAGTGTCTTTGAAGGGAACTATAATGTAGTAGGTGGCGTTGACAAAGTTATCCCCGTTACAGCATACATACCTGGTTGCCCACCTCGACCAGAAGCAATTATCGACGGTGTTCTCAAGTTACTTAGTACAATCAGTACACCACCCAAAAAAGAAAAACAGGTTCAAGCGCATAGAGCCGAACCTGCTTTAGCGGAGGTTAAACAAAACGGCAAACAATAGCACAAATATTATAGGTTTAGTCGAATCCAAATTTGGAGACAAAGTCCCCATTCAAATGGGTGTCAATGGCGACGCCTCGTTTGTTGCAAACAACGGTTTACATCACGAAGTCTTCAAAGTTTTACTAGATGCCGACGAAAAGACTGGCATAACCGCTATCACCGGTCTAGATTTGGGGGCAAATATTGGAGTTTATTATCATGTCCGCACATCCAAATCGTTTTTCACAATCAAGGCAGAAGTGCCCAAAGAGAACCCTCGGCTTAAAACACTCATAGATATCCATCCCGGAGCGCTTTTCCATGAATTGGAAGTTGCCGATTTAATGGGTGCAGTTTTTGAGGGTAACGAATTAAAAGGGCATTTTGTTCTCTCAGAAAATTGGCCTGAGGGTGTCTATCCCTTGCGCAAAGATGTCGATCTATCTCAAGTTAAATTTGTCTCGACACCTGAGCATGAAACCAATAAATCTGCTGAGGGTCGAGAAGTCAAAATTATCATCGGTCCCCAGCATCCAGCACTGCTTGAACCTGAAAAGTTTTCTGTAACGGTTGATGGGGAAACTGTTACCAAAGTTGAGCCCCGGATTGGGTATGTGCATCGGGGTATTGAAAAATCCACTGAATCCCATACCTATTTGCAGAATACTTATCTTGTCGAGCGGGTTTGCGGTATCTGCAACCCCTGCCATGCATACAGCTTTGTTGGCACCGTGGAAAAAATCCTAAAGCTCGATATTCCTGAGCGCGCTCAATACCTTCGAGTTATCGCCTTAGAACTCAACCGTCTCCACAGCCACCTCTTAGTGTTGGGTCATGCAGGATTAGAAATCGGTTATGAGACCGTTTTCCAGTATTTCTGGCGCGACCGCGAACCCATCATGGATCTAATTGAGTTAACCAGTGGTAATCGTGTTTATGGTTCTTTGATGACCGTGGGCGGTGTTAGACGTGACATCAGTCAAGATCACATTCCCAAAATAAAATCCGTAATAGAGAGTTTGCGCGGCAAACTACCGTTTTACCGCAAAATCTACAATGACGAACCTACCCTGCGCTTACGTATGAAAGACGTTGGCACCCTTAGCCGAGAAGACGCACTCAGACTCTCAGTAATCGGTCCAATTGCACGGGCCTCAGGTGTAGATATAGATGTCCGCAAAGATCGACCCTATGCAGTTTATGGCGAAATTCCCTTCAAAGAAATCGTCTACACTGACGGTGATACTTGGGCAAGAATGAACGTACGTATGGATGAAGTTGAAGAAAGTCTCAATATCCTCGACTATGTCCTTGATCATATGCCCACTGGCCCCATCCGTATTGAAGCCCCAAGGAGCGTGCCTCCAGGTGAGGCTGTTTGTACCATAGAGGCTCCAAGAGGCGAGTTGCTCTACTATGTACGTAGCAACGGAACAGACATCCCTGAGCGCGTAAAAATTCGCACCCCAACATTTGCTAATATACCTTCATTTCTAAAAACCGCCATCGGAGAGAGTATAGCTGACGTACCTAGTAATTTTGTCAGTTTAGATCCCTGCTTCTCATGTACTGATAGATGATAGCTATGATTGACTTACTGCTTATCTTCCGTATCTTGGTTTTTCCAGGATTTACGTTCATACTATTTCTGGCATTGTTTTGCGAGTGGATAGACCGCAAACTAGAAGCGCGTATCCAAAATCGCGTCGGCCCCATAGTCGCAGGCCCAGGCGGAATCCTTCAGCCCCTCGCAGACTTTATCAAACTGCTGACTAAAGAAGACATCGAACCCCGAGACACCAAAAAACTAGTTTTTCGATTTGCCCCCTTGGCAGCTTTTACCATCATGATCTTTGCTATGTGCTTTTTACCCATAGACGGCGCAAGTGTCCTCTCATCAGGCACCTCTATAGCCGAAAGCGGCTTTAACGGCGATTTAATTATAATTTTGGCGTTTGCTACAATCGCAAACTTTCTGTTATTTCTGGCCGGTTGGGCCTCAGCTAACCCCTATGGAACCATAAGCTCAGCTAGAGTCTTAACCCAATTTCTAGGCTATGATATTCCCCTCTATATCATCGCCTTAACTCCTGCATTTATTGCCGGAAGTCTCAGTATCGGTGTCATCGCAGCAGGTGTTCCCTATATCCTGTTGGCGCCTTGGGCCTTTGTCCTCTTTATAATTACTATGCAGGCTGAACTTGAAAAAGGCCCCTTTGATGTCCCGCACTCAGAATCTGAACTCGTAGGAGGATTAGAAACTGAATACACCGGTGCAAAACTCGCATTTCTCCATCTAACCCGTGACGTGCAAGTTGTCTTTGGCTCCGCGCTAGTGGTCACATTGTTTTTGGGTGGTCCAAGTGGTCCTGTTTTCTTTGGTTTGGATTGGCTATTCCACACAATCTGGTTTGTACTCAAACTTATCGTCGTGGTAGCAATAAGTGCCTACATTACCAACGTTTTTGCCCGTCTGCGCATCGACCAAGTGTTAACGGGCAACTGGAAAATTCTGTTGCCTGCGGCCTTGCTTTCTCTGATGCTAACCATCACATTAGTCACTTGGGTATACCATCCCTTCGGAATCGGAGTGTAACAGAATGGCACAAAAAACTGAAAAGAAACAAAAATCACGCATATCTCCAATCTTTAAGCGTGCAATCGCTCATTTATTCACTAAGCCTGCAACAACCAAATATCCCTCTGCAAAGCCCGTGCTTCCACCTGACACTCGCGGTCGGCTAATCTATGAAATCAAAGACTGTAACGCCATTGACTTTGGTAGCGGACCTGACTTCCGATTAGACATCAAAGTCATGAGAGGCTCAACATGCCACGTATGTGAACGCGACTGCCCCGCAGCCGCTATAAAAATCGTTGAAGTCGACGGCAAACAACGCCCCCAAATCGACCTCAACAAATGCATCTTTTGTTGCCAATGCGTCGAAACCTGCCCCCGAGGGGCCATCAAACAAACCGACCTCTACGAATTAGCTGCAACCGATAAAGAATCATTGATTATGAAGCCCAAATATACCCAAAAGGATGCATCCCCATGATTTTTGAAATCTTAGCCATAGGATTAATAGTCTCATCAATCCTTGCACTATTCCTCGACGAAGTTGTCTACTCAGTTGCCGCACTATCAGGCACTTTCCTCTTCACCGCTCTTCTCTACTACCTCAACGGCGCAGTATACGCCGCCATTTTCCAATTTGTCGTAGGCATAGGCACCCTAGCAGCTTTATTTCTCTCAGGAGAGATGCTGGGAGAAAAATCCCCCAAAAAAGCCTCCCCCGCAAAAACCAGCGGCTTAATCGGAGCAGGTATCCTACTATCACTACCCGCAATTTTCCTCTCCGTCTCAGACCAAACTACCATAGGCCCCGATATCCAAATTGGTGAAGCCCTATGGAGCCTTCGAGGCCTAGATGTTCTTCTACAAGCTATTGTAATCCTAACAACAGCTCTAGGAATTGGCATCGTACTATATGAACGGAGGAAGAAGTAATGGACTTCACCATACTATCAATTATAATGCTGGCCATCGGCATCTATGGGTTGCTAACTAACCGCCAGCTACTCAAAGTATTCATCTCCATTGAAATGATCGCCATCGCAGCAACACTCAACTTTGTCATGCTCGCCACCCCCAACGGACTAAGCGAAGCATTGATGATTCTAGCCTTCTCAGTCGACACAGCCGTCAGTGCAGTCATCTTAGCGCTACTTGTCATAGTCTCAAAACGCTACGGAACAGGCGATCTCTCAAAAATAATCTCCAAACAAGAAAACGAAGAAAGCGAGGATGAAGCACAATGATGCTCCAAGAATTCAGTGCATGGTTTGTCTGGATTATCCCCCTAATCGCAAGCTTTTTTGTCCCCCTTATTGGCAAATACAGCGAAAAAGCCCGAAACTACTTTGTCATAGCCATAGCTACCCTTGTCAGTGCACTGGCATTCTCATTAATACCCAGCATATGGTCTAGCGAAGGACATGCCACAACCTATACCATCTCTTGGATTCCAAGCCTCAGCAACAGTAGCCCTCTAACAGCAGGCGTCTACATCGACTCTCTAAGTGTCCTCTTTACCTGCCTAGTCGCATTCTTTGCCCTAGTAATCACCATCTACTCCCAAGGCTACATGAAAGGCGAAGACGGCCTAACCCGATACTACTATCTCCTATTACTCTTCATCGGCTCCATGATTGGACTAGTACTAGCCGACAACATGCTACAGATGTTTATCTTCTGGGAAATGGTTGGTCTATGCTCCTACACACTGATTTCCTTCTGGTACAAAAAACCCGAATCCATACGCTCAGGCGTAAAAGTTTTCATCATGACCCGTATCGGCGACATCATGTTACTCGCAGCCATCGGTTTACTCTTCTGGATGTTTGGCACATTTAGCTTTCGCGGAACCATCTCCGGCATAGAAACAGCCGCGGCCGCTGGAACCCTAAACACCGGCCTTCTAGTAACAACCGCCTTCTTAGTTCTAGGCGGAGCCGTTGCAAAATCCGCCCAATTCCCATTATTTACTTGGCTATACAGTGCAATGGAAGCCCCAACATCAATTTCTGCACTACTCCACGCAGCAACAATGGTTAAAGCCGGTATCTATCTACTCTCCCGCTTCATCCTTATTTTCGCAACTGCTCCAGCCCTAATTTTAGCACTACAACCCTACTGGTTCCCTACCATAACTTGGATAGGAGCCATAACAGCATTTATAGGCGCAACCCTAGCCCTTGTAACAACCGACCTCAAAGGAGTCCTTGCCTACTCAACTATCAGCCAAATCGGCTTCATGATGGCAGGTTTAGGTGCCGCCGCCCATGGCGGATTAATCGGTGAAGGCTGGTTCGGCAGCATATTCCACATGGTCAGTCACGCCTTCTTTGAAGGCCTAGGCTTCCTCTTAGCAGGCGGCATCATACATGCCCTTGGCACCCGAGACATGAGATTAATGGGCGGCTTACGCAAAGCTATGCCAACAAGTTTCGCACTGATGACTATAATGATTCTAACAACCAGTGGATTACCACCCTTTGCAGCATTCTTTAGCAAAGGTATAATCCTAACCAGCGTCTCTGAAATCGCAACAACCGCAGGATTAATACAGACAATCCTGCTCTTTACAACCGCCGCTCTCACCTTTGCCTACTGTATCCGCATGTTCACCTTAGTATTCATGGGCCAAAGTTCTGAGCACCTGCAAAAACAGCATATTCACGAAGCACCAAAAATAATGCTCGCTCCAGCATTTATTCTGGCCTTCCTCTGTATTGCCTGGGGCTTATCAGAACCCCTAGTTGCCCATTTCCTACACTTTGAAACAGAAGGCATATTGGCAGCTTTCACAAGTCTCGAATTTCCAATATTCCTAGTCCTACTTATCCCCCCAGGTTTACTTGCATACTTTAGCTATTACAAAGGGTTTAATGGAATACGAAACATTGCAAAAACACACAATCCCATATCTACGTTATTAAGACACGGATACTTCTTTGATGACCTCTATACTGCAATCGCAAAAGGTTTAATCAAAATCTCCGAAGCGCTCACACGCATAGAAAATGCCCTATTTGGTCGCTACATTGATCGAAGTTTAAAAGTTCCTCAAACATTGCACGTTGTAACCCGTATAGAAGATACCGTATTTGAGCGATATGTTGATGAGTTGGGAGAAAAAATCGGTGATGTAGCAAAACCTGGTAGGGCTTTAAAGCTTAAACAGGATCAAACTTCAAACTACCGAAACTATCTTGCCGCGGCTGTGCTTGGTTTCATATTGATTGTTATATTGATAATCTTAACTTTGGGAGTGGTTGTCTAATGGTGTTTCCGGCTTTACTGTTGATATTTGCTCTATCCTCCATATCTATCCCCTTTGTTTATCTTATTGGGAAAAAGTCTCCTCGGGCGGCGGCGCTTTTT
>WQVG01000062.1 GCA_009781675.1 Candidatus Bathycorpusculum acetigenes | reverse complement strand
TTCGTTTGCGCTGCCTTGAGGCCATTGGTTAGCTGCACCGCCGATCCAGTTACCGGCAAGAATGTGATATAGGTGCATGTTGCTGGCAAGTGGGCGGGTCCAGTAGGCTGGTGGAACAGGAGCGTCGCTTCGGGTGGGGACGGGTTCAGCCTGTACTTCGAATGAGAGTATAGGGCTGTAGGCCTCACTATAGTTGCTTTGTGTAGTTGAGCTAGCGTTTATGGAGTGTGCAGGGAGGTATGCGCGGACTAGATAGGTGCCGATTTTTTCTGTTGGTTTAAATGTAATATAGCCAGAGCCAATGGGGTCACTTTTGTCGATTGTGAGGGTAGTGTTCACGCCGTCGGGGTCAGTTATGATGATTTCCATGTTTTTCCATCCGCGTTCGGCTTGGGTTTGTCCCGCGCCTTGGATGGGGACATCAGCGGTCCAGGTGATGATAGTCAATTCTTGGTCTAAGCCTACAACTTGGTTGTTTACTGAGACGTAAATATAGGAGGTGTAGTTGTTAACTTGGGCTGAAGCGGTCAGTAAAGACATAGGTGTTATGATCGAAACTATAAGAACAACCGAGATCATTGCTAGTATTTTTTTATATTTAATATTCATTTTTTATTTTCCTTCTTTTTTGATGGACAAACTTGGCCTAGCGTAGTATCCTTTAGCTACAAATTTGTCCATTCTTTACAGCGTCTGAAGCAAGTAGTATATTAGATTTGTGCAAGAAGGGATTTGAGATAAAATTCTGTAGGCGAAAAGAAAGTGCTTTCTTTTGTTTTTAACTGCTCGACCAACCCCAAACATAAGGCAAACCCAATACCGCCAGTCCTGCTCTTAAAATTCTACAGATTGCCATACTACAACAAAATAACATCCAGCCGAAAAATGCCAAAGAAATCACCACAACATAGAAGTCCTGTGGTTATGCCAAAAACTAACCCCAAATTTTTGCACTTCCGCCTTCAGAAAAGGAGGTGCCAAACCCTAAAACAAGTATTCTTAGAATGAAACTTGTTTTGTGACCAACTCGGTCTCTTAGAAAAGAATACAACCCTATAGACGACAGTAAATTCAAAGCCGTCAACTCCAAAGACAAAAACTTCCTCTCAAAACTCAACGATCGCCTAAAGCGCAAACGGACACATAAATCAATACCTACCGAAATAAAAAAGCGGTTCTAACCGTTTTGTCTATGTTGTTTGCTTAAAAGAAGTGTGATACTGGATAGTTTGACTATTGGGTTTGTCGAATTCAAAGGAGGTTGTAGTGTTGGCTATTGTTTACGTAACGTTTTTTGCCCAAACCCTGCAGGTGCCCTCACTGCTTACCATACAAGCGCCGACTGGCTTTGCGGGTGTACAGGTTTTGAGGAACAGGGGGCATTGATGGGGTTTTATTTTTCCGACTATGATTTGATGGCATTGACAGTCTGAGGGGGCATCTTTGCTTTGGGTGAGTTTGAGGTGGTATTTTTTGCGGGCATCGTATTGCGCGAGGTTGTTTCTGAGTTGAAGCGCAGAATTGTCAAGTGTGCCTATGCCCCGCCAATGGCCCGTTGTGACGGTGAAGGCTCTGTGGATGGCTTTGAGTGCTTTTTTGTTGCCCTCAGGTTTAACCACTCGGGCATATTCGTTTTCTAGTCGAGCATCGTTTGTGTGGTGTTGTTTTAAAATCATATAGATGGCCATGAGTACATCGTTGGGTTCAAACCCTGCCACTACGGTAGGCATCTGATAAACCTTTGTAAATAGTTCATAGGGTTTTAATCCGATTATAGCACTCACATGGCCCGGCGCGATAAATCCCTCAATCTGGAGGTCTTCTACGCCCAAAAGCATCTCCATCGCTGGTGGAATTAAACGGTGGGAAACTAGAAAACTAAAATTTGGGGGTAACTCTCCTAGCGCCTCTGTTGCTGTGATCGGTGCGGTAGTTTCAAAGCCAACTGCAGAGAAAACAAATTCTTTTTTCGGTTCTTTTTTTGCCATCTCTATGGCATCAGAAACCGCATAGACCACTCGTACATCCGCTCCGGTTGCTTTAGTCTCTATGAGTGTAGCTTGGCTTCCTGGTACCCGTAAAACATCTCCAAAACAGGTTATGACTTTGCCCTCTCTGGCAAGTTCGATGGCTTGGTCGATTTCAGCGACCGGAACAATACAAACTGGGCAACCTGGACCCGCAATAACTTCTATGTTTGATGGTAATAGGCTGCGCAGACCAAAGTGGGTTATGGTCCATTCATGGGTTCCACAGACATGGCAGATCCTAACCTGTCCCGCCTTAGTTGCAATTTCTTGAATTTTTTGAACTATGTCCTGTGTTGTTTTTGGGTTTCTAAACCGTTTCAACTCAGCCATCAAAGGTGCCTCTATTTGCCTGCTGAAGCTAAAACCTCTTTCCAGAGGCTAAGTGTTTCTAGGGCATCTTTTTCTTCAACTACTTGAATGGCATAGCCTGCATGAACCAGCACATAGGTACCCAGTTTAGCTTCCACAAGTGACACATCTATGTCACGAACTACACCCTCTCCAAAATCCACCTGGGCCTTTTTACCCTGCAAAGAAACAATTTTCGCGGGAATAGCTAAACACATAACAAACACTAAAACAAACTTGTGTTGGCACGATAAAAATAGATTGGTCTAAACCTCAAAAAATGACGCCGCAACCACCTGTCCAAATGAGATCCCCCCATCACCCGCAGGAACTCTCTGATGAGTATAGAACTTCAATCCTGCTGCTTCAACCGCACGTTGCATGTACTCAACAAAGAGTTGATTACATCCCACTCCTCCTGTTAAACCCACATTTTTTGTGCCCTGCGCATGGGCGGTTTTGATTGCGGTCTCTGCTAGACCCCTTGCAAGGTAGGCATGTGCCGAGTGAGCTAAATCCTCAACCGACACCTTGCCCATCCCCTCATAAACAGCCTCAACCAATTGCGTAGTATCCAAAACATTCCCCTGCAAAACAGGCTCTAAACCCAAAACATCGCGACCCGATAACGCCACCGACTCCAACTTCATAGCCGGCTCCCCCTCATAGTTGCGCTCAAAACACACCCCCAAAACAGCTGCAATCGCATCCAATACCCGCCCACAACTCGATGTCCCCACGACCCCCCTGCCAGTTGTAAGTTGATCTGCTATGAGTTTTGCCTCAATCTCCCCATGTGGCAGATGCGCACAGTTTTTAATAAGCCAAGCCTCAACATCCACCCCTGCCTTGCCAAGTATACCTGCTGCAACACGCAACGGATATCTGATAGCCAAATCCCCCCCTAAAAGCGGTTGCGCTTCTAAGTGGCCAAACCGCCTAAAACCCCCTGTCCCATAAACAGTATGCAAAATCTCTCCACCCCATGCCTCACCATCTAAACCATACCCATAACCATCACACACTGCTGCCACAAGACTATCTAGACCATGTTCAGCCATCAACGCCGTTGCATGAGCATAATGATGTTGCACCAAAACCAACGACGCCCCCAAGGCTTCAGCCATTTCTTTAGCCATATGAGTCGTTGTGAATTTAGGATGCAAATCACAAGCAACCACCTCCGCTTGGGTATTTGTGAGATGCTGCAGATGACAGGTAGCTTCTTGGAGAAAAGTCTGGGTTTCAATGTTTTCCACATCCCCTATGTGCTGACTAATAAAGGCCCGATCGTCACTGAGCACACAGGAAGTGCTGTTGAGTTCACCCCCCAAACCAACCACACAACGCTTAACTTTATGCTTGAGCCAGATGGGCTCAGGCGCATATCCCCGGCTCCGACGAAGAAACACCGGATTGCTGCCATGAACACGCACAACACTATCATCACACCGATGAGCAATTGCCCGATTATGAAACAAAAAATAATCCACAACCCCCCCCAAAACTTTGAGCGCCTCGTCATTATCTTTTACTATAGGCTGATTGGCTGAATTTGCACTGGTCATAACAAACGCCGCCTCATCCACCTGATCAAAGAGCATATAGTGCAGAGCCGTGTAGGGCAACATAACCCCAACACTATGCAGACCTGGTGCAACCAAACCCGAAAAAGCATAGGACTTATTTTTAGAAAGCAAAACTATGGGCCGCTGAGGCGAAACAAGCAGCTGCCGCTCCTTGGATCCAACCTCACAAAACCCCTCAACTGCCTCCAAACTCCTTGCCATAACAGCAAACGGCTTCCCCCGACGATACTTTACTTCTCTGAGCCTTAAAAGCGGCGCCTCAAGCATAGTGGACACAGCAATATGAAACCCTCCATACCCTTTGATGGCCAAAATTTTCCCCTCTGAGAGCAATTTACCTGCCTCCCGCACCGGATCACCAACCGCTATGGAATCCCCCCTGTTGGTTGTGAGATAAACTTGAGGCCCACAACTAGAACATGCAATAGTCTGTGCATGAAATCGCCGATTCACTGGACTTTTATACTCCTCCCTACAAGAGTCACAGAGTAGAAACTCTTGCAAAGAGGTGTTTTTCCGATCATATGGAAGACGCTTAATTATGCTGAAACGAGGACCACAATCAGTACAAGTAATGAAAAAATAATCCTGACGCCGATCAGCTAAATTACGCAACTCCTCCAAACATTGCCTGCAAACAGCAATGTCAGCGGGAATGATCGAACCCTTGGTTCCACCCCTTTGAACACTCTCAAAAATACTAAAGCCACTATACTGATTGACACCTTGGAGTTCAACTTTCTTGATTTGCTCAACCCGTGCCAAAGCCGGCTTCTCCTCTATCAACATCGCCACAAACCGCTCAATATTTTGAGCATCACCCTCAACTAACACCTCAACTCCAGCATCACCTCTGTTCCGAACATACCCCCCTAAACCCTGCTTAACCGCAATACGATAAACAAAAGAACGAAAACCGACACCTTGAACAATACCTAATACGGTAAATCTGACACGCAAAGGGCTACCTAACTATTCAAAGTCATGTTTTCTCTTATAGATTTCGCAGAAACTGGCAGGCTCTCCAAGAGAATACGACGAAGTTTTGCTATACCGACCATTTTAACTTAACACTACAGCTCATAGTAAAAATAAAGCAGGTTGATGGATTATGGACAAGTGTGTCCCTCTTTTTGATTTTAACCACTCTTAATTTCTTTAATTGACGGTCAGACAGCGATTATCAAACTACGCGTAATACTGGAAATGGCTCAAAAATAAGTTGAAAAATGAGAGGGAGTGAACTGGTTAGTAATACTAACCAGTTGAAAATGTCCGCGTCGGATGGGAAAATGCGTTCTATTAATGTTGTAGATGTAATTGAACGTAAAGATAAAAATGCGGATAAAGCCTGATGCCTCAAGCAAGCGGAAATATTGATGTTTCAACGCATTTAAACGACAGCGCAAGTCAGCGAAAAGAGAAACCATACAAATGGTTCAGAGTTTTCCCACTGCTATACTATGTTAACCGTTAAAAGCCCGCGCCTATACTGAAACGTTTTTATGATGCCCAAGGGCAGTTTTGAATCAGGTGGTTACATTTGCAAAAAGAACAGATATTTGGAATTCTTAACAAAAATCCCGTGTTTTTTCTGGCGACTCTAGACGGAACAGAGCCGCGTGTTCGGGGTATGCTGTTGTATAGAGCAGATGCATCTGGCATTGTTTTCCATACTGGACCTCATAAGGATCTGTATCATCAAATTTTACAGAATCCTGCTGTGCAATTGTGTTTCTATGATTCTGCACAAAATATACAGGTTCGCGTGCGTGGTTCCCTTGAAAAGTCAGATGACGAGACTCTCAAGGACGAAATAGCAGCTCATCCAACTCGCGCCTTTATGCAAAGCTGGAAAGCAAAATGTGCCACCAAACAGGACTTCTATAACATGTTTTCTGTTTTCCGTCTAAAAAACGGCATAGCAAACGTGTGGACATTTGATACAAATTTTGCACCCAAAACGGATATTCAACTTTAATATCCATTTTTCATCTTCTCTTATTTATCTAACTGCCATTCGAGTTTTAAATGCATTCACCATAAACCAGCTTCACCTGTGTGTTCTCTTTGTTGTAGAAGCCTGGTTTGTAAGTGTTGTATTTAGAGAACATTATTTATACAATGGCTCGAAAAGCTTGCTATGAATCTGTTTGAATTGCGTGACCGTGTGCTGACGTTGCCGACGCTCGAAAAAAGAATGGATCTTTTGCAAAAGGAGATTTTGGCGGCTGAGGGTACTGTATCTCTTATGCTTCGACGATATGACCGGGAATGTCGTGATGTGAAACAGATACAAAAAAACTCGTTTTCGTCTTTTATGTTCAAACTAATCAGAAAATATGATGGCAAGCTGGAAAAAGAGCAACGTGAAGAAATAGTTGCCAAGCTTGCTTATGACCGTGCCGTCACACATCTTGAGTGTCTAGGGCAGGAGAAAAACGAACTAACTTCTCATATTTTGGCTTTGCAAGCTGACAAAGAACTCTACCAAACCGAACTAGCAAACCGGCGGCAGGATCTTAATAACCCGCAAGCAGTGCCAGGCAGCGTGCAATATGCAGAATTGGAAATTGGGCGAAATGTTATCCTTGGACAGATAACAGAGACCGAGCGGGCGCTTGATGCATTGGCGCATGTCAAATTAACAGTGGAAAATACGCTTAAATCCCTCAAAAGCGCCCAAGATTGGGCTACCTATGACCTATTTGCTCGAGGTGGAGTCATCTCGCACATGGCAAAATATTCTCGTATTGATGAAGCTGAAAAGAATTATCACCTTCTCTTGTCACAATTACAGCATTTGAAATCTGAACTCAACGATATGGAGGGCTTGACCGTGTCTGGGTTTAACGAAATATCCTCCAGTCAACGATCTGTCGATTTTTGGTTTGATAACATATTTACCGATTTATCAGTACGCAACAAAGTTAAAGACAATACAGAGCAAATGTATCGTCTGTTAAACGACATTACCACAATCGAGTCTACGCTTAAATCGAAATTGAACCAAGCAACAAAAGGACTAATGGAAAATAGGCGTCAGGAAGAAGACTTTCTCCTGTCCGTATACGAGCGATAAATACCTGCGATAGCGAGTAATTGCAAATACGCTTATCAACTTTTTTAGCGTAGTTTCATAAGAATCATCTCGGCAGCTAAGACCATTGGTTCCCATGTTTCACATAGCGGTGGTGCGTAGGCGGTGTCTGCTTTGGCAAGTTCTTGAATGGTCATGCCTTGTTGGATGGCAAATGAGAGGCAGTTTATGCGTTGGGTAACTTCTTCGCCTCCAACGATTTGAGCGCCGATAATGCGTTGGGATTCTTTTTCAACGATGAGCTTAATTTTTATGGGTTTGGCGCCTGGGAAATAGCTGGCTCTGGTTTTACTGCTTACTGTGCCGGTGATAACTTCGATGCGGTTGCGTTGTGCAACAGTTTGGGTTAGACCCGTATTGGCTGCTTGGATATCAAAGAGTTGAGTGACAGCTGAGGCTAAGACGCCGCCAAATAGGCTATAGTCACCGCCGGCGTTTATGCCTGCAACTTTGCCTTCTCTTACAGCGATAGTGCCCAGCTGTGCACAGGTAGGCCGATGGGTAATTAAGCTTGGGGCTTCTGCACAGTCCCCCACGGCGTAAACATCTTTGATTTCAGTTTCCATGCGACCATTAGTTTTAATCGCTTGAGTTTCGCCTAAGGCAATACCTGCCTCGACGGCAAGTTTGGTTGATGCACGGACACCAAAAGCACTGATAATCAGATCGGCCTCGATAACTTCTCCGCTTACTTTGACTGCACTAATTTTGGTTTCGCCTAAAAACTCTTCAACGACATTATTTAGCAGGATCTTTATACCTTTCTCTTCGAGGTGTTGCTGAACCAGTTTTGCCATATCAGCATCGAGAAATTGGGGCAGAATCTGTGGTAACATCTCCACGACTGTAACTTTGAGTCCCCTTTCCACTAAACCCGCGCTTAGCTCCAGTCCGATAAGTCCCGCGCCCATGATAAGAGCGGATTTGGCGCCTGCTTTTATGGCGGCATCAATTTTTTCTCCATCTTCGATGTTGCGCAGAGAGTGGATACCTGGTTTCTCTTTCCCTTTTATAGGCGGCATAAAGGGCTCTGCACCGGTGGCAATCACCAAGACATCATAGGGCAGGGTTTGGGTGCTGTTTTCTTTGGTTTGGATGGTTAGGGTTTTGTCTTTGGGGTTTATGACGGTGGCTTTGGTTTGCGTGCGTAGATCTAGTTTTAGCATCTGAAAAAATGCTTGGGGATAAACAACTAAATCTCTAAATGTGGGAATATGTCCACCTATGACAAAGGGTAGCCCGCATCGACTATATCCCGCGGTCTTTTCTTGGGTGATAAGGATGATTTCTGCGGTGCGGTCTTTTTTACGTGCGGCGGCAGCGGCTTCTATACCTGACGCACTAGCCCCGATGACAAGTATTCGCCGTGCCATAACCCTTCGCCAAGTCGTTTAGTCTTTGTTTGTTGCTTGTGTTTTGTGCCATTCTACGGCTTTGTCAAAGTCCATAAGGTTGACTAGCTCTGTTTCTAAGTTGTTGGGTTTGATGAGAAGTAGCCAGCCTTTGCCGTAGGGGTCTTCGTTTAGTATTTCGGGGTTGGATTGGATTTCTTCGTTGACTTCTTCGATGGTGCCGCTTAGAGCTGCAACTAAATCTGAAACGGATTTAACAGATTCCAGGGTTCCAAACGGTTCGTTTTGTTTGACCTCTGTGCCTGGGTTGGGGAGTTCGGCGTAGACGATTTCACGCAGTGTTTTTTGGGCGTAATCGGTGATGCCTAAACGGGCTTTGTCGTCTTCAATTTTGACCCAGACAAAATCTTTGCTATAGTAGAGGCCTTCGGGCACTTCGTACTGTTCAACTCTAACCATAAATCTACCTTCCGTTGAGATAACCAACAGGGAAAGCCTATAAAAGGTTTAATGGGAAAGATGGGTTGGGGTTAGCGTTCGCGTTTTCCTGCGATCCACTCTTCGGTCCATTGATGTGCTTGGCTGTCGGGGATTTGTTGGGGGGGATGTTTGAAGGCGTATGCGGGCATGCTGAGCAGAGCGCCGCTGATTTTTCGGTCTAGGGCGATTTTTGCGGCTCGGATGAGGTCTATGACGACGCCGCCGCTGTTGGGGCTGTCTTCAACTTCGAGTTTAACGCTTATGTTTATGGGGCGGTTGCCGAATTTGCGTCCCTTGAGGTTTATGTAGCAGATTTTTTTGTTTTTCAAAAACTCGACGTAATCGCTGGGTCCGATCCGGGTTGGCAGGGCATAGGGTACTAGGCTGGTCACAGCCTCAGTTTTGCTGATGCGTTTGGATTTGAGCCGATTTTCTTCGGTCATGTTTTGAAAGTCTGTGTCTCCGCCAAGGTTTAGTTGATAGGTTTCATCAACGATAACCCCCCGATCAATGCAGAGCCGCACCAGATTACGATGAAGAATAGTTGCGCCAACTTGACTCTTAATGTCATCACCCAAAACAGGTAACCCTGCGGCTTCAAATTTCTTAGGCCACTCACCTGTGGCGTCTGATCCGATGAACTCTGGCATACAATTAACAAACGCACAACCCGCATCTAGGGCACACTGAGCATAAAACCGAGCAGCATCATGACTACCCACTGGCAGATAATTAACTATAACTTCTGCTTTGGTATCTTTGAGGGTTTGAACAACACTCTCTTTGGTTGCACTCCCATCATAGACATTAAACGTCTCCCGCATATGCGCTGCAACACCATCAAGAATGGGTGCAGGCGAAACCTTAACACCCAAATATGGAACATCAGAGAATTTTTCACATACATTGGGCTTTACCCAGATGGCTTCTGAGAGATCATTGCCAATTTTATCCTTATTGACTTCAAAGGCCGCGACAAAAACTATGTCACGAATGTGATAACCACCAAAGTTAACATGCATCAAGCCGGGAACAGACTCAGTTTCTTTTGCGTCTTTGTAATACTGTGTTCCCTGCACAAGAGTACAAGCGCTGTTACCAACGCCAACGATTGCTACACGGATTTGAGGCATAAACAGTTACTCCAATGCTTAATTTCTTGTAGGCTAATGGTTATGTACGCTATAACTTTTTTGATATAGTATCTCAAACTTATTCAAAATCAACTGAGAGCGGCTACAGCAGGTTTGATGCTGAGCCCTGTTTCCCGGAGATTTGTTCAGCTCCCAACAGGATGAAACCGTGTAACCCAGAGTTATGCTCTAAAATCCCCTTTTACTCTATTGCATCTTCTGATACGTTCCTGGCCCATCCAGTTCCATCTTCTTTAGATCCTCAGCCAGCTTTAACTCAGATCCCTTCGGGGGTTCAGTTATGTTTGGTTTAGGCGCGTTGGGTGTATACTCTATTGGTGTTGCTTGGCGTATTGTAGATGTGTTGGCTATGTCTGCTATGCGGTTAGTCGGCTATTTTTGTTAGGGCGACTTGAATTTCCTTGTAATCGGGTTCTATTGCAGGGTTTGGGGCGATCCATATATAGCGTATAAGTCCTTCCTTGTCCAGTATGAATATGGAATGTCTTGGTGGTTCTAGACCATAACGTTTGCTGGCTGTCAGATCGGGATCGCTTAAAATGGGATATGGCAGTCGGTTTTTTGTCGCAAAGTCCTTGTTTGAGGTGGGGCTGTTGACACGTATACCGATAATTTGCGCTTCTAGATTAGTATACCTTGCCATGGAATCACGGAACGTACATGCTTCTTTGGTGCAGGTAGCGGTGAAGGCGCCTACAAAAAAAGCCAAGACAACTTTGTGCCCTAAAAACTCCTGCAAACTCCGCGGTTTCATATTTTCATCTAATAGCATAAAATCTGGGGCTCTATCGCCCATTTTGATTACCATAAAAACCTCCTAAAATGAAGATAGTGCACTATAAAATGGTTACCCAAACAATCCAAATTACATGTTCTATGGTAACCTAAATAATCTAACAAGCCATCAATCAGGTGCATTAAAGGGACGCTAACATGGTTAAGTGGTTAGGCAAGCGTAAACAGTTCTTGATGATTTCTGTGTTGTTGGTAGCAGTGTTTTTGGTGGTTGCAGTTGTATGGTATCAGATATAGCACTTTAACTTTTTATAGTCTGAGGTCATTGTACTTGTAGAGAGTACATGCCAAAACCAATATCGAACGAAAAAAGAGACACTATTGTTAAACACATGCAAGCTGGTGAAAGCAAGC
>WQVG01000061.1 GCA_009781675.1 Candidatus Bathycorpusculum acetigenes | reverse complement strand
TTCAACCTTTGGCTTAGATTTAGCTTCTTCAACCTTTGGCTTAGATTTAGCTTCTTCAACCTTTGGCTTAGATTTAGCTTCTTCAACCTTTGGCTTAGATTTAGCTTCTTCAACCTTTGGCTTTGCTGTTAGTTCTTCTTCAGTTTTTGGTTTGGTTTGGGTTTCTTCGGTTTTGGGGGTTGGTGTTTCGGGGGTTTTTGGGGTTTGTTGGGTTGGGGTTTGGGGTTTGGGTTCTTTGGGTTTTTGGGGTTGGGTGGTTGGGGTTTCGGTTGTTGTTGGTTTGGTTTCGGGTTTTTGTGTTGGTTTGGTTTCGGGTTTGGGTTTTTGTTTTGGTTTTGGTTTTGGTGCGTTTGGGGGTTCGGGGGCGACTTTGGCGTTTTTGAAGGCGTTTATAATGTTGTTTCGGACTTGGCTGAAGTGTTCTGGGATTGTTTGGGGGGTGATGCCTTGGGTTGTGTAGTTGGTGAATTTGGTTTTGTATATTTGGGGTTCTTCTTCGTCTTGGAGGGTTTGGGCGTAGTATGCGATGTGGTCGCCTTTGGCGCGGTGTTCGACGATTTTTTGGTCGCCGTGGGGGATGGTGATGTTTGCATCTATTACGCCGTGTAGTATGGCAAAGATTTTGGCGCCTTTGGTTGGGGGGATTAACCCGATGTCTAGGATTGCGCTGTCTATGCCTGCGGTTTGGGCTTTTAGGCCGCAGAGCAGGCCTGTGAGGTATGCTGCTGGGATGTTGCCGGTGGGTGCTTTCCAGCCGTATTTTTTGACTAGTTCGCGGCTGTTGGCGGCGGCTATGGTGTGGTCGCCGATGGGTTTTGCGATGATTATTTGGGCGTTTGAGTTTTTAAGTGAGGTTCGGGTGACAAGCCGCGGGCGTCCGGATATGACTAGGGCTTTGCGTGCTTGGTAGTCTGTTTTTCCTTCGCGTCTGCGTCTTAGCTGAACGCGGTAGTTGCTGCTGTTTGCCATTTAACGTTTTCTCCATAGATCGTTTTCTTTTAGGTGCCGTTCTAACTCTGCGATGGAGTCAAATCTGCCGCTACCGGCCATGCGGTAGTATTGGGTGTAGGTTGTTTCGGTTATGGTGCGGCTGGCTTTTAGTTCGCGGAGTTTGCGGCGTAGGGAGCGGATTTTTATCATCCAGGCGTCTTTTTGGGTGACTTTGGCGTATCCTGCTCCTGTGATACTGCCTGGGCCGCTACGTCTGCCTAAGCGTTTTTTTGCGCGGATGGTTTTTGCGCGTGAGCGGCTTACGCCTTTTTGAGGTAGGGAAACGATGACTTTTTCGTGAATGAGTTTGCGAATTTCTTCGCGTGTGATCGCGCCATCAACATCATCGATGCGGTCAGGGTTTATCCATACGCGATTCTCGCCGATTTTTAGGATCTGTGCTGCCAAACGTCTTTGTCCGCTTAGGTTGGTCATTGCTTTTTATCTCCTTTTTTGGGTTTGGGTTTCTTTTCTTTTTTAGGTGCTTTTTTGGGTTTTTTCTCTTTTTTGAGTTTTGCTTTTTCTTTGGCTTTGGCTTTGGCTTTGGCTTCTGCTTCTTTTTTGTCTTCGTCGTTTTCGTCTTCTGGTTCTTCTACGTCGGATGGTTTTGGTGTTAGGGTAAAGTTTAGGATTTTGAGGTTTAGTTCTTTGGCTTTGGTGATGATGTCGGCGCGTTTGCGTTTGCCAACGGTGTGTCCGATGCGAATGGCGTGGGTTTGGGCGTCGATGTTTGCTAGGTCATCGACATTGTGAACAATGACTTCTCGGTAGCCTGAGGGGTGGAGGTAGCGGGCGATTTTGGGTCCTTTGTAGCCGGTACTTGGTCCGGGTGGCCAGCCTTTGATTTTTCGGCGGATTTTGTTGTCAAGTCCGCGGGGTTTGCGCCAGCTAAGGCTGAAGCGTGCAAAGCGCCAGCTTTCTGCGCGTACGAATTTTGGTTTTTTGTTTTTGGCGCGTGTTCGGACTTGGAGTGCTTTTCGTGCGGGGGAAATTTTCTTTTCGCTCATTATGCCATACCTTCGTTTCGTTCATAGACATAGATGCCGTCAAGGAAGACTCTGGGATCTTTTTTGCGGACTTTGGTGGATTGTTCAATGTTTGCTGCGGTTTGGCTGACGTCTTCGAGGTTTATGCCTTGGACGATGATGTCTTCGGGTTCGATTTGGACTTTTACGTTGCCTATGATTTCGACGCTTCGGGGTCTGCGTTCTCCGGTAAAGTTTTCGATGTGGATAGATTTGCCTTGGAGTTTAACAGATATGGGGAAGTGGGAGAAGACTATTTTTAGTTTGTAGGTGTAGCCTTTGGTAACGCCCACGATCATGTTGTTTATGTGTGAGTGGATGGTTCCGACCAGGGCGGTTTCTTTTTTACGCGGCCACTTGGCGGATATGCGGACGTTTTTGCCTTCGCCTTCTATGTTTATTGGTGCATAGGAGAAGTCACGTGTGAGACTGCCCTTAGCGCCCTTAACGCTGATTGTTTTCCCTACAACTTCAAGGGTTATGTCCTCTGGAACTTCGACAGTTCGGGATACTTCTGGAAGCCGCATGTATTTTCTCTCCTAATACACGAAGGCGAGTAGCCTTCCTCCAATGCTTTTTTGCTCTGCATCTTTGTGTGCGATGACGCCTTGGGAGGTTGAGACAACCATGATGCCAACGTCACGTGAAGGCAGGAACCGTTTTTCCCAGTCTTCATACTCTGTGGCTTTAACTGCAAAGCGGGGTTTTACCGGTCCGCATTTGTTTATTCGCCCAAGAAGTTGAACTTTAAATTTGCCTTGGCGTCCGTCATCGATGAATTCGAATTCGCCTATGTAACCATTAAGCTGCATTATACGCAAAACGCGTCCCAACAGTTTAGAGGCAGGGCTAATAATGCATTCCCGTTTATTGCGGGTTTCGTTGTTGATTATGGTTACAAGACCATTAGTTAAGGTATCCATTTTATCTTTTAGCTCCTACTCATATTTTTTGAAACCTAATTTGGGTGCAGCCTCTCTAAAGCATGTCCTGCACAAATATAAATTGTAACGTCGAATAACTGGACCAAATGAGCCACATCTTACGCATGGACGTGAACCTTTGCCGTATTTCCGTTCTTTCTTGACTTGCTGTTTTCCCATACATTCACACTCTTAGACGATTTCGACTCCTAAGGTTTGTTTTACAAAGACAATAGACTCTTCAGGGGTTAGCACATGTTTTGGACCCAGCTGCTTGCTTTGACGTTTACGAATCTTTATGCGGTGACCAGGACGACTAAGGGTAACACAGATATCCATACCAAAGATACCGATCTCTGGGTCATACCTGACACCGGGGATGTCTATGTGTTCTTTTAGTCCGAAACTAAAGTTTCCGCGGACATCAAAGGAACGCTTGGAGATTTTGTTGTCGACAACAGGCAGGATTTTTTTTAGGAAGTCAATAGCTGGCTGCTTGCGCAGAGTGACAACGACCGCGATGGATTCACCTTCACGTATACCAAAATCGCGGACCGATTTTTTAGCGCGCCGCTTAACTGGATTGCGACCGGTGATTTCTTTGAGAACCGAGTTTGCCTTCTCGAGGGGTTCACCAGATTTTCCTGCATTGAGGTTCACAACAACTTTCTCGATTCGAGGTTTGAGCATTGGATGCTCGGCCCAAGTTTTAACTATCAGCTCATTAGACACTTACAAATGCCTCCACGGTATTAATCATTGGAGCAGTCTCACCTATGGAGAAGACAAAATCCAAGATGGTCTGATAGCGTTGACCCTGAGCAGCCTCAATCATAACTAGGGCTTGGCGGCGCTTTTTAGCCTCAGTTTTCTCGATTTCAACAATTTTACCGAATTTACCAATGTTTTTCCCACCAGTAATTACGGCTAGGTTGCCTTCTTTGGTTTTTAGTGTTTCAGTGACTTGCTTTTGGGGATAGCTGACTTTAAGGATGTCAAAGGTATCATAGGTTACCTCAACAGGATTTTTAGGATCAGCTACTTTGATTAGCAAAACAGACCCGTCATGAACTGCGACCTGCACTCCGTTGTGAACGGTGGATTTGTTTTCAACGCGTAACAAAGAAACGGTTGATTCGTCTTTGCTTATCTGCGCTAAATACAAGCCTTTGTGCGAGGGCATGAGTCGGTAGTATTTATTGCTCTCAGGCAGGGCAATAACATCCATTAAGCCAACTGGACTGTCGTCTTTTTTGCAGACTTTACCGTTGACTATCACCTTACCCTGTGTAATGATAAGTTTGCCTTCTCTACGAGTTTGCGCTATACCCAGCATATCACGCAAAACTAGGGTTAGGGGGACACTTTTCTGGAGTGAATGTGAACCGGGTGAGGGCTTCACAACCCACGGAGATTCTTTTCTGTGGATAGGCCAGAATGCGGGGGATGGATTACGTTTCAGCCTTGCGGTTTTTCCTTTTTTACCCAATTTATTCTTCGTCTCCTTCATCTTCTTGAGAGGTTTTGGTCTCTTCTGTTTCTTCGTCTGCTTGGATTGGAGCCTTGTCTATGTTGGTCTCTTCATCGTCTGCAGTTTCGTTTTCGAAGGTTTCTTCTTCGAATTCAGGTTCCTTTGCGATTTGTGCTTTGGCTTTAGAAGGTTTTTCGGTTTTCGTCTTTGCCGATTTATCTTTTGACTTTTTATCCTTCTTTTCAGGCGCGGCCTTGCGTTCGATGATATTTTTGCGCCATTTATCGTCAAGAGTTAGGTTGCGGATTTGGACTTTTGAGGGATGAACGGCAAGAAAGATGTTTGTACCGTCAACTTTTTCACGTGTTAGGCCCTCAAGGTAGATGCGGTATGCTTTGAGGTCAACGCGGGAAACTTTACCTTCAAAGCCCTTGTTGTCTCCGCGCATGATGCGCACAGTGTCGCCTTTGCGGATGGGGAGGGTTTTTGCACCCTTAGAGAATGCCAGATCACTAGATAGGGGGGCTGCCATATGTTTATGGCGTATGTGAGCTGGGGCGTTGAAGAGTTTTTTTCTTTGTTTACCAGGGTTAGTTGTTTTTTGCATATTTTACACCTACACTATAATGCTTGAGGCGCTTGCGATTCTGGGCCAGCGTTCAGCAGCTTCACGTGCGACTGGTCCGCGGATTTCAGAGCCTTTCATTTCACCTTCAGGGGTGATGATAACAGCTGCGTTGTCCTCAAATTGTACCCAGACGCCATCGACTCTTCGGAAGGTTTTGCGCTGCCGAATGATTATGGCCTGGAAGATTTTTTTACGCATATCAGGCGAACCTTGACGCACTGACACAGTAACTTTGTCGCCAATTGTGGCTGAGGGGTAACGTCTGAGACGACCCTTGTAACCCATAGCCTGGATTAAGCGCAACACACGTGCACCAGTGTTATCGGCACATTTAAGCTCAGAACCAGCGACAAGACCTCGGCTGATTTTTTGGCCATGACTAAACATACCCTTTGATGTTAGAGCTCTTTGTTTTGCCTTTGCTGCACACATCTTAGCGTTCCTCGCCTAATTTTTCGACCACAACAAAGGAAACAGTTTTACTAAGAGGCCGGCACTCAGCAATTTTTACACGGTCGCCTTCTTTGACATCTAAACAAGGGGGATTGTGGGATGGAATGTGACCATGTCTGCGTTCATACCGTACATATTTTGAGGAGAACTGCATAAATTCACGATCGACGATAACGGTTTTCTCCATCTTGGCTGTGTGAACGATACCCTCCAAGATGCGTCCGCGGACAGCGAGCTCACCATGGAAAGGACAGTTAGCATCGTCACAGGTCTTTTTTGGCTGCTTGAAAGTCATTGACATACTATTACCATAACCTCTTTACGCTTTTCTTTAGCCGGTCCTCTGAACGGCCGACTAAAAGTTTACCGTCAATTTCAACGACAGTACCGTCGCTGAAGGTAAAATCGAAAATTGCAACGTCTTTTATTACGCTGCGGGTTTGTTTTTGATCTTGGAAAGTGAAGGTGTTTCTAGATTCCCCTATCACTAAACCGCCTACACCCCTATAGGCCATGTTGGAGCTTTGAGCAACTAAGCCTTGTGCACCGATGAATTCATATCGAACTATATCGGGTGTTACTTTCATTGAGGCGATTTCTCCTTAGAGTCTTTTTTGGCAGGTTTTTTGGCTTTGGTTTCTTTCTTTACCTCAGGGGCTTTACGTAGGCCAAGTTTCTGCTCGTTTTGAATGGTAAGAATCTGTGCAATGGTCTTGCGGAGTTCGCGGATACGCGCAGAGTTATCAACTGCACCACCGGCATTAACCATAGTTCTTATGCGCGCAAGTTCAACACGCAGATCAATCAATCTTTGTTCCTGAGCTTCAACAGACATTTCAGCGATTTCTTTGAGTCGCATAATGGGCATTATTGTTGTTCCTCCACAGGTTTAGTTTCAGCCGCTTGAGTCTTTGTTTTGGGAGCCTCTACAGGGACTTCCGCTTTGGGAGCCTCTACAGGGACTTCCGCTTTGGGAGCCTCTACAGGGACTTCCGCTTTGGGAGCCTCTACAGGGACTTCCGCTTTGGGAGCCTCTACAGGGACTTCCGCTTTAGAAACCTCTACAGGTTTGGGTGTGTCTGTGACTTCTTGGGCCTGCACTGTTGGAGCATGTTTTGGTGATTGAGCTGCTGGCGCGGCTGTAGGAGCGGGAATAGGAGCTGTTTGGGTAACGATGATGGGGGCTTCTTCTGCAGGGGGCTGAGCGGGCAGGATTGTGACTTTGTCGGGGAAGTGAGCATCTGGGGGCATGATCTTTACACGCACACCTATGATGCCGGGTTTGAGTTGAACATGGGCTTCAGCGGTTCGCATGGCGCGTGCTGCGGGTTCCCCAACGATTGGGAAATGGCCGGCTTTGAATTTTTCAAATCGGGCGCGTTCAGTGGTGAGTTTGCCGCTGATGACAATTTCAGCACCCAAAGCACCGGCTTCCATAACTTGGTTTAGCGCCCAAAAGCCTGCACGTCTAAAGTGGACTCCGCGCTCAAGAGCTGAAGAAACGCGGTTGGCAACGACGTGCGCGTTAAATTCGGGAACTTCGATTTCAGAAACACTGATTTGAGGATTGGAAACTTTGAAATTATGCTCAAGCTGACCGGCGAGTTCTTTTATGGTTTCGCCGCCTCGGCCGATAACAAGTCCGGGACGCATGGCATATATGACTACGTGAGTACCCAGCGGGGTTTTAGATAAGTTAACTCCACCGTATCCTGCACGTTCAAGCTTTTTTTGTAAAAACTCATCGATTTCAGTGCGTTTAATTGATTCTGTTATAAACCGTTTGACTATGCTCATTTACTGTTCTCCTGAGGTAGCTTTCTCTTCGAGCACAACTTCATAGTGGGTGGTTATTTCATATTTTGGTGAAGCGCGTCCGTGTGCTCGGGGGGTATAACGCTTTAGTTTAACACCAGGGTATGCTGCGCTGTGCATAATTCGAAGGTGCTCAACATCTAAGCCCTTGTTTTCTGCATTAGCTTGAGCGGCCTGCAAAACTTTAAGGACCGCACCTGCGGCTTTTATGGGGTACCGACCGACAAAACGGTTCTGCATGCCGCCTTTGTGGCCTAACTTTTTAATGTACCTTGTGTAGGGAATCGGCCTTTTCTTGGCAACTACATCACGCAGGTATTCTTTTGCCTGGGAGAGTTCCATGCCTTTGATGGCTTTAGCAACCTCTCGGGCGGCTTTATGAGACACCTTAAGTTCTCTTCCGCTGGCTTTCGCTGTTTTTTCTGGATTAAGCATTTCTTCGATGATTGAGTAGCCCCATTTTGGCATTTTTATATCTCCGATGCGCAAACAAACACGTAAAAGCAATTTATATGGCTTTCCGTATCACAACTAAGATTTTACTCTTAACTGACTAAGTGATGTCCCGGCGAAGGAACTATTCGAACGCGTGAGGTGTACAGTTTCACGACTACAATTAACCATTTATAGTTTACCCAAAAACAATCCCAAAAACTCAAAACAAACAACCCCACCCATCACCCAACCAGCTCTACAAAAAGCACCAAACAGACATTTGAAGCAGAAGTGGGTTTTGGGGGAAAGGAGCAGTAGGGAAGCTTGTTTGAGCTTATCAAGTAGAGAGGGTTTGAGTAAAGCGATCGAGCATTTATGCGCGATTTCCAAAAGAACAGAGCGGATGCGTTCAGCTTTGCCTAATATCTGGTGTAAATGGGAGTTTTGGTTATAAAAAAAGAAAAGGGGTTGATTTTTTGGTTTTAGGGACGTTTTTTTAGCAGTAACAAGGCTAGTCCAATGCCGACTATGGCTATGGCTAAGATTATACCAGCTATTGCGGGAACGAAGTACAAGTCAGCAATAGATTGCGTTTGGGACGGAGGGTTTTCTTGTGTTTTGGGGTCAGAGACTGTGAAAGCAGAGGTGGCGCTGGATTTCCAATAAGAGTTTGAGCCCTCAAACATGGCGGTTATGGTGTATTTGCCTGCTATGTCAGGTTCCCATTGATAGCTATATAAGCCAGTGCCATCGCTTGTGGTTTGACCGATAGGTCGGTAGTTACCGTTGGCATCAGTTACATATAGCTTCACTGAGACCCCAGCTGCATTAGTGGGAGCAGGCTGTTGACTGTAGACATGCATCATCCATTCATTCATAGTCTCATCAGAAGCAGCGGGCACACCATTTGGAAAACGAGCCGCTATGGCGTAATCAGTTGTACCTGGAGAGATATCAGTTACTGAACCCTCAATGAGTATGGTTTCGCCCTGCAGAGAAGTTTTTGGTGAAGCACTAACAGTAGTTTGAGTTGCTCCCTTACCGAAAGCATACAGTTGACCATCGTAAGCGTTTAGAGCTATCAGATAACCATCACCGATAACATAGCTAGCACCGCCCGCATCGGTTCCAGAAGTTCCTGAAACACCGAAAATGGGATATCCCCATAGTTTTTCTCCGGTTTCCGCATCAATACAGGCCAGTGTGTCAGGATTACGCCACATAGGCTGTTGTGGCGAGTGTTCACTTGAGCCTACATAAATTTTTCCATCCACAATAGCACTGATAACAGTGGGAATATTACCGTAGAATGACTCTAAACCAGAGTTTTCAGCTGTATAGTTCCACAAGATTTTGCCGGTAGTGATATTGTAGGCAGTCAAAACACCGCTGTAGCCAGCAGATATGAGTTTACCGTCATAGATCTGTCGGTGTGAGTCATAGGAGGTCCAGTAATAGTAGTTGTATGCAGGTTCAGGTTCGCTTACCCAGAGTTCTTTGCCCGTTGAGAGACTATAGACATAGCTTTGGCGGGTTTTAGCGCATCCAAACAATATGATGCCATCTTCAGGGTCAACCGCTTGGAAATCGATTGTTTTATTACCAGCCGATGAGGGCGGGGTAAAGGTTAGATCCCAGAGTTTTTTGCCTTCTTGACCTTTTTCAAGACTTAAACTCACCAAACGAGCGGGGGTAGTTCCATCTTCATTGTTTTGGCCTGCGGTGCCTATGATTATTTGATCGCCTTCGCGGACAGTTCGGATAATACCGGTTTGATTGACAATAGAGTTCCGTGGTCCGTTAACGTATTCTTGGGGTATTGAGACGTTTAATGAGAAGCCGTTATCGCCATTGTGTACTGCTCTTCCGGCGGGTCTCCACTGCCAATAGTTAGTTCCAGTGGTTCCCAAAAGCAGAGTGGGGGTTGCTGAAGAGTTCCATACCTGTAAATAGTAATCGGGGTTGGAGCTGGTTCCTAGGTTAGCTATGTTGTAGCGTAGTATACTGCCGTCTTTGCCGTAAACAGCGGTGCCGCTGGCAGAAACGTTGGCAATTTTAGTTATAGAGTTACCTGTGAATGCGTCAATCATTTCCCAGGTTTGAGTACCGGATCGACTTGTAGAATTAGGGGGCAAAGTGACACCGGAGGTTCGCCACAGATAAGAAAAACCGCCGTGTTGGTTGGGTGAGTCATAGTTGTATATGGCGCCAAACGCGGGTGGAGTTGAGTTGTAATAGTTGAGTGTTTGACCAGTATAGAGGTCAACTGCGTAGTATCCTTCTTCTATGTGAGCGTTTACTCTTGCGGCATAATAGATGATTCCATCGATGATTATGGGGTTTCTAAATATGAGGCCTTGGTAGTGGTAGGTTTGGAAGCCTATGTTACCATAGCGTTCATCCATGGTTCCACCTGCATAGAAGGGTTTTGTCCAAACGATGTGAGCGCTTTCGGGTCCTTGGCCATAACCTAAGCGTGTGGTTGTGCCACCTGCTGAACCCGGAGGAGACACAGCTGGACCGCCCAGCCAGTTTCCGGCAAGAACATACCAGTCTCGGTTAAAACTGTTTATCGGTCGTTCCCAGTAGCTGTCTGGAAGTGGAGTTTCGCGCCAGGTTCCCACGGGGTCGGTTTGGACTTCAAAAGTGTCAGGGGTGCTCTCAGACGCATAGTAGAGGATGCGGGTATTGGTGGAGTTTTTCCATGTTTCTGGGAATACTGCATAGAAGGAGTAGGTACCTACTGTTTGGGGTGTATAGAGTTGGTAGCCGCCGCCTACGGGGTCGCTTCGGGGCATCGTGATTGTTTCATTATTTCCGTTGGGATCGGTTATGATTAATTTTACACCATCCCAACCGGCTCTGCCGGTAGGACTGGGGATGGCGCCGGTTTCCTCACCTATATCGGGGGGAGGATCAGCAGTCCAGTAAACAAGAGACAGCTCTTGTCCAACACCTATGAGTCCAGTGCTTGCACCGACATAGATGTATGATGCAGTACGGCTTGTGGTTTGAGCGTTAACTTGATGTAGTGCTATAGATGAAGTAAGCAAAGATATTATCAGAATTGCAAATAATGAAAAGATTTTCTTATTTATTTTTGTCATTTATTTTTTCTCCTTAAAGTTTTAAGGGGGTAAAGAATTATTTTTAGCGACATATATAGTTTTTCAATATATCTACTTTTGATAAAACGAAAACGAACGCTGTAGTGTTAGCACTAAGCAACAAACCACAGTCACATAAAGCGGTTTAAACCAATGAATATCAGCCGTACCCTAAACCGCCTTTTTCAGCATACCGTTTAGCATTTAAAACCATATGAACACACATCAACCATATGCTTATGCATTACCGCTTGTGTGAAACCGTTGATTAGCGTTATCGTAGAGTCATGCTTCTCTTGGTTATTGATCGGACTGTTTAGTTGGGACTTTAGAACCTGTCCTCAATAAATTTTTAACTAGCGGTGTGCATAACATGTTGTGGTTAACTGTTTGAGATATGATAGTGATTTAACTGATAAAGAATGGAGTATAATTGAGTCAATATTTAC
>WQVG01000060.1 GCA_009781675.1 Candidatus Bathycorpusculum acetigenes | reverse complement strand
GCAGTCTCAACTACAACAGCTTCCTCCAAAGGAGCTTCAGCGACAACTGCAACATCAGCAGTCTCAACTACAACAGCTTCCTCCAAAGGAGCTTCAGCGACAACTGCAACATCAGCAGTCTCAGTTGGAGCTTCAGTAGTGGTGATTTCTGTTAGCAGATTTTCTGGTGGAGCTTCAACTGGCACCGTTTCGTTTGGTGCTGTTTCTATGGTTGTAGTTTCGTTTAGGGTTGGTTCAACTGATGTAGGCTCGACGGCTGTCACTGTTTCCACGATTGCGGATTCGATTGTGGCAGTTTCAACCGGAATTTCCATTGGAGCTGAGTCAACCGTTGTTTCTGTTGTTGAAGTTGCTATTTCTGGGACTGTGATTGTTTCGGCTGGTTTTGAGATGCCGAAGAGTTGGTTTGTTGCGTCTTTTATTACGCCCAGTTCATTTTTGGTTGTTTCAAGGGTTGTTGAGAGAAGAGTGATTTCTCGTGCATAGATTTCTTCATCGATTTCGCCTACGACGTGTTGGATTTCATAGTTAGCAAGGAGCATTTCGAGCGTTTTTAGTTGATTTTCAAGTTCTTGGGTTTTTGATTGCATTTTTTCTCCGAGATCTTGGCGTTGTTTTTCGATTTCAGCTATGGCTTTTACAATGTCTTCGGTAAATGAGTCTCGTGTGTTTTGTGAGATTTTGCCTGATGCGCAAAGGCTGTCTAGGGCCTGCTTCTTTTTTGTAGCAATTTCGTATTCTTCATTTAATCTTTTAAACGTGTATTTCCATGAAATCATTATGGTTGGCACCGCAGGGGTGTATCGCAGAATCAGTGATAACGTTTGTTAACATGTACATATATCGGTCACTATTAAAAACGGTGGGAACTGTAAAAAAAGAGCAGTTTTGTAGTAAAAAACAGCGGGAACACACAAGTTTTATGTTTATTAACACGGCAATTTTTTATGAGTCCGAGTATTTGGACTGACAGATTTATGTTAACTTAGAGTGCCTTCAACCACAGTTATATAGAGATGCATGACTATTTTTTGGCGCTACATTCGCAGGGTTTCAAAAAAACAATACATCAGCGCGCAATGTTACTATCACATAATAATGCATCATTTCAAAGTAGCCGCTACTATTATCAATCAGCATACGTTGGAAGTTTGAAGGATAGTCTAAGCGAGTTATCGGTGGTTGGTTTTTTTGAGAAGTTTCTTTTTAGGAAGTTTGGGTTTTTTTACTCTATTTGCATCAGCGGTCAAACGATCACCCAATAACGTATGGGAGGCATTAAATATAAAATAAATGGTTAACTACCTCTTAGTCCAAAAAGAAAATGGCAGTGCCCGTTATTCGTTTTGCTGTTTTTTATTGCCCCGTTTGCCTATTGCCAGTTTAGCTGTGAGAATCTTTTCTGTTGCAAACAGTCGGGATGCAACATACATTATGGCGACAGTAAAGAGGGCGACATAGACTATGCCAAAGATAACGGTTAGATAGTCACCTGTAATGACTGCTTGGGAAGCGATGATGGGTTGACTGTAGGGAATGGCGTAGAATACTGCACGCAAAGCTATGGGCAGAGAGTTTATGTCAAGATAGATAAGTGCCATAGAGGGTATAAAGATCAACGGATAGAGGTAGCCGACAAGGGCTTGGGCACCGCGGACGTTTTCGCTAAATGCGGACATGACCACGGCCAATGCCAAGGCGGAGAGCAGGGTAAAAAATAAGCTCAGACCCAAAAGGACATAGCCAAAAGTTGAGGGTACCAGACCCAGTGCCACTAGATCCAATCCGGCGGTCAAGTTACCGGCTAACCCGGTCATCATGGAATCAAGCATAAAGTTGTATCCGATTAAAACTGTGACTGCGGCGACACCTGCGACTATGATTGTGCTGGAAACTTTACCCATCAAAATTGCGAATCGGTCCACAGGAACAGTGAGCAGGGTTTCGAGGGTTTTTTCTTCTTTTTCCATGGCGACACTTGTTGCGGCTATCTGCATAGCAAAGATAAGCATCATCAGAACGGCGACTGGAAGAACTATGGATTGAGAGAGTAACAAGCTGGATAGAAGACTGGCGTCTATGCCTTCTTGAATCTGTCCTTTGATGATGCTTGACTGCGAAGACATTACCAAATCAGGGGCGACTATACGATTGAACCCTTCAACCAACACCGTAACGCTAGAACCACCAAAACCGCTAAAGATTCCGCCTCCGCCGTTGAAAGCGGCATACATATTTACAGTGCCTGTGATGTCGTAAGCGCCTGCGGCATGCTGGGTCAGGTTTTCACCAAATCCCTGAGGTATAACCAAAAACATGGTGCTGTCATGCTGGGCCAGTAACCCCTGATCGACAACCTGTTGAGGCGTAGTGTTATTGACTATGATAACATTCATGCTACTACTTAGGTAACTAACAAAAGTGCTACTCCAGGGACTATTGTCGTTGTCCACCACAAGTAAATTGGATTTTAACGCCTCAGACTGGGCAGTCTCAGCCGCATAACCCAAAACCATCCCAAGAACTGGAAACATAATCAGAGGCAGAACGATCATGCCGATGAGGATTTTTGGGTCCCGAATAAGTTCTTTTAATTCCTTAACAACAATAGATGTGAAACCTTTAAGCATAGCCTACCACCTTTGCAAACACTTCTTCGAGGTTCTCACTGTTGTATTTGGTTTTGAGCTCTTTTGGGGTGCCTTCCATTACCAGTTGGCCCTTGTTGATGAGGGCAACACGGTCACAGAGGTACTCGACTTCAAGCATGTTGTGGCTACTGAGCAGAATCGTTACGCCGTGCTCTCTGGCGTAGCGTTTAACGGTCTCACGAATATGGTAGGCATGCATGACATCTAAACCGCTGGCGGGTTCATCGAGTACTGCCAGTTTTGGTCGAGTCATCAACGCCCTAGCAACAAGCAGACGCCGCTTCATACCTTTGCTGTAGGTTTTAGCTTTATCTTTTAAGCGATCCCCCAAACCACAAATCTCGGCAGCTTCAGCTACAACGGCCTTTATATCGGTACCTGGTTGAGCTTGAAGCTTAGCCATAAAGTTGAGGTATTCCCAGCCTGTGAGGTTGGGATACGCGCCAGACTCTTCAGGAAGATATGTGAGGATTTGGCGGGCTTTCTCAGCCTGTCTATCAGAGTCGTAACCAAATATGCGTATAGAACCTGAGGTAGGTTTGATTATAGTACACACCATACGTATGGTGGTTGTTTTGCCTGCACCGTTAGGTCCGATTAGCCCAAAGATCTCCCCCGGCTTTATGCTGAAGGTGATGCCGTGTAAGGCAGTTATTTGCCCGAATTGTTTGGTTAAGGAAACTGCTTCTACAGCCAAACTCAACGCTATCCCTCTTTTAGCGTCTAAACAACAAATCAGAGTTTTAAGGGTTTTGATGAGTTGTCTACACAAGAACCGTTTGGTATCGCTTTAGCTTCTTTGCTTGTTTGATTCTACGTCTATAGGTCAAGTAGACGCTAAACCAGAGTAGACCACTAAAACTGAGCCCTTGTGCTATTATCCACAAATCTAACATGACATGTTCCCCTCTCAGTTCCCATGTCCACAGGATGGTTTATTTAATTTTCCATCCAAAAAGTAAAATCACAGGCGAAGTATAGTGTAGGTTTATGTGATTATTTTCTAGATAGTTTAGTATATGTTTTGAGGTTCACCCTTTGAGATATCGAGAAATTTATCGTCAAGCTATATACATTGATCATTTGATAGATGGTACCTGCACACAAAAGATATGTTTCCAACACAAGAGGAGCTCAGAAAGCGTGTGTTGGAAAACTTCGCGGGGTTTATGTGGAAGATTGGGGCAGGCACAAAATCATCTTTGGCATTCATAGAGTAGAGTTCGGAGTGGTTCTCAAGGTAGGATCGCATAGAAACATTGAAAGTGACCACAGGCCTACAAAGCGATTTCTGAGCAGGAGCGACTCCATTTTTTGCTAAAATATATTGGCACACCAGATATTGCCGGTTACAAGAATATGGGTCACCGACACAACCAACACCAGAGCAAGAAGAGGATTTAGATGTGCACTAGCCAAGTATGGTATAATCGATGTTAAAGCAACTAATATGCGAATGGTTTGTGGCGAGTTAAAATTTGTCGACGCCAATACAACCGGTTACCCAAACCGCTAATCCTAATACAGCAAAAGCTAGCCGATCTCAAACGAGCGATTTTCAAAAAACTTGATCGTACTAACTTACCGCGACCACGGAAAACAGCGCCTTTTAGCCGTAAAGATGTGCAGAAAAGATATCAAGCAACAACACTACCAATAACCATCAGCATGTTATCCAACCAAAAACCCACCAGCAGAACACAGAACCCCGACAACTGGCTATTGGAGGTCATAAAACAGCTCAACCATACCGCAATAGAGCAAAATGAAGTGATTACCCGCACCAACAGCAGCCTCTGTGTTCTCTGTAGAGGCACCCGCTTTCTTTGTGGTAAAACCCGATGCCCCGTCATGGTTAAGGTCAACACGTTTCTCAAAAGTGTACCTCTGATGTCTAGTCAAGATATTTCAGGCATGTCTCCGCCTAGCGTATTTATCGGACGAATCGGTTACCCCCAAGTTTACATCGGACCACTGGTGCCACCGATCCACGAAGACACGGGCATTTACGATTTACCCGAGCAGTGGTTTGGCAAATCCATAGACGAAATCGTGGGCTTTCGTAGCATGCTCATCCGCGGCAAACATCTGATCAACGTAAATAAAATTAACCAAACGAACAAAATCCTAGATCAAACTCGAGAGTTGGCACTTGCCGATAACAGCGTTGACACAGAACTCAATCTAACCAAAAAACCACAGGGATCCATAACGTTAAGTGATGATGTGCAACCCTTTGGTCCCTCGGCACCTATCCGCAATCTCCGGGTAGGCAATGCACGCTATAACGACAAAATAGAGAAAGCCTACTATGACACAGACCTTAGAGCGACCAATGCGGTGGTGGAGCTCTACAACAAAGGCGTTATGGTTAGCAAGATCCAAAAAGCCTTTAGTGTAGGTGCGTTTGGAGTGGAAAAGAAACGGCGGTTGGTTCCCACCCGATGGAGCATAACCGCTGTTGATGACATAATCTCAAAAAGTCTCGTAGATAAAGTGAAAACGTTTTCTGAAATCAACGAATATCAAGTCTACGAATCCATCTATCTTGATAATATATTTGAAATTCTACTAATACCTGCACAATGGAGCTATGAATCCATAGAGGCATGGTATCCCGGCACCGCATGGAACCCCAACGGCACACACACCGCCATCTACAGCGACTGGGAAACAAACAACGGTCGAACTACATACGCCGCCATCGGCGGTTGCTACTACAGCGCCCGATTAGCCGTCTGCGAACGGCTCCAAAAAGAACGCCGCCAAGCCACAGCTATTGTGCTCCGCGAAGCCCACCCTGGCTACATCATGCCCATTGGCGTCTGGCAAGTCCGAGAAAACGTCCGCAATGCCATGAACCAACAACCCTACAAATTCAAAAACCTCGCCCAATCCCTACAATTCATTGCGAACCGATTTGAGATTCCCCTGCAACGCTGGATACAACAAAGCGAACTCTTAAAGAGAGCACTGTTTCAAAGACGCATAAGCGATTTTTTTACACCTAACACCACTGAGTAAGCATAATAAACCCATTTTGAGCTCTTAAATTAGAGGTAGATAGTCATGACGGTTGTAGTTAGGTACGGTTTTAAACAGCATTTTGCTGTTTCAGCGGATATGGCGTATTTATGGTGCACCGATTTTGATCCAAAAGATCATGTATTGATAGGACAAACTAACGCTAAACGTGAAGTTACATACCTAACTAAGGATACCCTAATTTTGAATGATACAATCCAAGCAGAGAACGGTGAAGCTAAAAAAAAGAAGATGGTACAATGCTATCCAGACCAGCGGAGGTGGGTTTCGACACACCTATCGGGGCCAAACAAGTATTCTCAATACATCTATGAGATCTTGGCAGAAAAGGACAACTCCACACTAGAGTTTACAGCAAATCACCTCGAGTACCAAAAATTAAGTGGAAAAGCAACGGAACAACTATCAGAAAAGCTGTGTAAACACGATTTAGACATCTGGACACTTTTGGCTAAGGCCATGGAAAAAGAGTTAAACCAGTAAAATCGTATGGCAAGTTTAAAAAAGCATGCACTTCATACCTTCACTGACCGCCCATGCTTAGCGCTTCGGCTAAACGGTTCCTACTGCCTTTCTGGGCTCAAAAAAACAAAGACCCAAAAGAGGCAGCTGTAGTTTTTGCCGTTGCAGAGCTGAATAGAAACCGAGGGGGAGGCTTTCTTGCAAGACAACCCCAAGAAACACTCACATTTATCGCTAAAATCGCCTATCCCATTTGGTTGTTCCCAAAAAACGGCACAACCCTAATATTTGACGGCCTAAACGACAAAAACTACAACATACCCTACTTTGAGATGCCGCACGCTGAAAAATTCATGGAAAACTTTGAGCAAAAACAACGACCCCGAGAAAACTATACAGCTTTCTTAATAGACCATACCAATTACTTCACCCAACCCCCAAAAGAGCACCAATTCACGCTAAAAGGGTTAATCACAGAAGCAGAATTCAGAGAAGAATTCAACAACTACAAAAGAGAAGCCACAGAATTAACAGAACCTGCCCCCTTGCTCTCACCCACACTTGAGGAAACAACTATTATAGGTACAATACGCGAATTTGACACCCTTCAGATGATCCATAGAGCTCAAGAAGAGAAACTCTTCGAATGCCTCCGACGCCTAAAAAAGACAACCAGCCAATATATAACTGAAATCAGCTATGAAGCCATGGCAGCCGACGAGGAAGCAGACGCAAAAATCAAAGCCCAAGAGGAACTTGACAAACCCCAAACAACTAAACTCAACAAGGAATACAGCCAAAAAATCAAACAGCTAACAGAAAGCTTTGATAAAGAACTCGATAGCCTAGTAAAACTAAGACTTAAAATCCAAACCGCAATAGAAAAAAACCAAGATAACATCGAACAATACAAACGTGAAACTAAAGCACATGCCAAAAAGGGGCACGAAATTTATGAAAAACGCTGGAAACAAAAAATTAAAAAGTCAGAAAAAGAGTTCACAGAATTCAAAAAAGAGTTAAAAAAAATCGATGACACGACAAAAAAAATAACCAAACAAAAAGAACAAGAAATATCCCGTCTTAATTTTGAATGGGACGCTGAAATAAAACTAATACGCCAGCCGCTTCTTGTACTTGAAAGAACAAAAGCGGCCAAGAACCAGGCGTTTAAACAAGAAAACAACCAGTTACTTCAGATGGAAAAACCGGTGGTGGAAAGCATCGAGAAAATCTTAAACCACAAAAAGACAAACGCTACCACCCTCGATAGATTAGGTTTTAGTGACCCACAGCTTAAAGCACCCAGATGGGTTTATGTACCCTTCTATGTGGCCTGCTATGAAACGGATTTTACTAGACGCTACTTCTGTATTGCACCCTCAACGATCCAAAAAGCCGACTTCGGCTCAAAACTAAAGGGCGCATTTGGTATGTCAAAGACCAAAGATCTACTTGTTCCACGCTTTAAATCATTAACCAATTTCATCATACAAATCCAAGAATGCATCAAAAAAAATAGCGCATTTGAGAGGCAACTCTGGGGTTTAGGTGAGAAAAACAACTTGCTCAAAAATAACGACTTCCAAGAAAGCATCAAAAACGGCTTGGTTATGCTTCAGGAGCAGGACATACTTTCACAGCGGGAAACCGAAGCACTTACCCGACAGCTCAAAGCTTAAGGTAATCAAAACTTATGTACCCCCCATTAGATATTATCTGTAGGTTGCATACGTTATGGCTGATGATAATGATGGGTACATACTCAAAGTTTCGGATCTCTGTGTTAAGATGCAGAACCAGATTCTGCTTGATCACATCAGCTTTAATGTAACAAAAGGCACCACATTAGCGGTTTTGGGACCCAATGGTGCAGGCAAGACTATGCTTTTTCGAACCCTGCTAAATCTTGTTCCGCATACCGGTTCGATAGAGTGGGTGGAGAAAGCCGAAATTGGCTATGTTCCTCAATATGTGACGGTTTCTGATGTACCTATGACGGTGCGCGAGTTTCTCTCTATGGGTAGTGGTATCAGTGTGGGGGATGCTTTGGATATGGTTCGCTTAACTAATGCAGGTATTGAGGATAAACGGCTGGGGGTTCTCTCAGGGGGGCAGTTGCGGCGTGTGCTAATCGCGTGGGCGCTAAGTGGCAGTCCTAACGTGTTACTCCTCGATGAGCCGACGACTGGTGTGGACATGGATAGTGAAGAACCCATCTATTTGTTGCTTAACGAAATCAAGAAGAAACAAAAAATCACCATACTGCTCATCACGCATAACATCCATATTGTACAGGAATACACCGACGATCTGCTCGCGCTTAATAAATGCGTCACCTTCTATGGGCCCTCCTCAGATATAGCCAAACATGAGGTTCAGCATCAGATCCATGGTGGACCGGTTTGTGTTGAAACTACACGGAGAGTACCCTAACTGTTTGATGCCTCTTTTTTTGGTAGTTTGTTTCTTGCGATATTTGTAGGAGCCGCCGCAGGTTATCTAGGGTCTTTGATGGTTCTTGAAAAGATGGCCCTTGTCGGGGATGCCCTCTCACATGTAGCATTACCGGGTTTGGCTCTTGGTACTCTCTTGCATTTTAATCCCTATATTGGTGCATTGGCTTTTTTGTTTGTGACAGCCATTATTATCTGGCAGATTCAGCGCACAACCAAAATTTCCTTTGAAGCCCTCGTCGGTGCCATGTTTACTTTGGCGCTGGCTTTGGGTATTCTTTTGTATGGCAATGAACTGGAAGCGCTCGAAGAAGCCCTCTTTGGTGATATCTCTCAAGTTACCCTCATGAGCGCAGGGATAGCGGCCGTGGTGTGTGTCGTTGCCATCGTGTTAACCAAGGTTATCTATGATAAACTGGTTTTAGTGATGATATCAGAGGATCTGGCGGTGTCTAAGGGCATAAAGGTGGCGCGAACTAATTTACTCTACCTTTTCTTGGTCTCAGTTGTTGTCGCCATTGGTATTCAAATCGTCGGCACGCTACTTGTGGGTTTTTTGGTCATCGTCCCGGCTATAGCCGCCAAAAACCTCAGCACCTACATGAAACGCTACGCCCTTCTAAGTGCAGTCTTTGGCATTATCGCCGCATCGGGGGGAGTTCTGCTGTGGAACTTTGTCAGCTTTAATTTACCCTTTCCAGGTCCAATGGTAGTTTTTGTAGGAATTGCTATATTTGTTGTTTCATTGATAATTAACTGGCGACTTAAAATAACCTCATAGTGAGCAAATATGAAAATATATAGAGGTAAAACCTCAACTGCTATAATTCTCTATCCTGAGAATAAAATTCTGCTCATAAAACGCAACACGCCGCCCTTCATCGGCTACTGGGCTCTGCCTGGCGGCCGAATGGATCCTGGGGAATCTATTGAGCAAACAATTATTCGTGAAGTTAGAGAAGAAACCGGTTTAGAGACAGCTGTTGTGAATGTAATCGGTGAATATGTTGAGCGGGGAATTAAAGATGATGTTGATTATGAATATTTTCCCACGTGTTTTGTTGTCAAAATTGTTGGTGGCGAACTCAAAAAGCAGGACAGTGAAGTACAGGAAATGCAACTCTTTAAGTTAGATGCCCTGCCGCTGTTAGCCTTTGAACATGAAAAAATGATAGAGGACTATGTCCACGCCAAAAACAAAAAGCATGAACAGTAGATTTAGTGTTATTTGCTAGCTGGCTTTGTTTGTTGAGGTGGCGTTGATGGCACGGGGATAATGGTGGATTTGTTGAGGTTTTCCTGTTCGTTTAATATCAGAGAGATAGCTTTGCCTTCGGGTACGATTATTTTGGTGTTATTCTGCAATGAAGTCATTATGGTTTCAAGTTGTTTGAAGGTTATGGCGCTGTCTTTGAAGTAAGTTGTTAGGGCTTCGTTACGTAGCTTGGTTGCTTCTGCATCACCTTCTGCGATGGCGATGGTTGCAGTTTTTTGGCCCTCTGCTTGCAGGATAGCGGCCTGTTTCATACCTTCGGCGCGTTGGATAGATGCATTCTTTTCACCGCTTGCCAAGGTGGCTTGGGCGATGGCGGTTTTTTCAGCTGCTTGACGTTCATTATCAGCTTTTAGCACCGATTCCATGGAACTCATTAAACCGCGTGGAGGTTCGAGGTCTTTGATTTCTGCTCGAACGATTTCTATACCCCAGTCTCTGGTTTGCTCGTCGAGGGCATCTTTTAGTTTCGCGTTAATGATAGGACGTGAGGTATTTGCAACTGCCATATCCATACCGCCGATGATGTCGCGAAGCACTGTGCGTGAAAGGGTGTCGATTTGGGATTCATAGTTATTGACAAAGTACTGCGAGGCCTTAACTGAGTGCTCTTCAGGTTTGACCTTGTAGAAGACAACAGCATCCACAGCCATGAAGACTTTATCGCGTGTGATTACGTCTTGGCGTTGCACAGGCGTCATACGTTCAGTGATGTTTACCTTGATTATACGATCTACAAAAGGCACAAGCAGGGTTATACCCGGCTGAACGAACCGCTGATATTTACCAAGACGTTCGACTAATCCCCGCTCAGTAGGTCTGACAATACGTAGTGATGTAACGACTACATACACAATCACTACTAGGGGAATAACCATTGCCATAACTTGTATTATATCTACCATCATTTCTCTCTCCCATGTTGATCGCTGTTATACATGATGCAGAGAATTTAAAACTTGTTATCGTAAACTCCAACGTTTACACTCCATTCAATTCTCTTTCTTGATTTTACAACAAAAAAATAGAACATATAAGCGCAATTATTTTTGTTATTTTTGTTCTGCTAATAAATGGTGGCACTTTTTATGGCTGAACACTTTGTTCATGTACTTAGCATCAAATCGTCCCCATAACTTAAATCACGATTGACAAGGAGCAATGTTTAATCAAAAATATCAAAGTATGAAAAATACATGTTCATGTTCGATAGTTTGGAAAAGTGTATTGTTTCACCGGTGGTTTATTTATGGCAAGAATTAAAACCGCGTGTACTAATTCAATTTTCCTCAATCCAGCCGATTTCCTCTTTTTGAAACAAAAAACAAAACAACAACCAAAACAATAACCGCAAGTAAAACTACGAAAACTATAACGTCGAAGGACATACCAGAACTGGGAGCAGGATTGGAACTGGGAACAGAACTAATGTCGGGACTTGGACTCGGGCTAACAGTAGGACTAGGACTCGGGCTAACAGTAGGACTAGGACTCGGGCTAGCACTAGGACTAGGACTCGGGCTAGCACTAGGACTAGGACTCGGGCTAGCACTAGGACTAGGACTCGGGCTAGCACTAGGACTAGGACTCGGGCTAGCACTAG
>WQVG01000059.1 GCA_009781675.1 Candidatus Bathycorpusculum acetigenes | reverse complement strand
TGTTGTTTAGGGTGCCCCAGACGTTGTTGATTATGATGCCCCCGTATTCGTTGTTTAGGGTGCCGTTGTTGTTGTTTAGGGTGCCGTTGTTGTTTAGGGTGCCCTCGATGAATAGGGTGTCCCAGAAGAATGGGGGGTTCCAGATGAATAGGGTGCCCTCGTAGTTGTTTAGGGTGCCCCCGTCGTTGTTGTTTAGGGTGCCCCCGTCGTTGTTGTTTAGGGTGCCCCCGACATTGTTTATTGTGCCGCCGGTGTTGTTTATGGTGCCCCAGACATTGTTGTTTAGGGTGCCCCCGTATTCGTTGTTTAGGGTGCCGGTGTTGTTTATGGTGGCCGTGAACGTGAGCCCGAATCGTGTGCCGCCTTCGTTGTTTATGGTGCCCCTGTCGTTGTTTAGGGTGCCGTTGTTGTTTAGGGTGCCCAAGGCGTAGTTGTTTAGGGTGCCCCCGTTGTTGTTTAGGGTGCCCCAGTCGTTGTTGTTGATTGTGCCGGTGTTGTTTATGGTGGCCGTGAACGTGAGCCCGAATCGTGTGTAGCCTTCATTGTTTATTGTGCCGCCTTCGTTGTTTATGGTGCCCAAGTTGTTGTTGATTATGGTGCCCCCATCGTTGTATATGGTGCCCCCATCGTTGTATATGGTGCCCACGCATATATCGCCCACGATGAGTAGGGTGGCTCCGTTAGATATGGTGCCCCCGTAGTCGTTGTTTATGGTGCCCCCGTTGTTGATTATGGTGCCCAAGTTGTTGTTGTTTATGGTGCCCCCGTAGTCGTTGTTTATGGTGCCCCCATCGTTGTATATGGTGCCCACGCATATATCACCCCCGATGAATATGGTGTACCCGTCGTTGTTTATGGTGCCCCCGTCGTTGTTGTTTAGGGTGCCCCCGTTGTTGTTTAGGGTGCCCCCGACATTGTTTAGGGTGCCCCCGTCGTTGTTGTTTATGGTGCCGGTGTTGTTTATGGTGGCCGTGAGCATGAACATTATGGCGCCTCCATTGTTTATGGTGCCGCCTTCGTTGTTTAGGGTGCCTTGGTTGGTTATGATGCCTGCGTTGTTTAGGGTGCCGTGGATTGTTAGGGTGACATCGGGGTTGATTGTTAGGAGTTGGGTAATTTTGATGGTGCAGCCGGGTGGGATGGTGATGTCGGTTTCGCCGTTGGTTAGGGCGTTTTCCAGCTCGGCTAGAGTTGTTACTTCGATTGGTGTTTCGGCAGAGACAGGCATAGACATAAGAGGTATTATCATGAGCATCAGAGATAGTACCAGAAATATTGTTGTTAGTTTACTAATTTTAAATTCTATTTTTTTCATATGAAAACTCACATATATTGTTAGTAAACTGTTCTGCCTCTTATGTTTTTCGTCTTGACAAAACTCTTCGGACATAAATCCACCATCCTGCTTGTTTACCCTCTACCCAAAAACAACACAGACCCACAGAATGGCTCACCTGCCTGCAGGGCAATAAACCCCCAAACAACCACACACCACAGAACAAAACACCTGGTTTGGCAACATAGCTGCTCTTCTCAGAGAAGGGTTGTGCCATCTCTTGTGCCTATACCCTGAGCAGGACTGTTTATTGTTTTGTTTCTTTTGTATCGTCTTTGGTTTCTATGTAGAGACTCTCATAGCAGGCTTGGTGATAGATTTTCCGATGCCTCCTAGCCGAACCTATTGATACGACCGGTACGCCGGGTTCTATTTCTTGGTTACATTTACTGCAGCACAGAGAGGCGCCGCGGGTTATACGGCCCGCCCGTGAGGTATAGGTATAGTTAAAGTGATTGGCCATCGTCGCTTGAATCTCCTGAGTCAATCAATGTTTGCTCATAACAGCTCTTATGATAAATCCGGCTGCGCCGATTCCCCGCTATAGTTAAAACCTCCGCTCCAAACACAATTTGCAAACCACACTTACTGCAAACACCCGTGTTACCCCGGCTTTTTCGCATCGTCTCAACAGCCTCACTATATCTAAATCTTCGATACCTAACCCTACCCGTCTCCTTTTTGGCTCTTTCTCGACAAGTTTGGAAAGCCATAGATATATTTTTGCTGAAGACATTTGCGGCAGAGAAGTTCTTTGCTTTTACGCTGCACCAACATCGCTGCTAATGAGGCCCATAGCTTTGACATCTGCGCAGGGTTAAATGCCTCCTCGATGGGATTTAGGAACCGAGCATAATAAGACGTCATAGTAACTCGTCATAAAGAAACATTAACTTGGATTATTCTTTGGAGGCAGAATTGGGTTTGGCTCTAAATTGCAGGGTATAGTCCGCGATGTGGCATCGTGGACAGACGGGTATGTTTTGTTCGTGGAGGTGTTCTTTGCCGGTGGGGTCGGTGACTATGGTTTTTTTATGCCAAGCATGTTCATCTGTGAATTCAGCACAACATTTTTGGCAGGTATAAATTCGGATAGCAGTACTCATTTTGCTGCCTCACCTACACTATAAAGTTTGTGGCATTAAAACACTATGGAGACTGGTGTCGCATGAAGTGCTATTTTGGTTCTTGATGTCGGGATGGGTGTTTTTTTTGTTGGTGATATTCGCGCATGCGTTTTTTGGTTCCGCAGCTTTTGCAGAGGATCTCCTTTGGGTTTTTGCGGGTGCTCCAAAGCCGGCTAGAGAGGCTTATGCCACAGATTTCACAATAACGCAGCCGCCGCCTCTTTTTTGCAGGCAGCGGTTTGTGGAGCGGCTTCATCTACGGTCTCCTGGGTTGGGCAGAATGCAGACTAAGAGTACACCTAAGAACAGAACGGGCACAAAAAACGGCCACAACAACAGCCGCCAAGTCATGCCTTTACTCCCCTGCATCTGAGATTGACAAATTCGAGGTCGTAGATCCAAACGGCCCAGGCACCTGGCATAAGCGCATAATGCAGATAGCATGGAGTGCTGCAGCCATACGCTTGGGCATGGCTCAGTAGGTAGTATTTTTGATCTACCCATTGATTATATTTTTTGGGCGAATAGAACTGCTGTACTGCTCGGGGCCACTTCACAGCCAATCCTCCTTTAGGGGGACTGGGGGGAGTTTGTTGCCTAATGCGGTTGGGAGGTAGTGGAAGTTTTGGGGCGGCACAAACCGTGGAAATACAGTATAGGGATCTAGGGGCACGGCAAATTTTGTGGCATATGCGATTTCTAGGGCATAAATTTTTGGACGCTCCCCGCAGTACGTCTCAAAGGCGGGTTTGTCTAAGCCGCAGGTAGATGCACAGATCTGCCACACCTTATCAGGCGAACCGGTGACCACTCGTTTTAGGGTGATGCAGCCCGTGATTTTCTTAACCGGACGCGACTCGTAGAGATACACATGGTTTATCAGGCTGTGGGGGAGTTTGCGGCGCAACTCAAACTGTTTCTCGCCACTATAGAGGGTTTTTGCGTATTTGGGTTTGATCGCTAAGACGATGTCGCGTACAATCATGACGGTGTCTCCTTGGGAGGTTCTTCATCTGAACAGGGGTTATCTTGTTCAGCTAGGTCTAGGTGATAGGTTTCTAGAAACGCGGCTAAGGCTTGTCTGCGCTCATCTTGATAGGTCTGCTCGATGTTTTTTTCTGCTTTTTCATAGGCTTGTTTGCCCTCTTTTGTATCTCGGTTATAGACTTGGCGTATTACCAAAAGCGCCTGCTCACGCTTGTCCTGCGCATCAAACTCTAACTCCTCAAACATTTCTACCGCCGCCAAAAACGGCCCCTCAACTATAATATAGGGGCTCATTACGGTTTAGTCTCCAGAATTTGTCGGCGCACACAAACTAAACATCGGCCCCGGTCTGCCTGCCAAACAGTGGGATGCTTACGTAAGTGATTAGGGCACTGTTTACATACCAGCCTATAAGAGACTCCTTGGTAGCTATTATGCGCAATCATGGCAGGGGCTCCTGTTGGTTAGTTTTGAAATAAACCTGTATTTAGGCTCGCAATAGGTGGGACAAACAATCCTAGATTCCACAACTCCCGGCAACTGCTCGCCTCTATCAGTTACAATGATCACTTGCCGTTTGTAGACGGTTTTAAAGGTAAATTCAACTTTGCATAAGTGGCATCGACAATACTCCGGCATCATCTTTTCACTCATTTTTAAAGCCAACCTCCAAAATTTTCCGATGCTCAGGGGACAGGCGTCCCGCTCGTTGGGCGACAAATATCACCATAGGCGAATCATCTGGCTCCACCAACAATGGGATAGATATGGTGGGCATACGAATGCACACATCTTGAGGCGAAATATACATGCCTTTTAGAATTTGTTTTAAACGTTTGAGGTTGTCGCTTCCATAATACCAACGATCATTTAGCATATGCTTCGCATTAACTACTAAGAATTCTTTCCACTTCAAAGGCCGACTCTTTAGATAATATTGGGGATTTATGTTTTCTTTATAGGTGAGACCTATAATGCGGCAGGCATCCATCCAGACTATATGATCACTGCGCTTTTGGGAATATGTACCCTCTGTTTTTAGTTCCGATTTTAAGAGCTCAAATTTCTCAATACCTGAGTCGCACTCGGCTTCTTTATCGCACCATTGCTCGATTTTATGATACAAGTTCATGCTAACTACCTCTTAAGCCTCTTTCGATGGATTTTGCCATTTTTTGTTTCCTGATGCCATGGATTCTTGGACCGCCCAGTAGTGCTTGGGACATAAAGGTACCCTGCGCTGACTGGGCAGCGCGATCAGAGTGTGGAGGCTGATTTCCACACATAGGTCGCAGAGGGGTTGGTTGGGGGCATCTTGGTGGGTGAGGTTTTTCCAGGGCCAGTCTTTGTTGGTTTTTGCCGCGGAGGCTTTGTGGATTGTTTGGGCGTGTTCTTTGCATAAGCCCACAATTTTGTCCACTTGGCTATGATGGGCTTGGTAGGTGGTGGGGGTTTTGCATTTGGGGAAGTAGCATTTGGCGTATTTTTTTGTTTGTTCCACTCCAAAGTTTAACAGCGACACTATGGGTTGTCCGTTAGGTTTTAGGTGCTGTTTAAGCAGCCAGTCGTCGGTGGCTTCGTCTAGGATGGTGTAGATGGTGGTGTCGTCTTTTTTTGCCTGTGTTTTTATGGTTTGGATTTTTTGGTTGTTTTCAAGAGTTTTTGCGATGTAGACTAGGCGTTCTATTTTTTCTAATTTGGGAAGGGGCGTTTGAGTAGAGGGTTTGGTTTGTTTTGACATATTCTTCTTCACCAACTAGTATACTATACTAGTATACTATACTATTTTTTTTATTTTTTTTATTTTAAAATAGGAAATTGATAAATTTACTAGAGCAGAATTTTAGTATAGTATAGTGCTATACTATAGCGTCACCTCAAAGTTTTTCTTACTCTGAGCAACTCGGGCCGCATACAACTCATGCCTCAAATAAAACGGACAACGCCCAAACGCCGCAGGATCACCAAATTCTGCCCGATTACAAGTTATCCGATCCGCTTCTTGACAAAACCGGATGTCATGCACATGATCTTTAGGCCCCGGCACCATCGCATGCGGACACAGCCCCGCCTGCGCCTTATGGGCGGCGGCTAGTTTTTCTACGCTGACAAAACTTAACTGATCAGCCATCAAGGCGCCCCCAAAGACACCTTTTGCTTCTGTAGCCGAGCGTGGCGGTAGCGGACCTCACTGGGATGAGGCGTGAGCCGCACCTGACAATTACAAACTCCACATCGGAGCTGACCCTTAACAGATATCGTTAGATCTGTTTTTAGGAGGTATTTTTGGCATCGGCTGCAAAACGCCTCTGCCTCACTTTTCTGCCAGTTGCCATAGGGCACTAGGCGCTCGCCTCCGGCTGCGTTTGTTGATGCGCAAGGATTTCGCTTCGGAGCCAGCCGCAATGCTCACACACATCACTACCCCGCGGATTGCTCAACCCCACATGCCGATACAAACGCTTGCCCGGCAAAACAGCGCTATTGTGAAGAAAATGATGATGCTTCATCGATTTACACGGCTCCATTTTACGTGTCTTAGGTTTGAGAATACCCCGATAACCCCCCACTACACCGCCCCCTTCTGGATCAAAGTAGACATTTTTGTGCTCCTATTTGGTTTGGGTGGGGCGGCGGCAGATGCTGGTTTCGCCCTCATAGGTATTTAGCCAGCACCAATAGTCCACTTTTTTCTCTGTCTGAGTTTGGTTATCTTTTTGAATCCCTGTGATAACCTGACCCTTTTTACCCGCTGAGACGGCATCGTTTAGCATCTGTTTCCACGACGCATACACCGTGTTGGGTACGTTTTCTTTTTCTAGGGCTTTTTCGTAGGGGCCTTTGGGTCCTTGGCAGCGTATCCAGCTGATACCATCTATGAGGTGGCGCTCAGTAGAAGCTTCTTTTTTCTTGGCGGCGGGGCGGTCGGCTAGTTTGGTTAGAAGCGTGGTGTGGGTTTGGAGTTCTTGAAAGCCAAGGGTTACGACACATCGGAGGTAGGTTTCGTTGGTGGTGCATTTGTTGGGGCAGGGGGTGCAGTATTTTTGGTTGAATTGAGCTATGGGGCTGAGCGGCGGCTCAGGCAAAGCAGACCCTAAACCAACAACAGCTGAGGGGGAGGAGAGTGGTGTAGTGGGTGTGGGGGGCACAGAAGCTTGGGTGCTTAGAAGTGTGGGGGGGAATTTGAAGTAGGTTATATAGGCATTGTTGGGTTGGGCCAAAAAACTAAGCTGACCCTGATACTTCTCGCCCAGGGTGGTGCGTAGGGTAGAGAGTTCAGCTTTGGTGAGGTTAGTCTGGGGGAAATCGAGCACTAGGCACTCTTTGGGTTGGTCGGCATCACAGAGATGAAACATAACCGTCCTTTGCAGGTTTGGGGGGAGCTCGGCCTCGATTCTATCACAAACTGAGAGCCAGCTGGATCCGTCGGGGAGTTGGCTCCACATTACTGGGTTAGCCTCCAGACTTGAATGAAGCGGTTATGGCACTCAGGACGGTTGCCGCGAACAAACGCCACCGACTCGATAAGCCTCTGATGCATAAGACCCGCAATCACCGAACCATAGATCTTACGTGACACCCCAAAAAGCTCCAGCTCAGAGTCAAAGACATGCAGATCATCCGCCGTAAAGGCGCCCTTCACCTTGGCGATTTCAAGCACCCGATCCTCCAAACTAACCATCGGTGTAGGCCTCCATAGTTGTGGGAACCGTAGCCTCATCGTCGGGGTTGTCGTTGCTGTCGGAGTTGATTTTTTCTATGGTTAGTCTAAAGTTGGTGTATCTTGGAAAGTCGTGGAGTGCTTGGTCGGATTGGGCTTTTATGGTCAGGGTAAGGTCTGCGCTTGCCATGCCGATTTGGCTGCTGTTTTTAGCAGACGCCAAGGTAACTTTGTAGGTGCTGGGTTTGTCGGGGTCGCTGGGTTTTTCGGTATTGTGCTTTTTAGTGTGCAGTATGAATCTGTGAGTGGACATTAGGACCTCACCTCCTGGGCTGAAGCGATGGGTTTTTCTAGGATGTACTGCTTTGCGTAGCGTCCGGTTATTTGCCAGCCCTCTGAGAGGAGGTTGTTTAGATGGGTTTGGGGGCCGCTGTGCAGATCAAATACATAGACCGCCTCAATTTGGGGTGTGAGAGGTTTTTCTATAAGCGTGTAGGTGGGTTTTTCGCAGAAGGGACACACCCAGCTCTCAAGGATGCGGACGCTGTTGGGGTCGAGGGTGCTGGTTTCATGCAGCTTTGCGGGCTGCTCAAAGACTTTCCCGCACTCAGAACATTGGTAGGTCATGTTGGAGTCTCCGTTTGGTTGTTTTCTACCTGGGAGCTGTCGAGTTTTTCAAAAAACTGGACCAGCAGTTTCAATTCTTCATAAAAGAGGTTAAAGGCCTGTTTTTGCTGCTCCAAATACCGTGTCCAGTCTACTTGAAGCTGGGGAAGGGTTTGTTCTAAGCGGGGGTTATCTTTAGCTATCTCTGCACAGGTAGCCCAATCTAATTCTTGAGGCCGCGGTAGTTTACGCTGGGCCTCATAGAACTGAGTTTTAACCGCCACTAAACAGGCATGTTTAAGCGTACTAGACATCAGGGTGTCTCCTTAACCTGAGCTGACGCGTTTATTTTTAGGGTGTGGACTTGTAGGCAGGGGGTGAAGGTTTCTTGTTTGCCGTATTCACGGTGCGTACAAACATACACTTTTAGCGTACCCCTAACTAGAATCTGGTCGCCGGGTGCAACTGTGCCGGTTTGGTTACCGGTGAGTTGAACGTAGAACAGCCGCGGCCGTGTCTGAGGCGGGGTCTGTTTGTCAATTAGCAGAAGCGTTTGGCTAGATTGATAGGTGGATTGGTCTTCGCAGAACCGAAAGGGTCCATCCACCCCACAGTTAGGGCAATGGGCGGGGGCTTTTAGAAACTGACCCGTCTGCACCACCGTGGTTAGGTGTCCACATGGTTTACATTGATACGCAGCGGTTTCGACTTGGGGTCTGGGCGGATAGACGGCATAGATCACTCCGCGAAAGCTGCGCGGACGCTGCAACTGGTGGCGTTGGTGGTGAAATTCTTGGCGGTTTATCCAACCGGCTAAAACACATTTCTCAAGCCACTGCAAACCCCGATCTAACTCGGATTGCCAAACCATCATAGGCCCTCCTGGGCGGCTTGTACGACAGCGGTTTGGGCGGCTTTGAGGTTGCTTAGGGTGTGTTTTGCAAAGTGTTGAATTAACGCGGATTGTTTGTCGCCATAATCCGTTAGGATCTGCTGCAACTGATCAGGGGAGACTGTTGTGGCGACACTGCTAAAGACTTCGCTTAGGTGTTTTTCGCAGAGTGCTAAGAACTCAGTTAGCGACTCACAAACCCGTTCTTTGCCTACGCCATCTTTCACCGGTATTTTGGCGTAGTAGGTAAATTTGGTTCCCGCCTCAGTCACACAGGGCCCTCCTTTTTGGGGCACTCGGGGTAGTGTTTCCAAACTCGACTATAATGCGGCCCCTCGGGATAACCATATCCGGTTTGGGTGGTGTGTTGGGTGTATTGTTGTTCGCGCTCAATTAGTGCGCCGTAGCTGTTGCAGAGACGTTGGGCGGTTTTGCAGACATGGGGCTTAGTATTGGGGGTCTGATGTGTTGGGTGTGTTTGGTGGGTGTCGTCTTCGAGTATGGTTAGACGGGCTTTGGCTTCATATGCATTGCAGACCTCAATCATAGCGGGAGACATCTGCCTAAAATCTAATACCGTGGGCATTAGGCGGCCTCCAAAGGTTGATCTACCGATACCAAATACATCTCTACCGCAGCCGTTCTTAAGGTGTGGATGGTTTTATGGTATTGCTCTTTGGCAACGGCACGATCGGTATCTAATTGCGCTACCAGGACTCGGTGGGTCGCATTAAATTCGGCAGATATCTGCTGGCATTTTATCTGAAATTCTTGCAGCTCAGCTAGGGTTTCTGTTTGGGATAGGGTGTGTTCTAGGAGGGTTTGGAAGGCGTGGCGCATGATTGTTAGGGCGTGGTGTTTTTTTTCGGCGAATTCTGCTATGGCTTTGGTGTGGGCGTCTAGGAGGGTTTGGTCGGCTTGTTCTTGGCGATCTATGCTGAAGAGTACGCTATCTACAATGGCTTGTTTAATTGATTTCTTCTCTGTCATGGCTGGATCGGCTCTGTTTGGGTTTCGAGGTCGGGCAGAGAGTCAAGTTCAGCTAAGGGGGGCTTAGACACAGCGGATTCTGGATGGGCTTGTTGTTTGGCGTACCATTCGCCTGCGGCAAACACTAAACTTAGGGTGAGTTGGTGGTCGGTAAATAGGCGGCTCTCAGACAGAGTTTTTTGTACGATACTCTTGAGGAGTTGCTGGACAGCATTTGCTGCAGGATAGCTCTTGCAAACCACTTGAGTCTGTTGCAGCTGGTTTTCTATGTAGGTTTTAACTATCTGTTCAAACAGGGGCGGGTTATTGTTGTTGTGGGTCATGGGGTGGTCACCACCAACTCTGTTTCAGCTTCTGAGGCTGAAGTTTCTGTGGCGGATTTATCTTCGGAAGTTAAACCCATTTTTTTGGCAAATTCTTCGCGTTTGCCAAAGATTTTGATAATTTCGTCTACGTAGTGGGTGCCGCCTAAAAAGTGGTCTAAGTCTTCGCTGTCGGCTAGGGCCGTATCGTAGAGGTATAGGGGATCATTGGTGTTATCGTCGGATTTGGACAATTGTTAGGCCGCCTGAGGTATGTTTTGGGTGGATGATTGTGAGGTTGATTGGTTGGGTGGGGGTGTTTGGTTTTGTAGTAGGCGTTCGATTGTGCGGTTGTAGGATTCGTCTTTGTATATTTTGGCTTTGTCGAGTTGTTTTTTGGTTATAAGGGTGACTTGGACGCAGGTTTTTTTTAGTTTTTTTCGGGCCATTCATACACATCTCAGTTAAAGCATTGCTTTAAAATGATTTAATTATGTTTGTGTATATAATGTTTGTGGTAATAAAGGTTATATGGGCGGGTTACTGTAGCTTGTTATAGTGAACTATCACATGTTAAAGGATAAGAGAATCCAAACTACAGCTTCTGTTCCGCTTAAACTTATTGAGTGGTCAAGAACCTATTACGAAGAACATAAAGAGGACTTGACACTTTTGGGCGTAAACAGTCCAAATGAACTTATTTGGCGGACGGTGGAGTTTGGGAAACGCCCATTTGATGAGACACTAAAAGATCTAAAGGTTCGATTAAACCGCCCGACTCTGCCACAGCACGAAACTTAGCCAGCCCCATACACACCTCACAACCTGTGCTATCTTGGGGAACAGGCACAGGTATGAGTTCAATTTTGTGTTCGGCTGCCTGGGGATTGTTTTTGCATACGCAGCACAGGTTGGTTTTATAGAAAGTTTCGATGTTGGATAGAATATCTTGTAATTCTTCACTAGAATTCACTAATCTTCCCTTCTTATCGACACTTATAGAGACATATGTGCAAACATAACATATAAACGCTTGCATTTTTTCAGTTAAAACGTAGAGGAGAGGTAAAAAAAATGAAAAGAAATATCCAGTGTAATCTATCATATTAACTGCGCAATCGGGGTTAGGATATTTTTAGTTTCTTCTTTGCAATATATCGGGATAACGATTTTTCCTGCATCTCCTTTAATAAATGCTGCTTCTGCGCTTCCTCCTCAGTCAGCGGTAACCCACACCGAAAACAATACAACGACCCAGCAAGATTCAACTCATTACAACCCAAACACTTCAACCGCTGCAAAATCTTACCCCGATCCTCCACAGTCTCAGAAGGCTCAACCCCATCAAGCAACCGAAACGTATTAGCCACATGCGTAGCACTTAAATGAGTGTATCTTTTGTACATATCACTGCCAGTACTCCAGCCAAACATCACATTTGCCTCTTTATCAGTTACCGCGATTTTTCGATTCCTAGCAGTCCATGTCACCTTCGTATGACGAAGCCAATGCATCGACACCGGCTTTGCAATCCCAGCAAGACGACAATACTTCTTTATTGCATCAGTAACTGCAACGCCACCTAGACCTTTATTTAACGGCTTATCCTTCTGTATTGTCATACGTGTCCACAATGGAGCACGCTTATCATGTTTTAATGGATGAAAATTTAACCACTGAATCAAAATCGGTGCAAACTGATTCATAACAAAAGAACGCGTCCCAGTTTTACCACTTACAGTAACCTGACATTCACTCCCAGAAATCTCCACATCTCCCACTTTACAATTCAACACTTCACCTAAACGTAAAGCACCAGCTACCGTCGTGCAGAATAATGCCTTAATACACAAAACATCCACAACATCTATTAGCTTGAAAAATTCCTCCTCAGTTAACCATTTATCTTTAAGTTTCTCTTCCCAATCTATGTTTTTCGCTTTGATTTTGCGCCAGATTTTTGGACAATCCATATCGTCAGGATCAGACAACCATTTCGCATACCGTTTATAGACTGTGAGATATTTGTTCCAAGAAGTATCTGTTCTTGCACCAGGACTATTGCGACGTGTTTTGGGAAGATTGTTTATCGCTGCTAGGGTATCATTAACTTTTTTTCGGTTAAGATATATATCTTCAAATTCAGCTCCAGATACCTTTTCAAAAATTATTATAGCATTACGATAATCTGTTTTTCGGTAGTTGCCCATATTGTGTTGTTCATTTAAGAATTCTTCCAGTCGCTTCATATTCATACTTCCGTTAGGCTTTATTTTTCTAATTATCCATACCACATATATAAACAACTATACATCCACGACAGTAGTGGCAGAAC
>WQVG01000058.1 GCA_009781675.1 Candidatus Bathycorpusculum acetigenes | reverse complement strand
GTGATTGTTGAGGCTGGTGGTGATGAGTATTTGTGTGCTTTGCCAAAAAAGGCTGAACAGGTTTTGGAGGTGTTTTCAGATTTGGTTAAAACCTCATGGGGGTAACTTGAAAGAGTTACGGTTCTAATTGGCGCATTGCTTGCAATAAGCAGAGACGGATTATCCATAGAATTCCTCATATCAGCTTCAGCCATAAGTGGAGCCGCATTAGGGTTTGCTTCACAAAAAACTATAGGCAACTTTATCGCCGGACTCTACTTTTTAGCAGCCCGGCCGTTTAAAGTAGGTGATTACGTAAAAATCGGTACAGTCGAAGGCATAGCCCAAGAAATCACCCTAAACTACGCCAAAGTATTGACCGCAAGCAACACCATTGTCGCAGTAAGCAACCTGCAAATGCTTGACCGCGACATAACCAACTACCTATACGAAACTACCCCAAACGACAACATTTACTGCTACACATTTGAAATCGGATTTGACCATTTAGTTCCAACTGAAAAACTTTTAGAAATTTTCAACACTATATTTGACACCTATAACCAACTTCCAAAAAGGCCCTTCTGCACTTTAACTCGTTCAACCGCTATCGAAAGAGTTTACACAGTTTATTTCTACGTGACAAAAACAAGCGACATTTTCACAGTAAGACACCAAATCGCCAACCAAGTTTTTAGACATTGGGATGACGAAAGAGCAAAACTAAAAAAACAAGGGTCAACAGGCTAACATAGAATTTTACAATGCTGACTGATAGTACAGCAAAATAATTTGTGGAGTCAAAAAAATAAAGTTGGGTTAAAATTGAAAGAATCGGATGATCGTTTTAATGGGTTAGTATTTCTTCTTTTGACGTTGTTATTTTATGCGTTACAGCTTCTTCAGGGTAGATAATTTTAGCCTTTGGTGCAACATCGCGTAACTTGTCAATACCATTGTTGCTTGCAGATATTGAATCGTAACCTTTACGGCTTGTCAAAATAATCCGGCTTTCAGGTGTATCTTTGAGGTTAAATCTCCATTGTCCACATTCATCTTTGAATTGCTCAAACACCGGTCCCCGAATAGGACCTGTTTCTTCTTTGATGCTTGCGCTTGTCGGTTCTGCACATATGATTTTAGCTATCGGCGCGTCGGTTTTAACCAAGCTTATGTCGCTCTTGAGTGAGTCTAGTGTTCTGAAGTCTCGGCTCTCACCAATTATTTCGCCGCTTGAATCTTTGAGGTGGTAAACGTATTTTTGGTTGTCATCATCATATAGGATCTCATAGACCATCGTATCTTTCAATTTTGTTGTTGATGTTGTCACTGTTGATACGTGATGCTTCTTGGGGCTTGTTTGGGCCTTCTTTACCAGCGGAGCCACAACAGCTGGCGCAGCAACCGCAACCGCTACAGGAGCAACTTTATGCTCTACTTGATGAACTACAGTTTGTTTAGGAGCAACAATTGGTTCTTTGTGGGCTGTGCTTGTATGTGTGTCTACATCATTTTGGTTTAGGAAGCCTTTGCCACACGTTGGACAGGTAAGGTCAAGATTAGGCATCATAACGGCGTCTATTTCGTGGAGAACTCCGTTGTCGGCAGCTACGTCTTTTCGGTCGGTAATGCTTATTCCGTTAATTTTTGGGTTTAGATGAAGGTGCCATCTATGTGTGTCAACTTTGGCTAACTGACCCTGTTGGGTTGTTAGAGTATCGTTTTTTAAATGTCTGATATCATCGATGGATAGGCTCTCAGGAATTATGTGGTAATTTACAACTGCCTTGAGCCGGGCTTTGTTATTGAATAATTCATCGAGGGTACTTTTGGGAAGTTTTGTGAAAGCTTCATCAGTTGGTGCAAAAACTGTAAATGAACCGGAGCTTTTGAGGGTTTGAACAAGTCCAGCTTCTTGTATGGCTCTTGAAAATGTGTTTAGGTTATAAACATCTCCCATAATTAATTCAGCTAAATCTGCCATTTAGTTTCACCTCCTTTAATATCCTGATATTGTTCAGCAGAATTCTCGTGCAGGTTGTCTGATTTTAATAAATAGAAGGAAATTATCTGCCTGAAACTTTGCGGGCGCCTTTTCTTGCCTCATCTTCGGCTTTTTGACCTATATTTCTTGCGGTATTGCCTGCTTTTCTTGCTTCTTCTTGAGTTTTCCTCTTTGCTTTATCTAAAATCGATGACAAACTTTCACCTCCTTAAAAAGGACACTGCTATAGTTCTGTTAAGTAAGAAAATATTGCAGAACAAAAAGCTATGTGACTGTATCGTTTTTGCCACAGCACAGCGATAACTGAGTAAATATATACCATATAGAATTTAACATAATGAATGCAATAATCAATATATCCTCACAAACCAATCCCACTAAGAAGAAAATGTATCAAACTGGAACCGCCAACCTGCCGCTCCACGGCGGCAAAGCCCCCACATGGCTCACCGGTCGCATGCAAAACTTAGCCCGCGAAATCACAAACATTATAATTGAAGAATACGGCACCACCAAATTCCTAGCCCGACTCAGCAACCCCTACTGGTTTCAAGCCCTAGGCTGCACTTTGGCCTACGACTGGCACAGCAGCGGCGTAACCACTGTCGTAACAGGCGTACTCAAAACTGCCCTATCACCCGAACGCCACGACATAGCAGTCTGCGGCGGCAAAGGCAAAACCAGCCGCAAAACCCCAAATGACATCACCTACATCACAAAAAAATGGAACTTCCCCCAACAAACCATCGACAACCTGCTCTACACAAGCCGCATCATAGCCAAAGTCGACAACAACACAATCCAAGCCGGATACCAACTCTACCACCACGCATTTCTAATCACAAAACAAGGCCAGTGGGCAGTGATTCAACAAGGCATGAACAACCAAAACAATACCGCCCGCCGCTACCACTGGCACAGCGAAAACACCAAAACCTTCATAGAAGAACCGCATAGCGGCATCGTCTGCAACATAAAACATGACAAAACACTAAACATGATTGCCAAAGAAAGTCAAGCATCCCGCAAGGCATCTGTAGACCTTGCTAAAGAACCCCCAAACAAACTGATAAAACTCTTGCAAGCCACAAACAAACCCAAAAACCAAACCTCCCTACAGAGATGGATGCCAAAAACAGATGACCCCTGGCTCCAAACCCAAACAACACTCAACATGCCCCGAAACATTAACTGGGAAACCCTAAGTCGCCTCTACGAATTCCAACCCCAAAACTATGAAGAACTCCTAAGCATCAAAGGCGTCGGCCCCACCACAGTACGCGGACTAGCCCTTGTAGCCGAGTTGATATACGGCGAAGAACCCAGCTGGGAAGACCCAGTTAAATTCAGCTTCGCATACGGCGGCAAAGACGGCGTACCATTCCCAGTGGAACGCAAAGCCATGGATGAATCCATAGAAATCCTCAAAAAAGCCATAGAAGAAGCAAAAATCGGCGAAAAAGAAAAACTACGCTCACTACAAAACCTACGACAGTTTATCCCAAAACCATAAATGCAAAAAGGCAGATGCACAAACAAAGCTACATATCAAACTAACGTTGCGCCTTGGCACCAATCCGGGTTCAATAATTTTTCTCTATCAGCATTTGAATAAAAAGGGATTTGGAAATCAGACTTTTAGGGTTATTACGCTTCCGGAGGTTGTTTTCTTGACATGAACTTGCTTCTCGATTCGCTCACCCAGTTCGGTGACATGGGAGATAATACCAATTATACGATTTCCGCCGGCAATATCAGATAAGGTTCGCACAGCAAGTTCTAGAGCCTCACCATCAAGAGAGCCAAAGCCCTCGTCAATAAACATAGCATCAAGACGAACACCCCCAGCATTTTGCTGTACCACATCAGATAAACCCAGAGATAACGAAAGGGAGGCCATAAATGATTCACCACCAGAAAGACTTCCAGCAGAACGAGTCTTACCGGTGTAAGCATCTAACACCTCAATATCTAGCCCCATCTTTTTACGCCCGTCATCATTATCGGTTTTTCGTAGAAACGAGTACCGATTTTGAGTCATCACTTTCAACCGTTGATTGGCCGCCTGAAGCACACGCTCAAAGTAGACTCTTTGGGCATAAGTTTCAAAGTCAAGCCTACCATTTACGCTATCCTTACCATTTGCTGTATCGGATAATTGTTTAACAGTAGCGTATGTTTTTTCATTTTTTTCAAACTCAGAACCGACACGACGAAGGTCTTCGAGGGCGTTTGTTGTTTTGCTTAATCGACTGTTGATTTCATCGCGCCTCTGATGTAGGTTCTTTGATTCCGATTGCACTGCTTTTGCTTCGGTTCGTAATTTTTCTAGATCAAACGGCTCTTTGCCTGCAGTCTCACATTCCAAGCGAGCGATTTCGTGAGTAAGCCGTTCACCATTGCGCTCATAGGTTAATATTTGCTTGTTTAATTCAGTGAGCTCGTTTTCAGTTACAAGCGCGGCCCTATATTGCTCTTCATTGGTAAAGCCGTTTTCTTGCAGAGCCGCCTTATAGATTGTCTGTGCATCATCATAGAGTTTTAATGCGTTTTGTTCGGTTGTTGTGCGTTCTTTTACAAGAGTTTGGGCAGACTCTAAAGCGGTGTTAGCCTTTACTTTTCGTTCGGTCGCAGAGTCCCAATTTTTAGAAAGTTCCTCAAGTGCTTGCTTATCGGCAATCTTGCGGGGGGTTAATTCAGCTACGGTATTTTGTGTTTGAGTAAGCAAATTTGTAAGTTCCAGTTCAGAATTTTCCCCGTTAGCGTTTGGAATAAATTCGGATAAATCGATTATAAACCGTTTTAGGAGGGTTTTGAGTTCACTTTTAAGCGTTTCAACGGCCAGATTTAGTTCATTGTGTCTATTTGTTGTGTTCTCGGTTTTTGTTTTAAGTTCAGAGAGGGATTTTTCAGCAAATATTTTCTTTTCAGAAAGAGCGGTAACCGTTGATTGGGTCATACTGATTATTTCGGGCAATAGAGTTAGCGCCACGTTAATTGTTGCGTCAGGAATAAAAGGTGCGAGGTCAGTATCAAATCGGGTTATCATCGTCTCGAGTTCACCTTTTAATTTATTACACTCTAACGAGGTTGTTTCGCGTTTTGATTGCAGGTCTTCTTTGGCAACCCTTGCTTTTTTGAGTGTTACTTCGGTAACGGTGGCATCAGATAATTTAGCGGGTGCAGGGTGATCAGTTGAACCGCAAACAGGACAGGGCTTACCTTCTAATAGGCTGTCTGCGATAATACCTGCTTGACTGCAAAGAAATGCTTCATCTAACAGCTGATATTTTTCATTAGCATCATTGAAAGTAACATTTAGTTTTTCAAATTTTTCTTGCTCGTTTTTTAATATGGTCTGTTTATTTGTGATTTTGGTTAGATCAGTTTGTAATATCGATAATTTTGTTAATTTATCTTTCTCAGTATTTAATTTGTTCATTATTTCATCATATTGAACTTGATAATTATCAATATGGGGTAAATTTTTTAGTTCATAACAGGCAACGGTTAAGTTGTTTTGTGTTTTGTTCAGTTTGGTTTGTTTATCTACAATCTCTTGATGATCTGTTTTTAGAGTTGCTAAGCGGGTTTGCTTTTTGGTTGCGAGTTCCCACTCGTTTAGTAAGGTGTTAAAATTGTTCTGCGCCTTGTCAAGAGGTGGCAAGGCTTCAAGTGCTTTAGTTGCTTGCTCTAATTCAGTGTTAGCGCTGATTTCTTGTGTCTTTGCAGAATTAAGAGCAAACTGTGCAGAAGTATAATTAGTTGCTGATTTTTGGGCTACATCAAATAGAGGTTTTACTTTATGTAGCGCTATTTCGCCACGGACGGTACGTGTTTTTGCATTTGATATGTCTTGAGCTTTTGCATTATGTTCTTTAAAGTCCAGTTGAACTTGGGCGAGGTCAGCAAATTTTTTACAGATGTCTTCCGCTATAGCAAGCTTTGCGGCGAGATCACGCTCTTGTTTGTTGTACTCATCAAGTTGGTTATCGACTATGGACAGTTCTGTTTTATCCGTGTTTATTTGTTGACTCCATTCTTCAAACTGCTCGTTACGCTTGTAAACATCAACTTCGTAACGTGCGAAATCGCGAAGAATTAGCGCCCGTTCCGCTTCTTTTTGCTTAACAAGCTCTTTGAGGTGTTCTTGAAATTGTTTTAAGACTTCGGTGCCAAATATGCGGCGCAGTATCTTTAATCGCTCGTCTGTACCACTTTGTAGAAAACGAAGGAAATCGTTTTGCGCAATCATAACGATTTGCGCAAATTGATCACGATCAAGTCCAATAATCTCTGCGATCTTTGATTCTATGTTACGGTTACCACTCAATTTACCATCTGGCAAAATAAGGTCTGCATCTTGGCCCTTTTCTTTTATTGTACGCTTTATTTTATAGCGTTTATCGCTAGACAAAAATTCAAATTCTACACATGTTTTCATTTTTTCTTTTGCAAAATCAGAGCGGAGCATTTGAGGCCTGTCACGTGTTTTGCCGCTCGCCTCACCAAAGAGGGCAAACGAGATGGCATCAAAAATTGTCGTTTTACCTGCACCAGTTTCACCAGTAATTAGATACAACCCATTTGTGCCAAGCAGAGTAAAATCTAGTACCTCTGTACCGGCATAGGAACCAAACGCACTCATTGTTAGCTTTAGAGGTTTCATTCGCTATCCTCTGTTGACAACAGGTCCTTTACAATCCGTAACTGTTCTTGGCTCATTGCGCAACCACCCATAGCAAGAAAGAATTCGCTAAAAAGCTCATAGGGTGATAGTTGATTTGTTTGTTCCAAATTTTGATGTATCTCTGAGAAATCATGGTTAGTTCGTGAATTTTCAAACCTAAACGTCATAACTTTGGGATAAACCCTGCGAAGTTTTTCCATAGGATCAAGGATTTCTTCTTCGTCTGTTAGAATAATGTGTATATAATTATCTTTGATATGCGATGAGAATTCATTGCTCGTCAATTCGCTAATTTTCCCCTTAATTTCACACATATCATAAATAGGGGTCAATGGCAGGGCTTTTGTGGTTAGGTTATTTTTTTCATTTATTTCTACAAGTAAAACAGATTTTGTTTGGTGAATTTCTGAGAGGGAATATTTCAAAGGTGAGCCAGCATAACGAACATGTTCTACACCAACCTTCTGCGCTCCATGTAAATGTCCAAGTGCAACATAGTCAAATTTTTCAATTAAGTTTGTGTTAATTGCGTCAAGTCCACCAATAGGGTTTAACTCAGAGTCACTTCGGATAGGCTCGATGCCAGATTTAGTGAAAAATTGGTGTGATACAAGTACATTACGTGCGTCATAGTCAATATCAACGGTCTTAATTGCCAGATCTAGTGCAGTATTGTAGGTTTCAATTGGTTGTTCTTCAAAAAAACCATACACTGATAAGGGTTTGATAAAGGGCAGGAGCCAAAAGTTTACTTCTCCATATGTGTCATTTAAGATTACCTTTTGTAAACTGCCATTAAATGATCCACAAAGAAACAATTGTTTATCTGTAAGTAGTCGGTTTGCGTAGGAAATTCTCTCAGGTGAATCGTGGTTACCTGCGATGAGTAAAACAGCTACATTTGCATGGGCAAGGTCTGTTAGAAAATCATCAAAGAGCCGTATGGCCTCATTTCGGGGTATGGCATGATCGTAGATATCACCTGCGATGACTATTGCGGTGACTTGTTCAGATTGTATGTAGCGGATTATTTGTTGAAAAACATGTTTTTGCTCTTCAAGCATTGAAAATCCATGAACACTTTTACCGATATGAAGATCAGATAGGTGTAAAAATTTCATAAATTACCGCCTGTTGCCATAATGGGTTTCATCAGGAATTATTATGCGCTGATTTTGTTTTGTTGTAATTTTTAATTTTGGATATAATGTATTAAGTGTAATATCGCCTAATGACTTGATAGTTTTTGGATATGTAGCGTAAAGTGGTTTGGATTGTTGCATTATTATACCGCTCGGAACCCATTCTTCTAAGCAACTACACGGTTAACGCCTTTAATTAATAGTGTTATGGCTACCTTGACATTATTGGTATAACAACAGTTCAGATAATAATCGAACAGTATTAGCGTTTGCCTACATCGGGGCTGTTTGTGTAATCGGTAGCATAAATTCTTAAACAGCTAATCATCATATTTATTGTTGCTCTATGAATTCATCAAAGGTTGGAGCCGTAGCCGGGTTTATTGCACCCATAGTTGCAGTTATCTGTATTCTATCAGCCATCGTGACTTATCCACTGTTTAGCTGGACCAACAACGCCCTAAGCGATCTAGGGGTTATGCCTGGGGTAACGCAATGGCTGTTTAACGGCGGCCTCTGTGTAACAGGGGGTTTAGTTCTGATTTTTGCAATTTTTGGCCTGTACAGGTATGTGGGTAAAAACTGGTCAGGCAAAATGGGGTCAGGAATTTTTGCCATATCAACAGTAGCACTAATTTTAATCGGGATCTTTAACGAAAGTTTTGTACCAGCACACTATATAGTTTCGATAGCGTTCTTTATTTTAGTACCCATCGCCTTGTTCATTTTGACCTATAACTTTTACCGAACCCACCAGTATGGGGTAGCTGGTTTCACAGCAGTCATAGCTATCATAGCAACTCTACCGTGGATATTAGAGTTCACACTACACTATGTACCAAACGTAGCAATCCCTGAAACAGTGTCAGCACTGGCGGTCTCTGTCTGGACAATCGGACTTTCCATAAAAATCTTCAAGACAACCCAGATCACAAATAACCATACGTATTAACCATGCAATAATCGATGCCTAATCAAACAACCAGTGACAATATAATACGATTACGCCAAATTTCCAATCAAACAGGTATGCCTGTTTTGAGGGAACCAATTAAATGATGTAGGCAGTCATAAAAGCCTCAAATAGAAACGTTCAAGCCAACGTTTCAATTTTTATTTATCGGGTTTTTGAAACCGTAGGGTTGGGTTAGGGTTTAGGCTGAAAATCCTGATGCAACTGTGCACAACAGTACGATGATAAAATAGGGTTGTATCCGCTTTTTTGGGCATATGCGATTGCTTCTGGGCTTGGAAATGCCACTGCATCCACGCCTGCTTTGAGGGCCAAGATGTCGGTTTGAGCGCGATGTTTACCTTTGGGGCGCATGCATCCAAGGGCCAGCGGGGTCTGGGGAAACATGGTTCGTGCAACGGCGATTGTTTTGGCGATGTCAAGGGGCTGTGGTGGGGGTGTTTGGGCCATTTCTGTACCGTGGAGGGGCATAAAGGCTAGGATAACAATTGCGGCAGGGTTGAGGTTTTCTTTGATGAGTCTTAGGGCAGTATATTCCCCCTCGAGTTTGCCATCGTTTAAGCCAACGATGAGATGCGGAATCACCTTGAGTTGTGCATCATGGAGGGATTTTAGTGAAGTTATGTGCTCTTGTAGGTTAATTTTTAAGTTGAAAGTTTTTTGAAATGTATTCTGGGAACCGATTACATCGATTAATGCGGCGTCTATGCCGGCCTGTTTTAGCAGAAAAGCGGTATCTCTTCTGATAATGCCTGTGTGGACAAACAGGGTAAATCCCAATTCAGTTTTAAGTTGTGCCAAAACAGGTATGAAATTATCAAGCGGCACTGATCCATTGGGTTGACATCCACCGCTTATCAGCATCCCTTTTGTTCCATCCAATCTAAGTTTCAGCCCCAGCTTATAGAGTTCTTGAGGTGAAGTCGCGGGATGCATAGTTTGGAGGGGTTTGCCGCCGCAGTGTTTACAGTTTAGTGTGCAGGCATTTCCAGTTACTGAAACCATAGCGAACTCTTGGGTTGAGCTTGAAAAGTATTTGGTTTTATAGTATACAAAACTGGGTGCATAGAAGCGGACGGTTTTGCTCTGCGGTTTGAGACAACCCGAAACCAACAGCAGGTGTAGAGCGGTGTGATTTAGGTTCCATACCGTTTCAGCATTGATACTTTGCATGCTTAAAAATAACGCTGGAGACAATTAATAGCTTAACGCCAAAACATGCAATACTCCAAAAGAAGCACAACAGATTTCTGTTGCGCTCAGTTTTTATTGTTTCCTCGGTCTATGATGATGAACAGTTGACCCTTTTTGTCAATGAAACTTGGAATGTTGCCACACTGCTCAACAAGCGCCGCAGTAAAATCCTATAAACCTCCGAAGAAGACCTGATAACCGTCAAAGCAGAATACCAGTTTTCGAATCCTTTAGCATCGCCGACGCGCGAAGTATCACCCAAGGATACACGTTCTGGGCAACCAATTCAGTAGATGGACCGACTACCAGAACAATCAATCAGACACAAAAAATCCGCGAACAAAGAGACCGCACACCAGTTCCACCAAAACCAGAAGAATACCTCGAAAGCAAATAACCAAAACTACCTCGGGCCTAAACGCCCCATATGTTGTTTTTATTTTGGATTCATATCTTGCAACATAAACCGCATCTGCTAATTAGGCATCAACATTTCTACACTCGACCTTAGTTTCTGAGCGTGGCTGGACATCTATGGAATTATCGCTCTCACACGCGATCCGCTTCTCACCAACGTTATGATCACCCATAGGCGTGGCCCCCTTGTAGCAGGTATGCGCCTTGTCTATGGCCTCTTGCAAATGCCGCAACTCAATATCAGTTTCATCACGAATCTTATCAGCAGTCCAACCATCCTGCACCCTTGCCCCCAACCGTTCAGCAACCTCCTCAGCCATACGCGCAGGCAAACCCACAGCTGTAAGATCAGCCTCAACCTGCTTACCATCAAAAATTTCTTCTCTACCATCCTTACCGTAGACTTTAACCAAAAATACATCTCCTAAAAGCCCAGTATACCTTTAAGAGCTTTTTTGAAAACTTAAAGGTGTGTGACTGCACAACTACAATAACTTAGCCAAACATCAAGTTAGTCACAAAGACAGAATTGAATTCAATGACTAACAAACAAGCTCAAAGCGACACACACCAAAAATATAAGAACTAAAAACAAAGCGTTGGCTGGCCTAACACTGCAAAAGGAAACTAAAATACAGCAAACAAACATCAACAAAGCTGTTTGTAAAATCGTTTTCTGTATATCGAGCCATTGGGATAAGCTTTTAATTTGATTAATAGTTAACGTAACTGGTGAAGTATATTGATTGTCGGCGTAAGCGGCAGTCCAAGAAAGCAAGCCACAGAGTACGCCCTAGAGCAGGCACTTGGGATACTAAACGAAAAAGGGTTTAAAACCAAGCTGTGGACGGTTCGGGGTAAATCAATAAAATACTGTATCCACTGCAATTTCTGTTTAACAAATAAAGTCTGTATCTTTCAAGATGACCTAAAAGAACTCTATGAAGCCTTCACAAAAGCCAACGGCATAAGCTTTGCAACGCCTATCTACAACGGAGGCGTCAGTGCCCAGCTTAAAGCGGTGATGGACCGCACCCGTTCACTTGTAGCATCAAACAAAAACTTTTTCAAGGGTAAAATTGGAATGGGCATAACCGTGGGCGGCGACCGTTCCGGCGGACAAGAGTTAGCACAGTGGCAAATTCACACCTTCTATCTAATGAACGGCATGATTGCTGTGGGTGGCGGTCCGTTTGGCGCGAATTTAGGCGCAAACCTGTGGAGCAAAGACACTCTCGACGGCGTGAAACTAGATGCAGAAGGCATGCGAGGACTCAAAAAAACCGTCAAACGCTTCGGCGAATACATAGAACTTTACACAAAAAATGCACAGTGATTTTATGACAGAAAAAAAAGAAATTAAGAAACTCAAAGTTGCCTGGGGCATAACGGGTGCAGGCGATAAAATCCAAGAAATAATTGAAACCATGAAGACACTAAAACAGCAAACAGAGGACAAAGTAGACATAGATGTCTATGTTTCCAAAGCCGCTGACACTATGCTAAAATTCTACCGCCTTGACGAAATCCTCAAAAGCAGCTTCCCCAAAGTCTTTGTTGAATCCAACTCTAACTCACCATTTTTGGCGGGTATGGTGCAGAGCGGAAAATACGAGTTTTTACTGCTCTGCCCCGCCTCTTCGAATACAGTGGCAAAAATCGTCAACAGCATAAGCGACACCCTACTGACTAACGCAGCACTTATGGCACTTAAAGCATTTGTACCCGTATGGATCATGCCCGTTGACTTTAAAGAAAATATTATCTTCACAAAATTACCCAATGGTAAAGAGATGAAGCTACGGGTCCGCAAAGAAGAAGCAGCACAAGTACGACATCTAGAAACCATGGATGATGTACATGTATTTGAAACCCCACAGAAAGTACAAGAGGGCTTTTTAGAATGGCTTAAAAATAAAAGCGCCTCCTAACCTCCTTCTATATTTTTCAGATATCAAGCAGATAAATGGGCCTGTTTACTCAGATATAGCAGTTTAACTTTTTATAGTCCATAGCCGCAGTGCTTAATCCAGCCTTCAATATCGACAGGGGTTATGGTAGCCAAAGCTTCAGAAATAGCCGAATATAAAATCTCCAACGTTCTAGCCTTAACTTTACGCAAATACGCCTTAATTTTAGACCACACCAACTCGACAGGATTAAAATCCGGCGAATACACAGGC
>WQVG01000057.1 GCA_009781675.1 Candidatus Bathycorpusculum acetigenes | reverse complement strand
CTTAACACCAGTTATCCGACGAAACTCTTCATCCGAATAACTTTTCAGCGTTTCATACTTCATCTAACCACAACAATCACAAAAAACATCAATCACACTTATTTTAGTTTCGCAAGAAGTCTATTATATAGCGGAATTTTGTTCTGGTTTTCAGAGTTGATTCCTAAATACACGTAAATATTTTAAGCTACAGGTAGAAAAGTGAATTTAGACCTTTACAAACGGTTGTTTAAATCCAGCGTTACCGCTACCGCCGGTAATATCGAGGATTTCTAATGGCAGTAGGCTAAGAATGGTATAGGGATAATTAAAAAGAGGATAGGAAGGGTTGTTAGGCTGCATTGGGCTTGGCTTTGTCGGCGGCGCTGCTTAGGCTGGTCATTTCTGCGTTGGCTTTGCGGATGAGATCTGCGATGGTGTCTTTGGTGGGTATGGCTGCGCCTAGTGAGAGTGCGATTGCTTTTTGGTGGGCTGTTTGTAGGAGTGGACGAATGGTTTCTTTAGTTGTGTATCCGATGCTTAGGGCTAATGCGAAGGCTTCTTGGTTGCTTGTTTCTACGCTTCTTTGGGTGGCGGCGAGGTCTACGATTAGTTGGTCTCCGGTTATCATGGTGCCGTTGTCAAAGACTGCGCGCATGGAGATGCCTAGTTCGACGGCTTTTATGTTGAGTTTAGAGAGAACACTTGCTAGTCGGTCGTTTATGGGTTCGCCTCTGCGGACGACTAGGGTATCTTTGCTGATCCATACGCTACCGTTTTCTATTCGGGTGGGTAGGCCGACGGCGTTGAGTTGGCTGATGACGGGACCTGGGGGTTGGCCGGTGTTGCTAGATGGGATAACGACATCGAATGCGGCTGTGTCGCCTGCTTTTGCGGTTGTTTTGACTTTTCCGCGTTCGAGCATGATTGCTAGTTTGAAGGGGTTGAGGTCGGTGAATAGAAAGACATTTGATCCTTCCAAGTATTCCTCAAGCTTTTTGAGTTCTGCTTGGTTGAGTTCTTCGAGGGCGATTTTTATGAGTGTGTTTTTGAGGACGCGGAGGTAGACTTGGCCTTTCATGGTTTTTTTGAGCTCTTGGAGTTGGGAGGCTCGGACTTTTTTTAGGCTGGCGATGCCGACGGATTTGTATTCTTGGAATATGCCCTTTATCTCGGCTACTTCGCTTGATTTTTCGGCTAATACTTGTTGGGATGGCATGATTTTTCTTCTCTTGTTTTTATGGTTTAATTTTGACGGGTTCGCCCATACTGGTTTTGATGAAAGCGTATTTTACGTTTTTGAGGCCTCGTTTGAGTTTACCGTCAAGGGTGCGCAGGATGGTCATTGCGTTGTCGGTGATATCTTCGTCTTTCATCTGTTGGGAACCTATTCTAACTTGGATTATGGGTTGGTTGCGCATGCGGACAACCACGGTTTTACGGTGTTTGCCGATTAAGGCAACTATGTCCGCGTTTGGAGGAACAGGGATAGGCATTTTGCCTCTGGGTCCTAATACGGGACCTAAAATTTTGCCGACCAGGGGCATTAGGGGAACTTCTGCAATAAAGACATTGCAGTCGTTTGCTAACTGGCGTAGTTCTTTCTTTTTGCCGTTTAACTCGTCGAGTTCGGTGCGGTCAACGACGCGGTCAGCACCAGCGTTTTTTGCTTTAAGTGCGAATTCGCCTGAAGCAATGACACAAACACGGTTGGGTTTTAGTGTGCCGTGTGGAAGTTCAACAACTTCTTGGATTTTGCCTTCGGGGGCTTTCATGTCGATTTCTTGGATGTCTAGTATTAGATCTATGGTCTGGTTGAACTTTTTCTCTCCAGCTTGAGATTTTGCTTGTTTTATTGCTTCAGATATGGTCTTGTTGTCTAGGGGCATTTTTAAGCCTCGTGCCAGTAGGGGATAAGAAACCCATTATAAAAATATTCGCCCAACATCAGCGTTACCCAAATAGGCTTTCATATGTGCCGGCGTCGATATCATCTTGAACTTCACGGGGATCTTTACCTTCAACTGTAACGCCTAAACTAACACAGGTACCAAGCAACTCTTTAACAGCATTTTTTGTGTCAGGAGCCAAAAGCTGATGGGCTTTAATCTTGGCAATCTTTACCACCTGTTCCGTGGTTAAGTCGCCAGCTTTAACCGTATTTGGGGTACCTGAACCCTTCTCAATTTTTAGTTCAGCAACTATTAGAGCCGATGCAGTAGGTGTACCAACAGTTATTTCAAAGGTTTTATCTTCAGGATCAACACTGACCTTCACCGGAACTTTCATACCGGCATAATCTTTGGTAATTTCATTTATCTTGTTGACGACAGCTACAATGTTGACTCCTAATGGACCCAAGGCTGGACCCAACGGTGGACCCGCATTGGCTTGACCGCCGCTGACGATTAATTCTACAACTTTTTTATCTGCCATAGATTTTCACTTTATGCTTTTGCTTTTTCTACGAGTTTTACATAGTCTGAATGTACTGTGATGGGCAAAGTGAATGTTGCTTCAAGCAACTCGAGAGTAACTTCGCCTTTAGCTTTGTCAAGCCGAGTGATTTTGGCGCGCATACCCTTGAAGGGTCCGCCGGTGATTTCAACCACGTCATCTTCGTTGAGGTCCTCCATAACGGGTTTACGTACGATGTAGCGTTCAATTTCGTTAAAACCAATTAATCCCGGGATTCGACTACGAACATGACGAATACCTGAGATGGCTTCTTCTACAAGGTGAGGCCCGTCTGCTTCAATAAATACATAACCTTTGAGTGCGTCTGGAACCAAAAGAGCCTTTATTGGGATGTGAACCATGTCAACCTTTGATGCAATCAACCGTGCCACATTGCGTTCCTGTCCAGTGGTGGTTTTAATTGCAAAAATTTTCACTTGCGAGAACTCTTCTTTTTTGGCCATACACAGTCACTTACTTGATACCTCACGACGCTGCAGGAGCGCCGACAAGAAAAGATGCGACCAGTTTAATTACAAAACCAATTAAGCCAACTGCACCAATGCCCAGCAAGCTGATTTTAATCGAGAGCCAAAGCTCTTCACGTCCAGGTTTAACGGCTAATTTTAAGGTTCTTGCCGCTTGTTGAAGCCAAGATTTGATTCCCATTTTTTACCGCACCTTCAAGATTTCACTTAGATATAATAAACGTTACTGTAAGTTTCAGCTTTAAAAGCTACGCTATATAGACTATTAAACTTTCCCACAAGACACCAATAGTCAACACAAAACAAACCCTCAATCAGAACTTATCCTCAAATACCACTTAGCCTTGTTTAGCTGATTAAATTTTTTGGTAGGGTAGACTGGCTTGTTCTAATGCAGAAAGTAAACTGGGTTTGTCTTTGCTGCTAATGCCTTTCCAATCCAGCAGTGCCAACGGTACGTTCTCAAAAGTTCGCTCAACACATTGTCTAATCATAGAGCTGTCTATAGCAGAAACCGCATATTTAGGGATCATATGCCCAAATAAAGCCGTATCCATCAGTGCCATGGTGGTGAATTTTTCGTTGTAGTGGGTTCCGCCTATGCCTAAAACTGCTGAGACGCCTGTGTTTGTGAATGTCCCAACAGCAGTCAGGGCGCTATGTGCAACCGCTTCGGCTGCTCGGCTGTCACTCCATTGCGCCGGCGAGCTGCCCAGCTCCACAAACATAGCAGGCACATTTAGACTCGGTCCATGATGGGTACATTCGTAGGAAACTTGATAACCAGATAAAGATAGATGCCGCCTGTAGTGATCCAGAGCCTTTAGGGCGGTCTGCATAGCAACCGCTGGGGCAACCGAGACGATTTTGGGGTATCCACCAAATTCTGCGGCACCAAAGTTTCCAGGGGTGTGCACTGTTAGGGTGGGTTTGCCGCTTTGACTGGTATGCCGCGAGATAAACACGATGAGATCTGCGTCTGGGAAATCATCTTGGAGATATTGTGCACAAACAGCTTCCTCTTTGAGCGCAACCAACACAGTTGGGTGCCCATTGACATCGGCAGTATATAGAGGGGAAGTCTTGTATAGTTTGGGAGATGCTGTGAAGGCATAGTGTTTGAGAATTTGTTGCGCTATGTTTATACCTGCAATATCAAGAACAGAATAGACTATCAATATCATCGGGATCAAAGTTATCTGTGAGTTGAAGGGTAAAAAATTTTACTTTCCCATAGATAAACAATCATTTATAATGATGAGGCAAATCCTAAATTCCCAAGGTTTTGGGCGAACAGGCCATGTGTGGTGTGTTATCGGGAGCACTATGCCAACCCAGAGCAGTATAGCCGGTGTTTCTATAACAAGCAAACAGCGTAGAAACAAACCTTGCGGTCCATTGGCAGGAGCTAGTGGACTCTTAACCGTCAGAGAGTAGTGCCCCATCCGTTGAGAATAAAACCACACAAAATGTGACCTAAAACACAAAAAAACTAATAAACACAGGTCACATAAATATGGTGGACACCATGACCCAAAGAAAACCCAACATCCCCTACTGGCTCGAACACCGAAACACATCCAACGGGCAACCCAACTACTACCTAGTCAAAGCCTCACAAGTCAACGGAAAAAAAATAAAAACTAGCAAATTCATAGGCCACACCAAACCAAACAACCAAGAACTACACCAACTATCAGAAAAACACGCCTACGAACTAGAAACCACCACCATCCAAAAAGAAGCCAAAGCCAGCAGCAAAACATACAAAACAACATACATAGACACCGAAACCCTAGAAGCCCTCGAAACCATACGCTACACCTACAAAAAATACACCAACCTCCTAACCACAGACGAAATCAAAGCATATGAACAAAACTTTGAAATCCACTACGTACAAGGCACAACTGCCATAGAAGGCAACACTCTAACAATAAACCAAACCCGCAACCTACTAGTAAACGAAATCGTACCTGACGAAAAAACCCTAAGAGAAATAAATGAAATTCAAAATTTCAAAAATGTAAAAACCTATCGAGATAGATACAAAGGCAAAATAACCCTGGACTTTATAAAAACCCTGCATTCACTAATAATGAACAATATAGACTATCACTCCCTAGGTCTTTTTAGACGTACAGACCATACTATAATTTCTGGATGCGACCTCAACGTAACACCAGCCATACTTATTGAAGAGGAGCTAAAAGAAATCATAAACGAGTATTATTTAGCAATCAGTAAGGGACAGCATCCCTTTGAGGAAGCGGTGATGTTTCACTATAAATTTGAGATGATCCATCCCTTCAACGATGGAAACGGCCGGGTGGGACGGGAGATATTTAATTACATGCTAAATGAATGTAGTTATCCCCGTTTGTTGTTTTTGGGTTCGGATCGAGCAGAGTATATTAAACTGTTACAATTGGCTAACGATGAGCAATATGGCACAATGGTGCAGACTTTTGCTCAGTTAATAATACAGCAAAGATTCCAGGTTTTGCTGGATAATTTGGTGCAGATAGTCTTACCACCAAAACAACATGGACAATTGCGTTTATACGACTTTTTCATCTAATCTTTTTTGTTTTTTCGGTGTTTTTCGGTTTTTTGGGCTTTTATACGCTCTTGTTGAGCTTAACTTGACCCACAATTTTTGAGAAAAAATAACGGTTGTTTTTATGAGAAATCCGTGTATTCACCATTTTGGCCAAAATAAGCACCTGCCTCAAACAATCACCTCGTGTACAGACAAATTTCCCCTAAAAAGATGCCCAAAACCACCAGTTCCGGCTAATTTCAACAGCCCTCCAAGGCTACCTCACCAACCACTGATGAAAATGACGAAAAAAATGAACCTAACCCTCTGGAATTGCAACCATCTTACAACTTTAAATTTTGTGGGTCAAGTTAAGCTTGTTGAGGGCTTATTTGACGTGTTTTAGTTAAACATGTTTGGCTTTTATGAATCGTTAGCTAATTTATTTGACCGTAAAAAATTTATCTGTCATATGTTTTGTTTATTGCATTATTTACAATGTTTTATGGTTGAGTGTTTGTGTGTTTGGCAACGGTTTGTTGAGTCGATTATTTTATAAAACCAGTATAGCATAATAGTTGTATATACACCGTTAACCAGCACTAAACCGGTAAGTGTCCGCTTCTCCGGCCAAGCACGGGGGTGATGCAGAACTAACCCTCACATTTTCAACAAAAGGGGTGTTCATATGCGTGCTAGATCTAAACAACAAAAAGCTCCAACGCAAGCTAAACTATCACCGCGTCAAAACCCTTGAAGAGTTAGCCGCGAACAAATATGTCCACACCCACAGCCTACGAGCCAGCAACAGTTATGAATTGTGTGAAATAATTCGCTTGATATATCAAAAAATATTTGTAACTATCCAGTCAGGGCAATATTCTGAAAGGGAGGTCCTCCCCGCGCCACATTTTAGGGTAACGAGAAAGCCCATCAAACAATTAGGGCTTTGTATACTCCATCAAAATCTGCTCTGTAGTTGATTTTTGTACAATTCCCGATGCATCCAGGCTTACTATATGGATTAGGTCAGCTTTGATTAAGCGGCAGGTTCCCAGTTCTATGTATGAAGTTCCATTTATCTGCGTACTCATACCGGCGAGGATGTTTATGAGGGAGCCGTTGCGGGTGTTGCTGTCTGAGTGAACACTAAGTATGGTGCTGGTTATTTCGATTTTCATGGTTTGGAAGGTGCCTGCTGGGACAGTTATCGCTTGGGTGTCTGCAAATGTTAACGTGACTTCCCCTGTCAAGCCCAAACTTATATCGCCTGTGTTTACAGGGATGACCCAGACATCGCCAACTTTAACAGTAGGTTGGGCCAAGTATCTACTGTCGAACAACAAACAAAGGTAAAATGAATAGACGTCTTACGCCAATGCTGATTGATATTCCAACATAAGCTTGATATACTATATATGAGGATTTGTGGATGATAATCTTGTGTGTTAAACACAGAGTTTAACGTTATGGGGGTTATGGGCTGTAGATATGACTCGAAATGTTGTGTTCAAGCTAAATTTATGTCGTTTTAATTGTGGGAATATTTTGCATTTCGTTTCTTTGTTGTTTGTAGTAGCGTTGGTTTTTCCTTTTGTTTCTGTTAGTGCTAGTTCTTCTTTTGTGTTAGACGCTTCTGATCAGGCAGTTAGTAATTGGTTTGAACTCAGAGATGCAGTTACTAATGCTGAAGGGCACACAGTTATCAGCCTCAACAAGGATATCACTATTGATCAGTCACTGGATATACCTGCTAACAAAAACATCACATTAACTAGTAGTAGCAAAACTACCTTTTTTAAGTTAATTGCTACAACATCACATGGGACATCTAGCTGTAACACTATCACTGTTGAGGATGGCGGGGTGTTAACGCTTGACGGTATAATTGTGACGCATGCAGACGATGTGTGGAACTGGGGGGTAGTTGTTGAATCTGGTGGTACTCTAACATTGTTAGATGGCGAGATTTCTGGCAACAAGCAGCATTATGGTGTGATCAATAGCGGTTCTTTTGTGATGTCTGGAGGTGTGATTGCTAACAATGGTGGCGGGGTGTATGTGAATAATGGTGGTTGGTTCACTATGTTTGATGGGGTGATTGCCAACAATACAGCGGGTAGGGGTAGCGGCGTGACTGTGTTTGGTGGTTCTTTTAGCATGTTTGGTGGTGTGATTGCGAACAACACAGCCCTGGCAGAGGGTGGGGGTGTGTATCTGTATAGTGGTTCTTTTGTGATGTCTGGGGGTGTGATTGCTAACAACACAGCTAGAGACGGTGGGGGTGTGTATGTTAGTAGTGATGGTCGATATGGTGGTGGTAGTTCTTTTGTGATGCTGAGGGGTATGATTTCGAGTAACGTGGCGTCTTGTAATGGTGGTGGAGTTTGGGTTACTGATACCACTACTGATCTTGGCAGATTTATAATTCCTAAAGATGCTATGGTAGTGTTTTCAGATAATCGTGCCGTTGCAACGTACGATCGACACTCCGTACACAATAAAGCATATGATACGCATATTGCAGGCAAAGTTACATGGTCGTCTTTTTTTACTCAGGGGTATAACAACTTTGACATCAGTTACACAAGAGGTATACAAAGCATTGATGGTTATATTATGTTTATAGTAGTGATTTCTACAGTTTTAGCAGTTGGTATTGTCAGCATATTTTTGTGGCTAAAAATAAAACGACAAAAACTATTTTATAGGAAAACCCTGAATACACAGGGTGTTAAACATGAATAAATTTATTCCCTTCATGTTGTTTTTCCTATTCATAAGCGGAACATTTGCAACAGCGATTAATTCTATTTCCGCTACAGAGTTAGTTGAAAACTCGTGGAATACAAAAATAACCTCTCCCAGCTCGGAACGACAAGGGTTTAGAGCTGTTGCTGTTGAGGGTAAAATCTATGCTATCGGTGGTTCTTATGACACATATAGTGGACCACCTTTTGACTATGTTACTACACATTATGTTGATACAAATGAGCAATATGACCCCAAGACTAACAAATGGACTACTTTAGAACCTATGCCAACACCTAGAGCCGCTTTTGCCATTACAGCATATCAAGGCAAAATTTACTGCATAGGCAACACGTTTGAGGTTTATGATATAGCTACTGATAGTTGGAGTGCTAAAGATAGCCCACTGTTTCCTGCCCGGTATATGCAGGCGCATGTTGTGGATGGAAAAATTCTTCTTAGAACTTCTGCTACGTTGATAATTTATGATCTCGTGGAGGATTCATGGATTAAAGAAACCCAAATACCCGACCTAGAACCGCGCTACTTCATCACTTCAACTGTGGTGGATGATAAAATAATATTTTTTTGTGTAGACGAACATGACTATCCCTATGACCGCACCGCTACTGTTGATGTTGCGATTTATGATCCAAAAACGGATAAGTGGAGCAAAGGAAAAACCCAAGAAATAGGTCTTTTGAAGTCAGGGGCTTGGAGTGGTATTACGGTTGCTGGAGTAACGACTGGGGCTTATGCACCTAAAAACATCTATGTCTTTGGTTTTAAAGAGGGGCAACAATTCACTTGGGTATATGATCCTGTAAACGATATGTGGTCAACTGCTAAAGCTATGCCTAGCATGGGTGTTTATGGTGGTGTAGCACATGTTGATGTAGCAGAGGTTGCTGATATTTTATACGTATTTGGACAACACACTGCAATTAGCGAAATATACATGATGCAATATGTACCCATAGGTTATAATCCACAAGGTTATTCTGACACTCAATCCTCTGCTACAGATGCCACTTCTTCATCTGTTCCTTCTGAACCTACACCTTTTTGGTCTTTCTTAACTGTGTTTGTTGTAGCTATAATAATTCTAATGGTCAGTTGTGCTATTGCAACATACACTAAACGGAGAAAACATTAGCTCTGGAAGTGGGACACATATGACTGTGTTTGGAGTCTTTCTTCAAAATCGCGGCATTTTCAGATATTGCTTTCTGTTTTTGTTATTTTTACTTATGCGGGCTATTGTGATAATGTATATATCAGTGCAGTTTAATTTTTTTTAACGCGTAGCTGTAGTTAGAGGTTGCTTGCATGCGTGTGAATAAGCAGTCTGCGGTTAATTTACACGGTTATCGTTTATGTAGTGGTAGAATTTTGTCTTTTGTTTCTTTGTTATTTGTGGTGTTGTTGGTTTCTTCTTGTTTTATTTCTCTCTTTAGTGCGTTTTCACCCTTTGTGTTAGGTGCTTCTACTGATATAGTGGTTAGTAATGAAGCGGAACTTGTGGCGGCTGTTGATAATGCGCCATTGGGTGTATCTGTTGTCATTGCTTTTGATAGAGACATCGCCCTTACAAATCCGCTCGATATTTTGGAGGGAAAAGATATTACATTAACAAGTACTACTGCTGGGGATATTGGATTTTACAAGTTAATTGGCACAAAATCTATTGGAGTTGAAAATCATTGGTATGCGACCATTGTAGTTCAGAGTGGGAGTCTGTTGAGGCTTGATGGTATTATTGTAACTCATGAGAGAGGCGTTACTGGTTATGGTGTAATGGTTTATCCTGATGGCACCCTTATTCTGTCTGATGGTGAGATTTCGGGTAACACTGGTGGGGGCATATACAATAGGGGTCTTGTTGAGATGTCGGGTGGTATGATTTCGGGTAACACCGCTCACTCGGGTGGGGGTATACATAATGAAGTGGGGGTTTTTGTGATGTCTGGGGGTATAATTTTTGGTAATAGCGCTACTTTTGGTTCTGGTGGTGGAGTGGACAATTTTAGAAGTGTATTTAGTTTGTTTAATGGTGTGATTTCTAATAATCGGGCAAATTTCGATGGTGGTGGAGTGTATAGTATTGAGAGTAATTTTACTATGTCTGGCGGCGAAATTTCGGGTAATACCGCTTTATTGGGGGGTGGTGGTGTGAGTTTTAGAGGTGATCGTGTTGATGTTTTATGCTTTTTTGAATTGTCTGGTGGTGTGATTTCTGGTAATACAGCTAAGGTGTGTGGTGGCGGTATAGCTAACATCAAAGGCGCACTTACTATGTCTGGCGGCAAAGTCTCTAGGAATACGGTTTCATACAAAGGCGATCTTAGGGATGATTCCAGTTATGGTGGTGGCGTGTACAATTACCTAGGTACTTTCAAATTGTCTGGTGGTGTGATTTCAAGTAACACAGCTCCAAAAGGTGGTGATATATATAACGAAGATGGCGAGATGTATTATTTTGGTGTGAGAGATGTTGTGCTTACTTGGTGTGTGGATGTTACTTTTGTGGTATTGGGTGTTGTAGTGGTTATGCTTTTTGTGTCCAAAAAAAGGCGAAGGGTTCATGAGGCGAAAAAATTGAGTATCGACAGTATTGAAGATTAACTTTTGGTGTTTTATGTTAGGTTGGTAGGTCGTTTTATAAAAAATATTAAAACGTGCGCTATCTAAGTAATGTTGATTGTATAAGGGTAGGGTATCATGGCAGAGAAACGGTACCACAAGTTAATTCAGCTATACCGGGTGATTTATCTACTCCTTGGAATCGGGGCAATTGTTTTGGGAGTAATTTTTTGGATATCGACTATGAGCTTCTCAGCGGTTCAGCTAATACTTGTGTCTATCATTACACTTGCCGCAGCTACACATAATCTTTACTATAGATATGCGATTAATATTTTTAAGCGTAAAATAACTGTCACCTACAGTGCAAAAAATGAAAGAGAGCTAGTGTATTCGTTAGCTTTGGGCTTGTATAGTGTGGTTATCACGGTTTTAGTATTCACATCTGCCTTTATTCTTCTAAGGGTATGGGGGTTATCGTCTGTTGTTACTGTAGGGCTTATTTTGATAGAAATAGCGCTTTTTGGTGGTCTTGGTTATGTAGGCGTAGTTCAGCTACGTAAAAATATGGAGTGGGTTCAAACTCAAGATCAGTAGTTTAACCGGAAACTTTAGTTAAAAATAACAGCGTTAACCGCAGATACATACAGGCTATGAGATGGTGAACTTGTCTTGGAAGTATCGTCTGGAGGTTAACTGTTTGGGTTATAGCCATTGAGTGTGTGGAGTGGATAGCTCTTTGGTGCGTTAGGTTTGTGGGTAGTGGTCTTTTTGTTTATGGTTTGTGTGGGAGTTGGTGCGGTGTGAAATTAGGTTTGATAGTTGTAGGGGGTTAAAGTGGTTGGGTTACACTAAAGCTTATTATTGTTTGTTGATTGGTGTGTTTGGGTATAAAGATGCATTTAATCAACTTTAAAGGGCTCACAGGTCAAGATCTCAATGCGTTGGTTGATTTGGCGATAGAAACCAAGCAGGATCCAAAAAAATTCTTTAAAACTTTTGAGGGTAGATCTGCGGCGTTGATTTTTCAGAAAACCAGCACTCGTACCCGTGTTAGTTTTGAAGTTGCGATGACACAGTTAGGTGGACATGCACTCTTTATTGATTGGAAAAGCACAAATTTTACTCTAGCTGATATAGGTGATGAGATTCAGTTTCTCTCCCGTAATGTAGATTGTATCATGGCAAGGTTGCTCTATAATAGTGACTTGCAGAAAATGGCGGCTGTATCTCGGGTACCTCTGATCAATGGTTGTGATGAGAAATATCATCCCAGTCAAGTCTTAGCTGATTTGGTCACCATTAAAGAAAAGCGGGGTAAACTTTTAGGGACAAAACTGGTCTATTTGGGGGTTCATAACAATGTTGCCAATAGTCTCATCGAAGCGGCTGTCAAAACAGGGATCAAACTGACCACCGTAACCCCTCTCTTTAACGAGGCAGCAAGGGATGAAGAGTTGCTTTTGGAAGCAAAAAAAACGGGTCTTTGGCAATCTAGCTTAGATGCCAAAGGAGCAGTAGCAGACGCTGACTTTGTATATACAGATACTTGGATTGACATGGAGTTCTTCACCGACCCCAAGTTCGAGGCTGAAAAAGAGAAGCGTATCAAGCTCATGATGCCCTACCAAATCAATCTTGAACTTCTCGGCGGCAGTGACGCCTACATTATGCATGACATGCCTATTCACCGCGGTTATGAAATCAGCATAGAGGCGATCAATAGTTCCAAATCGGTGATTTATCAGCAAGCAGAGAACCGGTTGTATGCGGCAAAGGCCATTTATCTCAAGCTGATGCCTGATTGTGGCCTAAATAGTTGATGTTGTATTCTTCGCCGTTAACTATCACTTTTATGAGTTCGCGTCGGATGTTTAGAACCTCAAGAACCCGCTCAGGCGGATAAAGCATCAAAGGAGTCAAAATAGAAACCTCAGAAAAAGGACACG
>WQVG01000056.1 GCA_009781675.1 Candidatus Bathycorpusculum acetigenes | reverse complement strand
AAACCCTGCCAATGCAACCCCTGCAGTGATTGTCATCAAAAACCCTGCCAATGCAACCCCTGCAGTGATTGTCATCAAAAACCCTGCCAATGCAACCCCTGCAGTGATTGTCATCAAAAACCCTGCCAATGCAACCCCTGCAACACCTGCCACCAAAGTTCGCATCGCTATGAAGTCTTTGATATCAGCCTGACCTGGCATGAAGCCCAAGCATTCTGCGAAAAACTAGGCGGTCACCTAGTAACGATTACCTCGCAGCAAGAAGCCGACTATGTCTACAGCCTGCTTAAAGGGCACAATAAAAACTGGTACTACATCGGCGGCACAGACGAAAAAAACCAAGGTCAGTGGCAGTGGGTAACAGGTGAGTGTTGGGAGTTTACTAACTGGGCTCCTGGTGAGCCAAACAATTTAGGCGGCCACGAAAACTATCTGATGCTCTACCGAATAAACAGTGACACAAAAACAGCAGGCAAATGGAACGATACAAACAACGACAACAGTGGTGCTCCAGGATTCTACAACGCCATTAACGGCGGCTTTATCTGCGAATGGGACAATTAGCACAACCCCCTAATTTCCCCTCTTTGTTATAATTCACCTTTTTTTTGATCAGGGTCCGTCTTGGCTTTGGTCTTAATGCTCTAACTTTATTGTGGGGGTTTGTTTTTAGCGGATGCTGTTTGAGTTTTGGCCTGTTTTTTGAGTGTTTCTCTGAGGGGATTATTTTAGACAATTTTTTGTTATGCCTACGTTTTATTGGTGCTGATATTGTTTGCGAGTCGAGTCTCAGCGTTTTAGAGCAAAAATTTAGCGTTGAGGTCCTCAAAAAAGTACGCTTTCTTATCTACGGGTTCACCTCAAAAAGTGATCTGAGTTTGGCTGATTTTTGGTAGATTATTTTTTTCTTAGACCTTAGAAAAGTTCTGTGTTGTCGTAACAGTATTATTTACCTGTAGTTCTTCTATTTGTTTAGGTACCGTTATTGGAGATGCTGTGATGTCAGAGAAGTCTATTTTGGAACGCAGTGCAGAAATGTTGACGTGGATTCAGAGAGAGCAGAGGGCAAACGGGTTAGGTATGGTTGAACTCGATAAGGTTCCAGATCAGCATGCGGTGCGGTTCCTTTTGCGTAAAGGGGATGTTTTTGAGCCGCAACAGGGTATGATTAAATCTGTCTCTGAACTTGAACCGGAAGGTGAAGTGGCAAGTGCGTTCCCATACCATAAACTTTGGGTCTGGCGGACGCCCAAGCCCAAAAAGAAGGGCGATGTGCCTGAGCCTTACGAGTTTCTTTCCTATTCTGACTGGAGCGTTTTGCCAAATGTGGTTGCGGAGGCTTTGCGCGGTATGGGTTTTTCTGGTGCGCCTTTTCTGTATGAAGGTTATAGTTATCGCAAGATGGCCGGTGGAGCGCTCCGACGCAAAATGTTTGGTACCCATTCAAAGACGGCGCTGATAGCCGAGCTAAAACTAATGGGACAAGCAGAAGACGAACTGACGGTGTTGGAGCAGAAAATCCAAGAAACCCTTGATGCTTGTCGGGGTAAAAGCAAAGAAATTATCGAAGCTCCCGTTTCTGCAGGTATAGTATACCACCCCAAAGACGGTAGCTTTAGCCTAAAAAACACAAATGCCGTCTAGTTTTACTCATAATAACCCGCTGTTTTGGGGTCGAGTTTAGCTAAAACTTTTTCAACACAGCCGCACAAGTCATGTTTAACGTCGTATTCCCATAATCGTATAATCGTCCAGTTTTGCCTTCTGAGTTCTTGGTTAACCTTGTGATCACGTTCCTTGTTTGTTGCGATTTTTTTATCCCAATATTCCACGTTGGTTTTGGGTCGCACAAACCGTGCAGGGTTACAATGCCAAAAATCTGAATCCACAAACACCACTATTTTCTGCTCAGGGAAGACCAGATCAGGTTTACCAAAAACGGTCTTGTCGTAGCAGGAAAATTTCGCGCCCCTCTGTTGTAACTCGTCGATAAGCAGTCTCTCTGCTTTGGTTCCCTTTGAGCGTATGTGTTGCATGTTTTTTCTGCGTTGTTCAGGCGTCAAATTATCCATCAATCATCATCTCATTAGCTAGTGTTGTTTGCTTACTTCAAGAGGCTTGCTTATAGTGGCCCTTGTGATGTTGGGTTTAACATAGGGGTATGGTATGGTTGCGAATGTTTTCAGGATGGCCTCAAAGATTATTTGTGCTCCTTTGGGTGGAACTGCCATGCCGATTTGTCGTCGTACGCTCTCTTTAGATCCACAAAACACAAAGGTGTCTGGAAAGGTCTGTAAGCGGGCCCGTTCCCGATTGGTTAGTGCCCGATTCTCACTCCAGTGGTAGATGTGGGTGCCTCCCCCGCCGCTTCCTGTCACGGTGTAGGCGGGTTTTTTTGGATTGAGGCGCCGATAGATTTGGCTGATGGTGGCGCCCTGGATTTTAAGCCGTAGATGCATCGGTAGCTCTGCTGTGAATGCATTTTGGCCTTCTTTTATGTATTGGAGGCGCTCTATAACAAGGGGTGATTGCCGGGTAAACTCGTGGTTTGGGGCCTCCACAGGTATTGGTGGATTTTCTATGGCTTCTTGACAGGTTATAGGCGGCTTGGTCTGGGGTGCGGGAACCTGGAAATTTAGTTTGAGGTCTTTTCTTGTGCCAACGATTATGATGCGGTGTCGTGCTTGGGGAACCCCATATTGCTCAAAACAGTAGAGGTGGGGCACAATATCATAGCCGGTTGTTGTCATCTCGCTTAGAATGGTTTTTAGTGTGTCTCCGTTTTGGGCACTGCATAGACCCCCGACGTTTTCAGCAAAAAACCATTTAGGTTTAAAATGGGCCAGTCCTTTTATGCAGTAGCGGTATAGGGGTCCATAGGTGCCGTTGAAGCCTCTTTTTTGGCCTATGCCGCTAAAATCATTGCAGGGAAAACCAAACGCCAATGCATCTGTTTGGGGCAGGGTTTCCATCTTTAAATCCGCTACATCACAACAAACAACATTGGTTTGGTTGATGTTTCTGCGGTAAGTTTCACAGGCATCCGTACTGTAGTCGTTTGCCCATGCATGGATGATGCTGTATTTTTCTGCTTGATGCTGAGAATAGGGGTGGTTGATTTGAGCTGTTTTTGCTGCTAGTGCTAATCCGCCTGCGCCGCAGAATAATTCTCCTAATCTAAAGGTTGTCACAAAATTTCCTTCATGCCTTTTGTGCTGTATAGTCACTTGTTTGTTTCATTTCTTCTTTGAAGGTTTCTACAAGTACTTTGTCGCTTATGCCGATTTCTTCGGCGAGGCGCTTAACTTGTTTGACGTAGGTGCGAAAGAGGCTTTGGAGGATTTCGGTCTTTTCTTCGGCGGAGAGTTCAGTTTCTTCGGCTATGAGCAGGGCAAACCATCTTCCGAGTTGGGTGAGTTGGTAGGCTTTTATCCAGATGATGCGGTCTTCTTTATCTTTTTTTTCCATACTTTCGTTGAGAACGCCTAGTGCGGTTAGGGTTTTGAGGTTTTCGATGATGGTTTTGTTTGAGTAGTTGAGGTTTTTGACGAGGTCTTTTTGGTAGATGTTTTTGGCTATGCCTTGTTTTAGGGAGAATCGCAAGATATCCACTCCTGCTTTGGAGCCAAAGATGGCACTAAGGATTTTGTCTTTTTTTTCTTGAGGAAGAAATACTACATAGGGATGTAACTTTTCTATCATATGATTGATCTATCATGCTAGGGGAGTTTTTACATTTAAGACTTACGCAACTAAGGTATTAACACTATTTAGCTGAATTTTAACTCGATTTTATACATACAATTAACGTTGATTTTGATGATATTTTTCCCTGTTGTATGGAGCGTAAAAATTTTGAATATGTAGTGAAAATTCACAACAGGCCCATTAAATTTGGCCTGTTCAGACAATCACATAGCGTATGGAATTCAAACGGGTAAACGGAAAACCAAAACAACCTAATAGTCATAACGATTTGAGTGGGAAATAACAGTTGCATTGAAAAAGGCTCGAAAGGACCCAAAGGTTGTAGTGTATAAAAACGGCTAAAGGTAGATAGAACAGGTTAACTGTTTGCGATTTGGTAAAATGTTTTATATCTCTTTGTAGTGCAAGTAAGTGAGGGCATATGATGAAAAAAATTACCGTTTATTTACTGTTTTTATTATTTGTACTCTTTATTGGTCTGTTTGCTGTATCCAGCACTAATGCTCAAATATCAAATATCAAAGTTCTAGATAACTATAGTTGTTACTCTGATTCTGTGGGCTTTCTAGTGGTTGTTGCAGAGATCCAAAACATCGGATCCAATACCATTTCTTCTGTTATGATTGGCGGCACGCTAACTTTATCAGATGGTTCCCAAACCGAAACCATTGCCAACGCTTGGGTTACCAATTTGATTCCCCAACAAAAAGCACCCGTATACTTAGAGTTCTCGCCGCCTGACTCTTTGGGCTGGGGTGAGAGTACCTTCTCTAAGGTGGATTTTCAAATTTTTAACGCAAACCCCACCTCTGAGTACCTCTATTCCGATGTTGTGGTTGTGTCTGATCAAGGAATCGTGGCTAAAGATGGTACGTTTTGGGTTGAGGGCACCATAAAAAACACCGGCAACAAAGATGCAAAAGATGTTCGTGTGGTCGCGACCTTCTTTAACGCCCAAGGCCAGGTCACCGGCGTAGGATACACAAGCCAACTGACCCCAAATCCCATAGAACCCTCCCAAACCACCAGCTTCAAAGTCGGCGCGTTTGATGTAAATCAAACAGCTGTTTTAGCAGACCAAAAAATCGACCACTATACACTGATGGTCCAAGTTACCGGAACTGTGCTTCAAGGAACCGCTCCAGCAATCCCCCAAACCCCCACCCCCGGACCCATACTCACCGAAAACCCTACAAGCGCCAATAACCCCAACCAACCCCAAACCATCAACCCAACCAACACCTACATAGCCATCGTTGTAGTCGTTGCCATCGTGATTATAGTTGCCATATTTTTGATTAAAAAAATCCCAACTAAACTCTCAACCAAACCCAAAACCCCAAAACCAACCAAAAAATAGCAAACTAAAAAATAACCCAATAACCAACTAACCCTCAATAGTTGTCAAGGCCTTAGTGTGGAGTGTGTTAGTCTTTAAATATCTCTTTTTACCACTGGACTATTATGAGTTTCAGACAGCAGCCTGGACGTAGAGGTTCCAGCAGACAATTCTCCAAAGCATCAAATGACAAAAAGACTAAACCCAAAAAAACCCGCCAAAGCGCTAAATACCTCCAAGAAGAGACCCCCCAAGTTTCTCCTCAAGAAGCCGCTCAACGTGCCCTCAGTGGTATTGGACGTTTAGGCAGCCAGATTTTTGCGCTCTCCCCGTTTAGCAACTACTTTGATGATTGGCTTATAAATCTGCGTCAGATTGTTGGAGAATTTGAATCCAACTCTGCCATTAGCGTTGATGAGCAATTCCAAAAGACACGAACACAGATTTTTCTAGATGTCACCGAGGCACTTGCCCAGAGCAAACTAGCCGAGTCTACTCTCTCGGCAGAAGCTAGGGCTCTAGCCGACAACAACTACCGTATAGTTGAAGCCGACAAAATGTACGCTGAGAAAACCCGCGAACTCAGCAACCACCGCAACAGCGAAATCACCCGCCTAACAAATAGCGTCCGCCAGCTCGAAGATGACCTTGACGCCCAGCAAAATGTTAAGGTCAAGTTCTATCAATTCAGCGAGAAAAAGCGTGTCCAAGAAAAACTCGACCAACTCACAAAAGACCTGTCAGCAGCCAAAATCAAATCTGAAGTTACGTTGCAAACCTTTGTTGCCGAACAGGAAAAACTTCATGATGACTATGAGAAACATAAACAAGAGCTAAACAAAGAATCAGATCGGTTGCATCAAGAGCTGGAAAAACTTGAAACCGATACCTCTTTGCCCGCGCGGCAAACCGCCTGCAATGCATTAACTGATGCCATAAACGAACTGATGAAACAAACAGCACCATAAGACTATCCGAGCACTAATATAAACTCGGAAAGTGCGGCAACAGGCTTTCTTTTTTACATTATTTTGCCATTAAAAATGTGAAACACCCGTTTTCCGTGTCTCCCCGCTTAACCCTTTTATTTTGTTTGATTTGTTTTTTGTTTGTTAGGTGTTTTATTTTGTAGATCTGTTGTTTTTGGGTTGTTTGTGAGAGGGGTATCATATAGGTACGGGGTTTAGGTGAAGACTGCAGACTCCCATCTCACTATATTTGTTATGTTGATTTAGCTTTATAAAACTTAGCATTCCCAACCCCTCAGATTGTTGCATATGCATAACCACCTATAGCAAGACTTAAAATAGTCAACACCCACAAACCTGCCCCTTAAAAACTGAACACATACCAAATTCAGATACATGCAGTTTTATATAGGAAATAACAAATTAAATACTCCTCTGGCTGTATTGCTGGATTGTGACTACATGCGGAAGACTATATTCAAAAAGCTCGAAACACAAGGGCTAATCGCCAACTACAACCGCCTACGCAAGAATCTACCCCCAAAACTCCCAGATCGAGTATTTATCTGGGACGAAACCTTCCGAGAAGGCCTAAAAGCTCCTACCGTTTACCTAACCTACGTTGAACAAGTTAGACTCGCTAAACTAATGGACGAAGCAGGAGTCTCCATAATAAATGTAGGCTTTCCTGCCATATCCGAAGAAGAAAAACGAACCGTCAAACGAATCGTAAACGAAAGCTTTACCACCGCAAAACTAACTGCCTCAGCCGAACCCACCAAACCCAGCATAAATGCCTGCCTAGAATGCGGCATAAAAGAAATCACCATCGAATCCCCCATCAACGGCCTAAACCTCGAATGCCAACTTCGACTAACCAAAGAACAAGGCATCCAACGCATAATCGACGGCATCGAATACGCCAAAAAACACGGCACAACCATAAACTTTAACCTCATGGACGGAACACGAACCCCACTCGAAGACATCCTCCAAGTCTTCCAAATAGCCGTCGAAGCAGGCGCAAACCGCCTCGGCATAGCCGACAGCGTCGGATTCATCCGACCCCTATCCATGCGCTACCTCATCTCCCACATACGCGACGGACTCCCCGAAGCAATCAAAAAGAAAGCCCCCCTATCAATCCACTGCCACAACGACTTCGGACTAGCCGCAGCCAACACCCTATCAGCCATGGAAGAAGGCGTAAGCTATCTCCACACCTGCATAGCCGGGTTTGGCGAACGCGCAGGCATCGCACCATTCGAAGAAGTCGTCACCGCAACCGAATTACTCTACAACATCGACACAGGCATAGATTTAGGCAAAATCTACCGCATCGCACAATCAACCGAAAAAGCCTTCGCAATGCCCATCCAATTCCACAAACCCATCATCGGCGAAAACAGCTTCACACACGAAGCCGAAGAAATGATGTCCCAACCTCTAGTGTTTGAACCCTTCCCCCCCGAAATCGTCGGACGTGAAACCCTAATTTTCATCGGTCGAAACACAGGCCAAACCCTTATCCAAAAACTCCTCGAAAAAGCAAACATCCGCGCCTCACCCAGACAAATGGATGAACTGTTCCGCCGTATCAAGGGCCCCCAAGAAAACCTTGACAAAGGCGAAGCACAAATGACCTATTATCAAATAAAAAAACTCATGAAAGACCTGCTCAAAGGCTACACAATGGACGAATTCTGGCGCCTCGTTGAACAAGTAACACACCAACACCCCAAACTGCCCAAAAACACCAAAAAACAGCAAACCGCAGATCAACTAGTCAGCTAAATCATCTCTAATTTTTGATATCTCCTCTCTACTTGGCACTTTTGGATAATTATAGATAGGTCCTCTGGGTCCTTCATTATAAAAGGGCCGATTACAACCCGGACATCCGGAAGTCTGAAAAGGCAAACCCGAACTGATTACCTCCTCCAAGACAGGGTTTTCTAGTCCAAACGCGATAATCCTGCCCTCAGCACTAAAGCTAAACCCCGATACATTGGTTTTTTTCTGGACAATCAGATGCCGGGCAAGTTGCACTCTGCGATATGATGCCAAATTTGGCGCAAGCCCCTTCTCTAAAGCAGTGCCCGGCACAGGCGTGAACGCAAACAACGCCGGTAAAACCCCCAAATCTACACACCGCTGTATGGTCTCTACTGTTTGCCTTTCAGTTTCACCTAGCCCCACAATCAAGTGCGTACTGACCTTTCCTTTGCCAAAAACTAAGAGTGCCTCTTCAAACAAACTGAACTGATTTTCCCAATTGTAACACCCTCCCTTCACCTTACTAAACACTTGGGGTGTTGCGCCATCCAAGGCGATACCTAAGCGGTCTATCCCGGATTTTTTTAGATGTTGTATGAGTTCTCTGCTTTGCGGCTGGCAACAAACCGATACCTCCACTGCGGTGCAGCGCTTGATTTCTTTGGTCAACGCGCGGATATGGCTAAAAACTTCGGGGTAGTTTAGGGTTTGAATGCAAACCCGGTGGACTATTTTCTGCTCTACACTTGTTGTAAGCGACTCTAAAACCTCAGCAGTTGGATAGGCGGGCCAGGTGACACGGGCGAGGCGTTGGTTGTTGCTTTTGCTTTCCCGTGCTTGAGCACAAAAACTACAATTTGACCTACACTTGTCCTCCCAATAGGTCATCAGATAAGCGGTAGTGGATACTACATCCAGCTTACCCTGGGTGAGCCCCAAAACGATGGAAGTGCCTAACGAAACTCGAATTTGTGCGGCTAAATCCATGTTGCATACTCACCCAAACGGTATGTTGGTTCCCTATTTAGCTATTGTAGCTTCTGTGATAGGTTGTATCTGCAAATGCTAAACACATGTGACATGACAATAACCTGTCTAACCAAGCAAAGCTATTACACTCTTTATCTATAGGCGCACTATTTATGGTCTGAGTGGCCTTAGCTTTCACAGTTACTCTATTTAGCGTATGGTGGCAAGGGGCGGTTTAATCTGTTCGCTATTTAGTACTGAAATTGAGCCGTTTTTGCCCAGCCGTAATTGCCGATCGCCTCGAAAAACGCAAACCTGCCCGTTTCTAAGTTCAATACAGTTGCCGACATTGATTTGATTAATTTGCCCATCCCAAAGGCAGAGATTGATTTTATCTGTGTCATCGCCAACTATGGCGTTTACAACCATGATGTTGTTGCCAAATTGAGTGTGAACTTGTGTAGGCTGAGGGATTTCTAGAACTTCCGCTTTTATGTTGATCCGTTTCATGCCTGCCCGGAGATCTTTGATTTGAATATAGGCCGACTCTGTGTTTTGTTTAGCGATTTTCTTTTTGATTTTCTCTGTGTTCATCCAGCTCTCAAACGGGTTGTCTTTTCGGTGTAGAAATTCTTCTTCCACCCGAAATTGTGCTACAACATCACTGTCTTTAGTTATCAGAAAGATAGTTTCGCCCTTGGTTTTGCCGCGGTATTCCACATTTAGATTGCCGCAAACAGCCACTTTTTCAGTCTGTTTAGCTAATATGAGTGCTTGAAAAACTTCGTTTGGATAAACGCTGTACTTAACTGAAAGTAACGCGAGATGTTCGCCTAAGGTTGATTTTTTCTGTCTCAATTTACCCTCTCATGTTCTGAATTCCGAGAAAAAGCAAAGTTCTGCCGTTGATTCCAGCTTTTTCTCTTACCCAGTTTCTAAATCCGGATTATCCCCGTATATGGGAGTTTTACCTATATTAGGTTGACTATTGATCTTTAAACCATTTTTTACCAGACCACAGGGAAGATGGTTATTGTTTGGATTTTGTAAGCCATCTGGATGGTTAGGTTGGTCATAGATTTATGGAGGGGTCATCGGTGTGTCGTTTGGACACCCTTTTGTTCGACGCGTAAACCTGCCAGGTGGTGGTGTGTGTTGCGGTTGTTTTGCTCAATGGTGGTTTTATGGTGGATTAAGAGTTTTAAGCATATAATTAGACTGGTGATACTGACTGTGGCAAGAACAAAAGTTAAGGTTTCTCTGTTTGTCATTTTTGTTGTGCCGTGTATTGTTTGGGTGGCTTGAAGACCTCCATTCACATCTACGGTGTAAAGCGATAGACTGTGTGAACCCAACGATAAGCCGTCGATGGTTGTGTTCCCACAACCGCAACTATAACCCCCTCATCAAGTCTATAACCAAAACAAGACTTCTCATGTTCTGATGAAAATTCTAAAACAACCACAAGGGCGATGGCCACAAGGCGGGTTAATAGATGCTCTTACTAATAAGAAATAATCTTTAAAAATAGTTCCGACTTAATATTTGGTGGCTGTCTGGCCGGTTATCCTTTAACCTCATCAATACTCAGCCCAACTAATCACCGGGCTAGACAGCCACTACCCAAAGGTTAGTACGGCTACCGGTAGTTGTATTTCCGGCTTCCCTTTCTGGTTCCTACCTCTTTTGTGTCCATCAAACAGCCAAACACCCATTCATAACTCAAATGTGAGTATTTTAGTTGAATTAACCCACCAAACACTCGGCTTAGAACCTAAACCCCCAAAACAAACCGCCAAATCCTCAATCGACATATGCATGACTATTTACTTCTTAAAGAAGTCTTGCAAGAACTTTGCATGACTATTTACTTCTTAAAGAAGTCTTGCAAGAACTTCTCTACAGAAAGCATGTGATTTATAAGTATGGAGTGGGTCTATGTGGGGATAATGTGCAAACAGTTTGCACAGCAATTAGTAGGAAGTGAAATAGCGAAATGTCATATGGTAACAGAGAGATGCACAAGGCAACTTGCGCCGACTGCGGAAAAGAATGTGATGTTCCTTTCAAGCCAGACGGCACAAGACCAGTTTACTGCCGAGAATGCTACTCTAAACGTAGACCACCACGAAGATACTAAGCGTAAGCTTTAGCATCTTTCAACAGTTAAATTTTCTTTTTTATTTTTAACCTCTTCATCTCTCAAAAACAAACATCTCGAATGTCTGTACCTGCTTGTTTGTTTATTGCTTGATTATTTTATGCAACAACACTACAACTAAGCGCTCTCTAAATAATACTCAAACAGTTATTCCTCATAGAAATCATCTTGTACATGTAATTGGCAAGACATCTGACATAGCGGGATGCGGTTGTCTTGCAAAGGGTTTTTAAAGCACCATGAAATATGAAAAACCTCCATGGGCCCGTGGCTCAGTCAGGCTAGAGCGGAGGACTCTTAATCCTTAGGTCGCGGGTTCAATTCCCGTCGGGCCCGCCACACTAACATTTACAAACAAACTTATGTATGCATATGAAATTTCTTTTTTTACCCCTGTTCTGAGGTTCCTTTGGATAGTGTACCAAGTGTACTGTGTATTGGTTTTTTCTGGAACTATTTTTCAGGTTTTTTATGTGATCTATACACAAGTGCAATGCTTAATGCCGCTATCACAGCACATAGAATAAACACTAGGATAAACTCAGTCAATGGGAGCCCCACTATTTTAATCTCAGTTTGTAATTCAGATTGTTCAATAGTATGGGTGGGGTTGGACGTGGGATCCATTTGATTTGGTGTCTCATTGTTGTCTCTGGTGATAGTCACGGTTTTTGTGTTGCTCCAGCCGCTTGTTTCGCCTTCAAAAACATAAAAACTAGTAATAGGATTATCGGTTCTATACCAAAAATATCCATACATTGCTTCAACTTGCACATCAACTTTGCCGCCATCGGGATAATTCTCTGCACGCATGCGTATTGTAGTATACGCACCATCCTCCTGCTTATACCCCGAGTATTCACCAGCTTGGTGTTGTTGCCAGTATTCTCCATAGTTGCCTTTAGTGCGAACAGCATAATACAATTCATTACCCTCTAGGTTGTCTGGACGTTTTTGATTTTTAATTTTTATTTCTATTTCTTCAAAATCTACCGTGTAGTTTGGTGTTGTCATAGTGCTATCCATAGTTTTTCCAGTGTAGGGATCGATCCATTGTTGGAATGGGGGGCTCACCTCATAGGAGCCTGCAACGAAGGTTGCTGTAAATTCTGGAATTGCAGGTTTCTTTGGAGTGCTCTGAGCATGTACCTCACCTATGCAGGTTATACCTGTAAAAATCAATTCGCAAACTAACAGAGCAAACAGAACTGCACTAAAGATCTTTTTCATATCCAGCCCCTGTGTAGCTATGGTTCTGTCTGGATATGTAGTTTACTCTGTGCGCGATATCATTTGACACAGGCATCTCCCAGAAAAATGGGATACGATCCTCAGAAATATCTGGGATAACAGCCTCCTGAAATCGAAAGATCAAAGGTAACAATTGCATGATGTCAAAGTGGAGAGTACGCAAAGGTTCAATACGTATGGTTCCACACGTCCAGCGTGATGTGACCCAAGTAAGGGCGCCTCAAATCCAATTGCCAGAGGACCCCCGTGTTTGAGTAGTCGCTTGTTATTTATATCACACTCTGGCTATAATCAATTAGGGTGGAAAAATGGAATCTGACAAAGTAACTCCCCTGGTAGTATTGTTGCTGATAGGTGAAATAGTTGCAATTCTTTCCATATTGGTTGGTTCTCTGATTGTCGTTTCAGCTATATTTTCAGCTGTAAATGGCATTCATGACGTAGCTATTTTAGGTATAGGTATTGAACTGCAGTTTATAGGTGCAGGCGTAGTATTTCTAACTCATAGAGCTATAAATAACGCACATTGTAAACAGGAAGACACGCAAACCACTTAAACTCACCACAAACTCAGACTCAACACAAGCATGAGATTAACTCGCTTATCCTTTTGTATAACTGTCCAATTCATGGTTGCCTTACTTGATTGCTGTGGGTTTCTGTTATACGACCTGCTTTTAGGATAAATTTATACTAAACACTTTTTTATCCAGGATAAATTTATACTAAACACTTTTTTATCCAGGATAAATTTATACTAAACACTTTTTTATCCAGGATAAATTTATACTAAACACTTTTT
>WQVG01000055.1 GCA_009781675.1 Candidatus Bathycorpusculum acetigenes | reverse complement strand
TAACCGGTTGTCTGATAAGGCAGTCGCCGGGCAGCCACGCCGTTGTGGATAAGAGCTGAAAGCATCTAAGCTCGAAGCCTCTCCCGAAAAGAGGCAGCCATTCCAGTTTCACTGGACGAAGGCTCCCATAAAAGATGGGTTTGATGGAGCCGGGGTGTAAATCAGAAGACTTCGGTCGACTGGTTCAGCCTGCGGCCACCAATAGCCTGAGATGTCGAGTCAATGTAGTGTCTGAGCGATATTTGGCTTGAGATACATATTGTTTCAGTTAAGTGAGTCAAATATGTTTGATCTGTGCATGGAGAACCGTTCGTTCTGGATCTTATTTGTATATTATTTTGTGTTAGTTTTTAGTCTTGCGCGTTGGGTTTTATAGTTTATGTTGTTTGTTATTGTGTCATTTGTTGGTTGGTTTTTGTTTGTTTTTGGTTTGATTCTGAGTGGTTTACTCGCCGCCTTGTGACGGATAGAATGACACTTTTTCAAGCCTTAATGGCATTATGCCTATACTGAGCATCCTGTAATTTTATTCTTGCTTCCAGACAGTTAGGGCAAATAGTCCGGCATTTATGGCACTTAATCAAAATTTCCTCGCCTGGTTTTATGTGAAAGGCATATGCTTGACAAACTTGTTGGTTCCTTTATTCAATTCGATAGCTGAACGTCTGATTTGTAAAAAGTGAAGAATACAGACCTTTATTACACTCAAAAGTCGTTTTATCGTTTTGGATTTATATGGATTTTATCCCTAAAAAAAGGGTGAGTTAGGTTGTTGTTGGCGGCTGATATGCGGTATACTGGTTTGCGTTGGGCTCTTGATTTTTAACCTGGAAGAATGCAATTGCTAAAAGTAGAGTCGCTATCCAGATAATAATAAGCCCTAATAGGATAATAGTCAAGCATCCACCGATGAGCATCATTATACCAGCAGTTCCAAATAGGCCAATGTCTGATTTTTCTTTGAGCAGATTTAACGATTGTCTGATAAAGAACGTTGCGATGATGGCAAAAATACACAGTACGCCAAACACAATGACAAAATTGACGAGAATTGCGAAACCGCTTTCGAGAAGTTGATTTGTGTCTATATTACTCATGTCTGGAATTGTGCTCGGTTGTGTGTTCCAATCGCCATTCCATCCAGGAACCATTTGTTGCATCATAGTGGCAGCGACCGGCATGATAAGAATAATCACAAGAATCAAAGCTATAACTATGCCAACGATGCCAGCAACTGTCCCGATGAGTCCGTTTTTAAAGATGCCCGCTTCGCGGTAGTGAACGCTTAAACCGTATAAACCGGTTAATATCAAGGCTACACCGATAAGCATTGTGATTATGGCGACGTAGGGAATTGGCAAGAAAAGCATGAATACACTGATCAACGTCAGAAGTGAACCTATACCACCTATTGTTTTGCTTGTATTTGTATCTATGGTCATTGTCTTCCTCTGAAATCTCTCAGACAAACTACTATTTAGTTGTTTGTCTATCTGAGATCGCTGTTATCTATGCGGGTAATTTAATTGGTGCAAACATATTGCTTGTAAACTTTGTTTGACACTGCGTTTGGTTTTATAGTCAAAACTTAATCCATCTCGGTGTCTTTATAATTCTGTGGTTTATGTGATTGCCCTTAGTCTTGACCACCGAACTCTGAAAAGACTTCAGTATATGACTGGTGCCGCCTGTTATCCCTTTTTATCCTTCACTCTTAACTTTGAAGACAACACAATAACTGATAACCTCCACTCTTCTGCTCAAAATATATCTGAGGTGATGGCTATGAAGTTTATAGCACCGATGCTTTGCCACTACACAATGGGTAACCCATCACCGTTAACTGGCCGGCTCATCAAGTTTAGGAATTTACCTGGTGGCTATGCATACGAAGGTGCGTTTATCAACCGTGCGGTAAGCCCTCTCGTGCAGATCTTTGGTGAAAACCCATCGATGCTTGTTGAAGCAGTAGAGTTTTTGGGTGGCCGAGGGCTAAGTTTAGGTGATGTCTCTGCAGAACTTTTGACACTACCGGGTATCCCTTTGACGTTTATTCTCTATGGATCAGACGAATTTGGGGCCTCTGCTAACATACTCTACGATGAATCTGCCCAGAGCTTTTTGCCCACCGAGGATCTAGCGGTGCTAGGCGAGCTGACCGTTTTACGTCTCATAGAGGCAAAAAAAGACTTGGAAAAATAAGCGATACCCAGTCACTTGGAACATTTCCAGTGAAGTCTATCTGCGTTTGATCAGCTGATAGTTATAGCCTATCAAACATCGCCAGCATCACTTATCCATTTTCGTGACCTTGAGCTGTAAACGTTCTATAGTTGGTACCCTTTTAATTCACAAAATCGTTTTCGATACCTTTTCAACAGGGTTGGAAACGTTACACAAGATGCCTATCAATCGAGCGTTGTTTTTATCTCCCCAGTTCTCCCCTTATTTACTAAGATAGTGCTTTCTTAAACGAGGACATCACAATGGATTTTATAAACTCAAAAATTTTATTTTGGTTACAAAAAAGGGTGGGGGTGTTTGTTTGTTGGTTGGTTTGTTGGTTATGGTCTTTTTTTGAGCAGTAATGTTAGGACTGCGGCGAGTGTGATGATGACTAGGACAAATAGTCCTGTGATTGCTGGGATAAAGTATTGTTCTGCAACTGTGGTTGGTGCTGTGGTTGGTGCTTGGGTGGTGGCTGGTTCTGAGACTGCCATGGCTGTTGTTGCGCTTGAGCTAAAGTAGGAGCCTGAACCTTCGAAGGTTGCGACAATTTTGTATTCTCCTGGGATGTCGGGGGTCCAAGTTGTTTTGAACATTCCGTCGTTGTCAGTTGTAGTTTGGCCTATGGGGACTAGGTTTCCGTTGGGGTCAATGGTGTTTAGGGTTACGGTTACACCTGTGGCGGTTGTTGGTTTGGGTTTTTGCATATAGAGATAAGCCATCCATTCGGTCATGCTCTCATCTGAGATTGCTGGTGTTCCTGCTGCAGGTATGCCTAAGCATGTTTGGCCGGGGGATTGATCTGTGACTGTGCCTTGTATGAGTACGCTTGTGCCTAATGGTTGAACGGTGGTTGGTGCGGAGACGGTGACTGCTGTGCGTCCTTTGCCTATGATATAGATTTGATTGTCATACATGTTATGCGCTATTAGATAACCATCGGCTAGTGCGTGTCCGCCTGAGTGGGCTTCGCCATAGAAGCCATCAATGTTCCATTCTTCTTTGCCGGTACTCATGTTTATGGCATACATTTTTGCGCCTCTAAAGAGCTGGTTGCCGTGGCTATTGCTTACGGCCAAAAAGGTTAGTCCGCCGCCGGTTAAGCAATTATACATTCCTTCAAAGGGATAGGTGGGGTTGGCTGCTTCTAATCCTGCGGATGGAGCAAAGAATTCCCATTCGAGCTTGCCGTTTGTGGCGTTGTATGCTCTTCCGGATGCGACACCTGCCATTAAGAAAACTTCGCCGTCGCCTATGCCTTGTCTTGTCAGAGAATTCCATGCGTTTGTATCTGGTACTGTTGGTCCCCAGAGTTGTTTGCCGGTATGTATATCAAAGGCGTAGTATGTTCCGGCTTGTTTGTTGTGTTCTGTGTAGATACCGTTTGCGATTGGTCCGGGGAGACATGCGGTAGTTTCTTGGTACATGCCAATGGTTCGGTTGGTGTGCCAGAGTAGTTCACCTGTGTATGCGTCATATCCAGCTTCTGTTTGGTAGTCCTGGATTGATTTAGTGCCTGTGACCAAGACGACGCCATCATTTATAGCCCAGATAGACAGGGATGTACCTGTACCTTCCTGGGGGAATATCGGGATGGTTACGTTCCACTGTATGCCTTTGGTGTAGCTGAGTGTTGCACCTACGGGAGTGTCATAGCTCCAGCTTGTCCAGGGGGTGTTGCCGCTGCTTCCGGTTCCTCTGCTCTGATTCCACATCGATAAGTAGCCATGGGTTATGTTGATTGCTTGAAGTCTGTACACAAGCAATTGGCCTGTGGAGTCGATGACTGGGGTTCCTGCCATGCCGGTGATGTCTAGGATCTTGCGTCCTGTGTTTGCATCCCACATCGTATAGGTGCTGCCAGTAGTCCACAGATATGACCAGCCGCCTACTTCGTTGGGGTTGTGTTCTGAATATATGGTGCCAAAACTGATTGAGGAAATGTTTTCGTTATGCCAGATCTCTTTACCTGTACGTAAGTTCACTGCGGTGACGCCTTGACGGGGTGGGATACCCAGCGGGCTATTGTAGTACATTATGCCGTTCATGATGACTGGGGGATACCAGTATTCTTTGTAGCTTTTGCCAACAAAATAGTTGCTGTAATCGTTTTCGCTATACATTGAACCTCCGATTTGTCCGCCTGCTGCTATGGGTAGTGTCCACAAGACATGGGCGCTTTGGGGTGCTTCGGTGTTGGGGTTGATGCCTTGGGTGTTTCCGTGGGCCTGCCAGTTGCTCCAGAGGTTGATGTCACCAAACCAGTTTCCAGATATCTGGTACCAAGCCTGGTTTTCCCAGTTAATGGGTCTTTGCCAGTAATCGGGTGGAAGTGGGTTTTGAGGTAGAGCGGATATTTGTTCTTCTTGTACGGTGCAGATGGTTGTGGCTGTACTTGGTCGGTAGTAGTTATCGATGGTAGCGCTGGTTATTTGTTCCCCAGGGAAGTTGAAGGTAAGTGTATAATTGCCGATTTTTTTGGGGGTATACAGGGTAACTGCGCCTGCGGCGGCGTTAGCGTCTGTTTTTTTGGTTTCGTTGTTTCCATCGGGGTCTGTTATGGTCAGTGTGAAGTCATGCCAAACATTGTCTAGGTTTGAGCCTGAAAGGGGATTCATTTCTACTAGCCAGTACATGATAGTCATAGTTTGATCAATTCCGACAGGATCGGGGCTGACTGTTATGAAGGCAAAAGTATCTGATTCAGTGTGTGTGAGACTGTTTACTGTGGGAAAATAGACTGCCGAAGAGGTAAGGATGATCATCATCAGAATGAATATTGTTATTTTTGCTAGAGGTTTTGTTATTTTCATTTTTTTCTCCGTTTATGGCATAGAGTTCAGCGTATTTATTACCCTGAATGCGGTTTTCTGACAACAAAAAACAGTCATGAAAAATTCTAAAGAGGATTAGTCCGAAAATAGTATGATTAAAAAAAATTGATGGCAGATTGCCATTATCATTGGAAAATACTGTGTTTGTTTATTGAATTATTCAGTTATTTGTGACTGACTCAACAGACTGTTTTTTTACTTTATGTGACGGTTGTGTTTTCGTTTTGGATCCATATAGTGTTGAAATAGGTTTGGCAAACCATTTTAAGGGTTGGGTTGGTGGTCCAGAGGTCGGGTCCTTTGGTTAGATGGTTGTTTGGGTTGTATGCTATGGCTGTTTGTGTATTATCAAATATGGTGATGGCTGCTAAAAGTGGGTTAGGTTGGGTTTTTAGGTGAAAGTTTGGATGTTTTGCTAGTGCGGTGTTGATCCATTTTGGGAGGAGATTGTTGGGTGGTTTTTCGGTGATTATATTTAGCGTTACGCCTCTTTTGAGGGCTTCTTTTAGTTCGGTTTCAAAAAGAAAGCATGATTGTTTGAACCTTATCCAGCTTGAGGTGGCGTCTATAACTTGCCGGGTTTCTTGTATGGCTTTGAGGTATTTTTTGCCTCTGGAGCCTTCGAAAACTATGCCAAAGCAGGGTTGGCCAGCATCGGTTGATGGCAGACCGGGGTCTGGGGGTTTTTGGATGCGTTGTTTGACTTTTTGTGATATACGCGTGAGTTCGTTTGTTTTTTGTTCGAGTAGTGATCGTATACCTTCGGTTAAGGGGGTTGCTAAATACGTTGTTGGGACCATGATGTTTTGGTGTACTAATCCGCGTTTTTGGAGGTTGCCTAAAAGATCGTATACTTCCTGGCGGTTTATTGCGGCTATGCTTGCGACGGTTCGGGCTTTCGCGGGTTGAGTTTTTAGCAGGGCTAAGTAGACGCGGGCTTCTCTGTCGGTGAGTCCTAAACTTGCCAGGATCTCTATATCTTTTAGTCCTGTCTCAGTTAACTCGCTTGGTTTGAATACTTGCAGAGAATTTTGTTCGCCAGTTAACTTTTGAGTCAAATATTGGTACACCATACTCAATGTTTGGTAATCCGACGATTTTTTAAGCTATTGGTTGTTTTTAATATATATGCTTTTATGTATGTATTTAGTTCACATGATTTGGTGGATTGCATAAAATATATGGGTGTGAACGTGTTTTCATAGCCATGTTTATTGAATAAAATTAGCATAAAAAATTAAATCCTAATAAAAACGAGCAGACTAAATCGCCTTTTCATCGGAGGCTAAATATCTGCACTTTTATCGAATCGCCTCCCCCAAACTACTACTAGATTGTTTAAGATGGCTCTGTTGAGTTGATATAGATCTCAACTTTAACTTTAGGCATATCTTTTCCAAGAAATTGAGTTAACAGTCCTTCCCAGCAGGGTTTTGAGTCTGCAGTGTAGTTTAGCGTCTGAGCGATGCCCCGCCAAAGCAATGCTTTATCGTAGTCGCGGGCGTCGGTTGGCATGAATTCAAAGATGGATCGGCTGGCGATGATGACCAATTTTTTTTTCATGCGCGATATGGCGACGTTTATGCGGTTTAGATTGAGTAGAAACTCGCTTTCACTGCGTACATAATCGGGGTCGCTAACACACGATGAAATAATTATAAAATCGGCTTCGCCGCCTTGATAGCGTTCTACCGTATCCACCCGCACCTCCCCACAACCACAATCTTGAAGAAGGTTTTTGAGTAACCCCTTTTGCGCGTTATGCGGTGTGATTATACCTATGTCTTTGGTTTGTGCATTTTTAACAAGCGCTTGCACTATAGCGGCTTCGATAAGATTGGACTGAAAACTCTCGGCTTCATCGTGGACAATCAAAATAAACACATTCTGCGTTGCCAAAACGGCTTCTAAACCAGTTGTCACTGCCCCTACTTGGGGTAATGTTTGGGTTTGATTGGAGTAGAACTCAATGCCGTCCTGTTCATACACCCATTCCCGCAAAAAATTGGCCACAATTGTGTGGCATCGATAGCTCTCAGTGAGTCGAACCGCTGGTATGTCTGCGGGGGTTGTGCATTTAATCCGCTCCAATCCCAGCTCATCATTGCGCAGTAATCTCAAAAAATCCATCGCGGAGAGAAACGCCGCCATTTCCTCTAGGGTGCGGCGGTCTTCTTTTTCCCAGTTATGACTAACAATGGGTGATAGCTGTCGATGATCACCCCCGACAAGGATTTGACTGTTCTTTGACAAGAAACTACCCGAGAGAATAAGCTCAGGCAGGCGCATCATACTGGCTTCATCCACAACTAACAAATCAAAATAACCCTCCCCCCACGGTGGCTCTTTGTCGCCGATTTTCTTCATCAACCCATACAAGCCCGGCGGTGTAAGGCACAAAACAAGTGGCGCCCCAACTTTGTCTGGTGAAGTCAAAGTTGACTGATTAGTAAGACAGTCGGCAACTTCTTTTAGGGTTTTTGTGTCCTCGTTGTAGTTGAGATATTTAACGCCACTCAAGGGGGTTACCGATTTGGTGTCGTTGCTCAAAACCCGATAGATGTTTAGGTCCAACAAGTCCGAGTTGCCCTCAACGGTGTATTCTTGCCAGCATCGAGAAAGTTTAGCAACAAATTCTTGGATGGCCTTATGGGTAGGTGCAACCATCAAAGCCCGGCAGGCCGCCTTTGTTTGATGCGCGGCTATATGCGCAAGAACCGCCAGCTGAAGCGTTTGAGTTTTACCGGTTCCCGGTGGACCCTGCAACATAACAATAGGTTCGTTGCCAAACACGTGCTCTGCTAGATGTTTCTGTTCAAGTTTAGGTGATATCTTGGGATGTTGTTCCACCCAGCGCAAAAATTCCCTTGCTCCCTCCTTGGGCAGAGGCCTATGGGTAGTACCCGTTTTACCTCTCAAATAATCTTCCAACAAACAATAGAGTACATTATTGGCCGCATAATCAAGGCATTTAATTGCCCGATCAGAGATGATGTCATCTGCTAATTCATCAAGAATATAGTAACGCCCCTTTTCAAAAAGTTGCATAAACTTTTTCTCGGCCTTCTCCGGATCTGTGGTTGGGAGTTTGTGCCACGCGCTGTATTTGCTACCCCTACCCCTTGGCCAAGTAATCACCTTCACAGCAATTTCAAGTTTAGCAACATTAACCGTCTCAACGATAGCCCGCGCCGATTTCTCCACCTCCGCAGGAGAGTGCTTCTGGATCTCCTCAAACTGTCCCTCGATATTACGATGTAGCTCTGTTACAACCATCCAATCACCCGAGCTTGTCTCATCTGAACCCTTAACTCTACAGGCATTGATCACACACTCCGCCTTAGCCAACCCCAAGCCCTCATAAAGCAACCTGCCATAAACAACAAACTCTTGCTCTGATTCTCTAACCCGCGTACACTCAAAAATCAACGACCGTCCCGAAGACACCCGCTGATAGGGCAACATCGCATAATGCTGATACATCTCTTGACGTTTAGAAAAATACTCCAAATCAAGAAATTCCCTGCAACTCCGCTCCAAAGTAGACTGACCCAAAGAAAACTCGGAAATTTTTGGAATAGCTATAGGTTTTTTGCCCAACATCCGATTACGAATAGAAAGCGCCCGCTCAATCTGCTCAAGCGCAAGACAGATCTTAACCCCCATAAGACTAAGCTCCTCATCAGTTATACGCCGGGTCTTTTGCGTATAATCACACCATCGCCGTTTATCTAATAAAATCTTAGCCGGCCCCCTAACTTGATCAAAATGATCAAGACGACCTTTCGCCCCCCAGAAGTACTCAATGGGTAGTTGCGCACTGAAACGGGCCCGCGCAGGATAATAAGCATCAAAGTTTCCCTTCTTAAGAAAAGCAATCGTGCCCTCAGGCGTTATGCGATAAGGCAAAGAATAGTTAAAAAAACCATCCCTAAAAACCAAAGCTAAATCCACAATCGTGCCGTCTTGGCGCTTAACGCGCCATTGATTATGATCAAAATAACCCGACTGCTCAAGAATGGGTAGCAACCCCAAACTATGAAAACGTAGAGCCTTACGATGCTGAATTTCATCTTGAAGAATACTAAACATAGGTTGATCTATGGCTTGACGCAACCCCAACAGATCCCGAACTGCCCGAGCTTCAATGATTGAGGGCTGACGACAGACCGCTTTCATTAGGCCATCGCGTTCCTGACGGCTAAAAAAGTAGAGATGAATGGGCGCTTCTTGAGGGCTATCTGTGTCGTTGGCTACTTTGGTTATGGCCTGAATTAGCTCTCCAAAAAAGCTCTCCATCATCACTTTTTCTGCATCGAGGCATTGGGTGCGGTCATCGGGAAGGGATGCAATGACCTTTGAGATGGTTTGCGGCTCGCCTTTGTAGCGAGTGCAACTGACTTTGGCACTGAGCATAGAAATGACATCGAGCATATAGTCCAATTCAACAAAAAGATATATCCGTATCATACCATTGGGTTTACCTTCCAGCGTATAGTCTGTTATACCTGCGGCGGGACTGTCTTCGGGTAGGTTGCCATATCCGGTGCCAGTTAACCAAGGCATCCAGCGGCTTCTGCTCGCATTTGGGCTATTGGGACGGATTCCGCCCAGCATGTATTGGGCGCGCTGAATCAACCAGTCTAGTTTGGCGCCGATGATGGGGTTTGTGGATAGCTCCTGTACTTTTTTGGTATCTCTGGGTGGGATCGGTTTGAAGTCGTAGGGTCGCAGATTGGCCGTATCCACTACCGGTTTGAGCCTTGCTAAATCCTCAAGTTTTGTGACTCCATGTTGCTTCAGGGTTTTTTGTTCGCCCCGACTCAAATTTAGTAGTGCCACACTTTCGTTTTCAACGGCACAGACGATGCAACACTCGTTAAAGCCGCAATTGTCACATTGCCAGCAAAGTTGATATTCCACCTGCTCGATGGGAGTTTGGTGGATGCGGTTTAATTCACCGTTTGAGGCAAGTAAACGCTCTACGTCTTGGATGAGTGGGCTTAGTTTGAATCTTGGCAAACTTTCAGGGTCAAGTTTTTCTAGGCTGGTTTCCCGATTGATAACCCCGCCTTCTAATTCTACATCCGCAAGCAGGCTATCTAGTTCTTGTGTAAGCAGCAGGGCATAGATAGCAACTTGAATACGGTGCGCGGTTTGTTCTTTCCACGAAGCTTTTAACTCAAAAATACGTACCTTCACTTTGCCGTCTTTAAGCGGCCAGATCGCAATCAAGTCGGCGATGCCTTTGATTTCCCATACTCCAATAGAGCCCTTCATGGGCACCTGATAGAGCAACAGAGGTTTTTGATCGGTTTTCTCGCCCGCAGAGAGCTGATGCTCAATAACGTATCGCAGGTTATTTATCGAATCTATGGCTTTTTCCCAGCCCCGTTTACCATGCGGTTTTGGGTCATAAACGGTAAAGTCAAGATAGTCCGCGGCTTTCTCTTTGAGTTCTGCCACCTTTTTTTCCTCTAAGGCTTTACCGACCCCATAGAGCAGAGGACTTATGGGTTTGAATGCTTCTGGCCAGACGCGATTTTTAACTTCTTTTGCCTCAAATTTAAGCTTAAAGAAGCGCGGACAGCAATTAAAGCGGATATACTCTGCAATACCTGAGGCAGTAAGAGTGCCTTCTGGCTCCTCCTCCTCATCTTCTTCGTCAATATTGTTAGGTAACTCGATGCTAAAGTCTTTGTTGCTCACTCTATGGCCTGCCTCTTAGCTTAATTATTGTCTATTTTAGTGCACTTATTGTATTTAGCGTTGACAATCCAAAAAACGCTCCCAAACAAGTTGATGTATGCCTAGTCTCTACCTTATGTTTAGTGGTTTGAGTGAACGGTCCGTTTAGCAAGAGCGTAATTTGGATGGAGTTATTTCCTGTTAGAACTTTTTGTGTGTTAGTGCACTTATAGTGTTTGTGTTATCCATATGATTATAGTTGATGTTTTTAGGAGTTTGTTGGTGGTGGATGTGATGGGTGTATAGGTTTATAATTGGCTTTGATTAATGTTTAACGGGACTGGCTATGGATTTGGCAATAGTTATAGCTATCTTAGTGTTTGTTGTGCTTGGGGTAATTATTGGTGTAGTGGCATTGTTGAATCGCGGCAAACAGCTCAAGTGTCCTGAGTGTGCACATGTTTTTAACGCGCCTGTGATGGAGCAAAAATTGTCGGGGTTGGGTTGGACTTTTCCATATATGGGAACTGTAAAGTGTCCCAAGTGTGGTCACAGTCGCGCACGGCGTGACTACAATAAAGTGGAACCACAAACCCAAAACACCCAATAAAGCAAGGTATGTCTTGTTATTTAAACAGCTCCTCTAGGGGGTTTTGCATTTCTTTAACTTCTCGGATTTTTATACCTTTTTGGGTTAGTTGGGAGATTATGTTGGGGACTTCTTCAGGTCCTTGTAATTCAAATATATGATATTCTCCTTCTTTGCCAATTGCGTGGGGAACTTCGTTTGTGCCTATGGTGCGTATGCCCATTGTGTATTTTTCAGTTTTAATTTCTGATATATTGCCAAACAAAGCGAGTTTTCCTTTCTTGATTACAATTGCTTTGGAGCCAATTTCTCGGGCTTCAAAAAGATTATGGGATGAATAGAGGATTACCTTGTTTTTACTCAACCCAAGAACCAACTCTCGGATTTCACTGGCCATTTTTGGATCCATATTGCTTGTGGGTTCATCTAGCAAGTAGACGCTTTTTTCTTTGAGAAAGATCCTAGCAACTGATACTCTCTTTTTTTGACCTTGACTAAGTTGACCAAACCGCTTAGCACTTAATTCCACAAGATCTAGCAACTCAAGCACTCTGTTTACATCTGCTTCAGTTGCATCGGCTATATTTGCATAAAACCGCAACGCATTAATTACGCTCATACCCTCCGGTATGCCATCTATATGCGTAAGATAATCTAGATTTGATCTTGCTTCTTGGGACTCACTTGGATATCCCCCTATTTCTACTTTACCCGAATAAGGCTTCAATATGCCCGCAAGGGTTCTAAACAACGTCGTTTTTCCCGCACCATTTGGTCCCAAAACAACATACACCGCCGGCTCATCGATTTGAAAAGAAATATCTTCCAAAACCTTACGCCCAAAGTAACCCGAACTAACCGAGTCAAGCAATACTAACGGCGATGATGATCCCATTGGAAACTTTTGCCTCTCAACCATATACTCTCCACTCCTTTTCTCAAGCATCTGATAACAACCGTTCCCTATTCATCTTTTTATTTGCAACAACCATCATAACAACAACCAAAGCCGCCAAAACTAAAGTCGCGCCCCCCACAAGCAACACAAAATCGCCTGAATAGCCCAAAAAACCACTAAGCGCAAAAACCACAAGTGCAGGGCCGATCCCCAAAAGTGTGGAAATACCCACCGGACTGTTAACTCCTGGAACCCTGACTGTAAGAGATGACCAAATCATTCCCGCTATGCACATAAATGCTGTCGAAGCATAACTAATCGGTATTGTATAGATCAACAACATCTCAATCATGGCCAACTGTATCGATCCGCCCATTAGAAGAGATATGACCATATTACCGGCGATCGAAACCCCCAAAACTACAGTGACCAAACCAAAGGTAACCGCCAAAGTTGACCAGAAAATCTCATAGATGCTAACGCCATAAGCAATCAAGTACTCATAAACTCCCTTAGTTCGATCACTAACAAAAACCATCAAACCGCCTAAACTGCCTATGACAGCAAACAAAGGAATCATCAGTGGAAACAGTTGTGATACAAGCAATGGCACCTCGGCAGAAGTAGTCGCAGAAGCAACTGCGGCTGTCCCGCTAAAAATAACGCTCATTAAAAGAGACATCACGATGCCCACAATGAGGTAGATACTACCAAAGCTAATGGCCCGCTTAAAATTTGTTCGGACAAATGATTTCAACTTCTTTGTTCCCTCGCTTGCAGGTAAGAAGGGGTTGAAGCATTTTTCCCTTCCGCTTTTGTGAACCCAAAACAGCTAAAAGGGCAAGTCCTAACCCGTAGCCTTCAGCCTTGGAGGCTTGCATCGAACTGGGAGCACCTCAAAGCTATGGATCCAAACCTCTCACAGTACAAGATAGATGAAGTCGAAAAAATGCTCCACTGCCGAGATCCAAAATACGGTTTTCTAACCTACAAATG
>WQVG01000054.1 GCA_009781675.1 Candidatus Bathycorpusculum acetigenes | reverse complement strand
TGATCGTGGAACCCAGCGGCAAGGAGTATTTGTGTGCCCTTCCCAAGAAGACCGAGGAGATCTTGGAAGTATTCTCAGACTACGTAACTAAAACCTAGGGGGTAACTAAGCTGAGTTCCGGTTCTAAATTGTAGGTGTATACGTATAGTGTAATAAGTAAATTATCGTCAGTAAGACTTGAGTGTTGTGCGAAGTGTTCTTGGTGGAAATAATCTATTTATTTTAAGAGACAACTGGTGTTTTAAGATGGTTGGTTAAATTGAGTGAAAAATTGATTTCGAGAACTGTTTTTTTGGCGGGTATTGTTGCGGCAATTCTTATTGCAAGTACACTGTCCACTCTAGCCTCTACTCAGTTGATCGCTGGACCTCAGGGGCCGCAGGGACCACAAGGGTCAAAAGGTGAGCCCGGCCCAGCTGGGTCTCAAGGACCACCCGGTGTGGCTGGATCAGTTGGAGCGACAGGTGCAACTGGAGCAACCGGTGCTGTTGGTGCTACGGGACCAGCCGGAGCACCTGGACCTGCAGGCAAAGACGGCAGCACTGCAAGATACGTTATAGACGGAACCTTTGATGTAACAAAAGATGGTGACCTAATCATATCTGAGACATACGAGGCGGGTCTTTTTGGAAACGGGGGCGAAATATCCTATCATTGGAAGAAGATCGAAGTTTCTCAACTTTCTTTATCAGATATGGCTTCTATACAGGTTTATGTGCGAACTACAGTCAAAAACACTGCTGATGGTGCTCCCCCGAGGCAACTATGGACAGACTACAATCCACCATTTAATACCCCTGTTCTAAATACAGGTGCAGTTCTCTATGATAACGGATGCATCTATGTGTATTACAAAACCTTTGAAACACCCAAAAATGCTGAGCCCTTTAGCATGTATGCAATGACTGGAGAGTACACCATAGTAGTGGTTAAATAACCCCGTAACTTAAACGGTGACAAGTAACGTTTTTTATTTTTTTCTATAATTGTGGTGCTTACGCACACCTACATTACTCTTGTAATAAACGCTTAGGAATTGTAAGAAAATAACCTGTCATTTTTTGATAACATGTAATTCCAAACATCTTAAACGTTTTACAACCTCTAACGGCCTAATCAGCTGCTAAGCCATTGCAAGTTACTTTTACAAATCCTTAGCACTAAAAATACAAAAATATGAGACACACCATCCATTAAACATACCCGATAGGCTGGCGGTCTTTAGGCAAGCCATCACCTCGTCTAGCCCCAGACCTTAAGTGGAAAATCACATATTCAAGAAGGCCTCCTATGAGTATACGAGTTGTGTTCTTAGGAACAAGCGGTAGCGTACCCACATTGAAACGAAGTCTGCCCTGTGTTGTAGTGCAGAGTTCCTCTGATCAATGGATGTTTGACTGCGGTGAAAACGTACAACATCAAATGATGGCAACCAAAGTTAGTTTTCATCATAAAATGAAAATCTTTATCAGCCATCTCCACGGCGACCATGTGCTTGGTTTACCCGGACTGCTACAAACAATGGCACTTATGGATCGAAAAGAATCCCTACAAATTTACGGCCCAAAAGGACTCAAAAACTATCTGGTCAGCACCAAAAAAACCCTCAACTTTGGCTTAACCTACCCAGTAGAAATAAATGAAATTCTCTCGGAGGGCCTCATCTGCAACCAAAAAGAATACCAGATCAGCGCCATAAAATCCAATCATAGCGTTGAGGGTTATTGTTTTGCATTTACAGAAAACCCCCGCCCCGGCAAATTCTACCCCGACAAGGCACTAGCCCTTGGAATTGCAGAAGGCGAGTTGTGGTCTAAACTGCAAAACGGTCAAAAAATCATCACACCAAACAACATCACCGCTAAGCCAAGTGATGTAATGGGGCCTTTGCGCAGAGGTAGAAAAATCATCTACACAGGCGACACCAAACCCTTTGCCGCCTTTGTAGAGTTTGCAGAAGGGGCGGATTTAATTATTCACGACTGTACCTTTGATGATGCGCTAAAGGAGAAAGCTGACACCGATGGACACTCAACGCCCAGTCAAGCCGCATCACAAGCAAAAGCCGCACAGGCTAAATGCCTGGTCCTATCACACATCAGCGCCCGCTATCCCGATGCTGATTTGCTTCTAGGGCAGGCAAAGAAAGTGTTTCCAAACACCATACTCGCAGAAGACTATATGACCCTTGAGCTACCCCTAAGCGAGGAGCTGCTTTAAGCGGGCAATACTTTGAGGCACATTAGTTATGGATTCGACGATTATGGTTTTATCGTAACCAATTTTCTTAAGAGACTCAATAAATGCCACATAATCGATACTGCCATCATCTACGCCGTTGTGCTGGTCCTCACTGCCCTGGTTATTGCTGGCATGAATGTGCACAATTTTATCTGCAAGCTCATCTACAAAAGGCTGAATTTGACCCTCCAAGTTGGCATGCCCCAAATCCAATGTTATGCCCACAGGCAAATTGGTCTCTCTATACATGCGGCGAAATTCCTCAGGGGTGCTCATCAAAAACCAATATTTCCCCGGCATATTCTCCAAAGCAATGTTAACACCCAACTCTTCAGCTTGAGCAAAGAGCATCTCGATGTTGCGACACATATTTTTAAAATCAGCATCCGGATAGAACTGACCAATACCAGTACGCTGGGCAGGGTGAAAAACCCACATCTTGGCATCTATAGCACTGGCGTTAATAAGAGACTGCTTGAGACGTTTAAGCGAGGCATTGAGCATTGGTTTTATTATTGAACCGATGTTGACATCTGAGAAAGGCGCGTGAATAGAGTAGGTTAAACCATAAGATTTAGCAGCCTCTTTAAGCTGAAGAATACGAGCCTTATTTAGATCATGGGCAGCGTCATCAAAGAGTTCAATATACTTAGTATCCATGGTGCCAAGACGCTTAACCATACGATTAAAAGATTCACCCACACAATAAAACATTGAAACACCAACTTTAGCTCTAGACATCAACTTAACCTCAAAGAAGCCGATTAAAAACAAACAAACCTAATAAGCTAACGGCACAAAACCAAACTATTCCCCATCCCAGACCAACGCAACACAACCAAAACACCCCCCCAACACACAGACACATGCAACAGGCGATTGATTAAACGGTGGACAAACAAATATACTACAAACGCCATATCTGCACAAACAACATCAACCGCAAAACAGGGACCAGGGGTATGTGCGAGCTAACAGTTATCGTAGCAACAAAAAACGAAAAAGAATACATAGCAAACACCCTGAGCCATCTCCAGATATCAATAAAAGAAGCAAAAAAACAAGGAATCCAAACAGAACTAATTATAGTGGACAGCAGCACCGAAGACACCGCAACCATTGCCAGCCAATTCACCCCTAAAGTCCATCGACTACCCATACAAGGCATATCCAAAGCCCGCAACTATGGCGCCGCCCAAGCCTCAGGCCAGATATTGATTTTTATGGACGCAGATACCCTGCTACAAAAAAACACGTTAATTGACGTTTTTAGTATGTTTAAAAACAAAAAAGCCGTTTCAACAATCTCATTTGTTATGCCCACAGTGCAATCAAAACTACCGGTTTCAACCAAACTCTTCTATGTGCTAGACTGCGCATTCATCAGAGCCTGCGCTTTTCTGCCATTTCTAATTGGATTCTATAACCGCGGCGACATAATCGCCATTAAACGCGACACATTTGAAGAAATCAAAGGCTTCAATGAGGCACTCTGTATGATGGAAATTACCGAGTTACTAATAAACGCCTCAAAGCTGGGCAAAATCAAGGTGCTTTCATCTCCTGTGTTTGAATCAAGCCGTCGCTTAAAACAGTGGGGGGTTCTAAAAAGTTATAGGGTTTGGTGGCAAAACTACGTCTACTTTTATGTCTTTAAGCGGCTACATGACTCCAGCTACGAATCCGTCAGATAACAGCAGATTATAGCGGTAATGCTTGGCTATGCTTAATGTGAACAAAAACCCAACCTTATTTGTTGATTCATAGCACAGAAAGCAGGCTCAATCATGAAGAGTTATTGAGAGAATTCTTGAGTAACTCCCTTCTATGATGGTTATTGTAGGAGAGTAATTATCGGGAGAGTAACTGATAGACTGAGTATAGTGTGTAGAAACCGTAGGCTAAAAACAGTTGACTTATTAGACGGAAATTTCCAAATTCGAAGGCTTCGGCAATCAAACCTAAACTACCCCGCAGAGTCCAGACCGAGGTTGGACGATAGTGAAGACAAAAGGGGCTATAGCAGGCAACGACACGGTGGCCTTTGTGGGAGATCCAGTCCTTGATGTAGGCATCCTCAAACATATGCAGATTGGAGGGGATTTTGATATCTTTGACGGCGTGGGTGCGGATTAGGGTGTCGTGGGTGCCTCCGCGAACCTCAAAAATTTTGCGGGTTATGATTAAAAACAGCCGCAGGATCTTGGGATCGTTTATAGTAGACCAGACTTCAATACCCCATACTGCACCAACATCGGGCTGAAGGTTTTTTTGGGCTTTTTTATACCAGTCGCGGCACAGCACAACATCACTGTCCACAAACATAAACCAGTCCGTGGTTACATGCTCGATGCCTTTTTGGCGCGCGGTTGCCCGGGTGCCGTTGTCAAAGATGAGTTTTAGGTTGTGATATTTTTTTTGGAATTCGTTTAGCAGAGAGAGGGTTTGGTCTGTTGAGCCGCCATCTACCACAATAAGATGGGCAACTGGAACGTTTGCATATATGGATTCCACGCATTTTGTTAAGATGCGTTGGCTGTTTTTGGTTAAGAGCACAACATCCACAGAGCCAGCTGTCAAAACAAGATTACCGTCCTGGGACCGCCCAAACACCCATGTAGGAGGCTGAGATTCTGCATATACCACATCATCATGGCGCTGTGCCGTCTTTGAGTATATCGTGTTGTCTGCTGTGACATTTAAGCCTAAAATAGTTTAGCCCAATAAGCCGTCGTGGAACATTTTGCTTTACAGCTAACTCGGCAGTATAGCTTATGCGCTATTAGCAAGTTAGAAGAAGCGGCTATGGTTTTTATATTACCGCCTTAACTAACTCTAAGCATAATTAAGCGTTTGTGAGTAAATGACGTCAGGTTTGAGGAAAGCAGCATCTTTAGCGGGCCGATATCTATCTGCAGGTAAGCCGCATCATGCGCAGTGGCTAATTACAAGAAAATGCAATTATCGCTGTGTGGGCTGTAACGTCTGGAAAGAGCAGGATGAACACGAACTTTCAGCAACTGAAATAAAAAAAGGCCTCGACATTCTAAGAGATATAGGTATTGTAGAACTTACCATCTCAGGCGGCGATCCCCTTTTACGGCCAGACATCGCTGAAATCCTTGACTATGCCTCAGAGCGCTTTATCACAACAGTCTACGATAACGGCAGCATGGCAGCAAAAAGAGTCGAAACCCTGCGCAAGGTGGATTTTGTTGCCATATCCATCGATAGCTTAGACGAAGCAAAAAACGATGCCATAAAAGCTGTTCCGGGAGCATGGAAAAGCGCTATGCACACAGTAGAGGTGCTACAAAAAGAAGGCATCCGAGTAGCAGTCACACCAACCATTTCACAAAAAAACCTCTATGAAATCATGGATCTAACAACATATTTTACGGAAAAAAAAATTCCAATGTGGTTCTGCCTATACTCCTATGACACATCAGTAGACAGCAAACAGCTTTTTCGCATCGGCAAAGCAAACGACGAATTCATCATAACAGACAAAGAAGCCATGGTAAACCTCTGCAATCAGCTAATCAAAGCACTCAAAAAGAACAAAAACATCCTCATGACCAAAAAACTACTCGAAACCCTGCGAAGACTCTATGAAACAAATGCAGAACGAACATGGAAATGCCAAGCACTAAACCAGTTCATAGTCATTGACCACCTAGGCCGCATCTCAGGCTGTCACAACCACAACTTTACCGGCACCGTCTTTGACCTACCAACCCAGTGGAACAGCAAAGAATTCCAAACGCTACGAAAAACATACCACGACTGCATCCAATGTAACTACCTCTGCTACATCGCCTACTCACTCTATGGAAGCCCAAAAAGCATAATCTCACTGGCAAGCGATCAATGGAAAAATATCAAACTAATCCTCAAATAAAGTTCATAAAACAAGCTCTATAGAAGCACAATGGAAACATGCTTCATCGCAAAGCACACCATCGGTTGCAACCAACGCTGGAAGAACCAAGAAGAAATTTCTCATTTTCGATAAAAGGGATGAGAGGCAATCGAAGAAGCGCTTAATAAATCGTTATTCTTTAATAATTATGTAAAAATTCCTCTAAAAAGCAAGCCCAAAACTTGGGCGCGCTCGGAGTGGAAATCCCCTATTCACGTCGAGTGTGCTCGCAAATTCTGCGGCGCTATTTCGTGTCCGTACTGTCCTTATTTTCGGCCTTACCTTCGATTACATCCGCAAGGAGCCGCGAAAAATCGACCGCCTTCTTTGAGGTTATGACGGGTTCGCCTGTACGTTTTTCGATGTCGCGTCTTGCATTCCCTGCAATTTCGCCACCGCTTCGCGCAACCCGTTTATTTTCGTCAAATGTTTGTGGCTTTTCCTTTTTTGATATTGCCGTCGTGGTCACTTCGGAAGCTGATTGAGGGTCAACTCCAACATTGACATATTATCGCGCAAATTTTCCTTCTTCAAACCTTTTATAGTCTTATACTGCCGCGTCGTAAAGCCCGCCCACGCTTTGGTGATTTCGTCCGTCAAAATGGCGTATTCACCGCCTTTTACGCCACGGTCAGCCCACTCGTCCGTCAAGTCTTTTCTCACTTGAATGGATTGCAAACGCTGATTAATCCATTCGCGAGTGTAACCCTTCCGTAAATATGTAGCGAGGGCGCGGTCAATCGTCAACTCTGGGTCGATGGTTTCGTCAATTCTATCTTTTCCGACCGACGCGAGCCATAATTTAAAAGGCTCAGCGTTGGGCGACGGAATGGATTGAATTAAGCGCAAAACTTGTTCCGTATCCGCGACATCGGTAAGGCGCATTTTCCCATCCGACGCGGACATTTTCAACTGGCGACATTTTGTCGCCGTTTCATTTCCTTCCGCATTTAGACGCTCTTTCAATTTTTGCCAATATTTGCGGGGATTTATTGATTCTGCCAATACTTCGCAAATGTCAACAATTGAAAAATACCATTCCTGTTTTTCCTCATCCCAAGCGGTACGAATACGCTTGTTTTCAAATAACTTGATGTCTTTATCGCCCATACGCCCACTCCCTTAGACCTTAGACTCATTGTGCATTAGTACATTTAAAGAGACGCGAAAAAACTGAGTGCGAAGATTAAGTCCTTTAGGGTTATCTTTTCTGTCTTCAAACTAGTTTTGGTTCCGGCTCCTCCGGTTTGGGTGTAGAAAAGACTATGCTGTCTACAACGTGACATAGAACTTCAAAGACTTGAGGGGCAGTTAAGTTGTCGGTGTCTAAAACAAAGTCAAAGGGGGTTAAATCTTTGCCTAAATCAAAGCCGTAGAGTTCTTTATAGATTTCTTTTGTGCGTTTTTCTTTCTCTTCTAGCATTTTACAGGCTTCTGGGAATGGGAGTTGGTCTCTTTCGGCTACTCGCATTGCCCGTTTTTCAACTGAGGCGTCTAGCCAGATTTTAAACCCGCCTTTAAATAGCCAAGGCATCGTCCAGCTGTCTAGGAGCACATTGCCCTGTTTGGCGTACTCTAAGAGTTTTGCATCAACCGCACGATCAAATTTGGGGTCGGCTAGGCGTTCTTTGAGAAAATTTAATCCATCAGAGCGTTCCCACCAGCCCTGTACAGATATGTCGTATCCTTCCTGTTTGGCTAGATCTTTTAGGGCATCCCCACCGGAGTAGTATTGTAGGTTGTATTTTTGGGCGAGTTTTTTGGCTAGGGTGCTTTTGCCTGTGCCAGCTAAGCCTGAAATGCAGAGTACTGTTTTATTTGGTTGGGCACAGGTTTTTTGGGTGTCGGCCATTGTGGGTCATCCGATTTTCTACATTAACGCGGTTCTATGGGATTTAGACCCAGTATACGTTGTCCAATTGTGCTCGCAAAGAAGGATAACGGGAAATAAACCCAAAACATAGGAATTCCACCCAAGCCCGGCAGGTATGCTAGGCTGGTCTCTCCAAATGTGGGTATTAACACAAACCCCCAAAGAAGCCAGGGGACGATCATAAAAACAAATTGAAGTAGACTAGTTTTCATCATTTTGGCTTGCATGTTGTTGATTTGAGTTTGCTTTCGCTTAAGTTTCTCTATTTGTTTTTGATCATTTGCTCGTGCGGCCGCCATTTGTGCCTTTTGGAATTCAGATGTTTCTTTGCGCATAACCTGATACTGCTCCCAGCCGATGAAGTGGCTTATTAAAAGACGGTTAAACACTAAACTAAGTAGACTAACGCCAAACGCGATACCCAGCAGAATAAATACAGGCACCATCGTTGTGATGCGGATTAGAAGTACATCAACTATATCAACCTCGGGACCAGTGGTGCCATTTATATCTACACCGTTGATAACCCAGCGGTAGGTTCCAGTCATCCGTGGGTTTACGGCATTGAAGGTAACGGTAATGCTGTCACCGTTGTTTAAGCCATCAGCTGTCTGGGTGAGGTAGATGTAGGAAATTTGATCAATTTCTTCGTGATGTACAGTCCAAGCTGATGGGGTTACAGCAAGATTGGTAATGTCTGCAATGCCCTGAGGAACGGTAATGGTTGCATTCAATAAGCGGTCAGTACCATTATTGGTAAGGATTAGAGTATATGAAGCATCTTGAGCGACACTTGGGTTATCTATGGATATAGTGCCGTGGTAACTCAGAGCGGCACTTGCTTGTTCTGCAAAAACGCTCAAAGCAGAACTCGCTACGAGCGCTAACAGCATTACAAACATTATTTTCTTATAGACTTTCATAGCTTTTCACTTATTTCGTCGTTTCAGAGCGTTTCTTATCTATTTAGACTATGCCTACATGTTTCTCGTTAATAACCGTTTCACTTCCAACTCAGCAATGTTTACCTAAATCAAACAACCCTAACCAATACGGCAGATAGAACACACGTTTGGTAGTTCCTCACTATCAAAGATAAAACAAAAAAGAGTACAAAGAATGGGAGGGAGGCGGATTAATCGCCTATGATACGCCTAAACGCTGGGAACATCTCAGCAGCCCGTTCACGCATCAACAACTCGTAGTATTGGTAGATGATGCCTACGGAGAGCAAGATACCAGTTCCGGTACCAAATGCACCAAGGAAGTCCGATATCGCAGCCACAAACCCGACCAGCATACCGCCTAAGACTGTGACAACAGGTATGTAGCGCTTGAGGATCTGCTCGATGGGACGTTCGCTACGTCTGTATCCGGGGATTTCCATTCCGCTATCCATGAGCTGCTTAGCGACTTTGTTGGGTCCTAAGCCGCCGACTTCAAGCCAAATCAGCGAGAATCCCGCACAGAAAACTACTAGTATACCCATGTATGCCAGAGCCTGTAAGGGGTCACCGATAACGCTCCAGATGTTGTGGGGTGCTGTGACAAGATAGGCGATTCCACCGACCGCAGAAACAGAGCCTGATTCGGCAACGCGGTAGTCACCTATGATTTGGAAGAATAGGTTAGTACCAGGTATTGGACGTCCAGCCCAGTTCCAAAATAGCTGGCCAAAGAAGTATACGTTGGCAAACAGCGCAGAGGCAAAGATGACAGGCAGGTTGCTGACGTAGAGGAGTTTAATTGGGTATCTGCTACGGAAGCCTTTGTATCCGGCGTAGCTCATGGGCAACTCAACTCTGACGCCTTGGAGATAGATAACTATGAGGAACACTGCGATGGTTGCAATGAGTCCAAGCACAGTTGGATAGATGCTATTAGTAGCGCCAAAGACGTACACAAAGGCAGCATTTGCGCCATTGAATGGGTCACCACCAGCTAAGAATTGGGATAGGCCTCCCACAAATAGACCATGGATTGGTGAGAACATTGACCAGAATATAGACTGGGCAACACCGGCCATGATGAAGAGACTGATACCACTGCCAAGTCCCCAGCCTTTCTGTACAAGTTCATCTAGTAACATGACAATTATGCCTGCGGCTATCAACTGTAGTAGAATTGCTATAATTACAGTAACACCAAGCTCACCTATGGAGCCATACATACCGCTTAAGATGTAGGCGATGGCTTGGACGCCGGTGAGACCGACGCTAAAAACTTTGCTTGCAGCGGTAAAGAGTCCTCTATCTTCAGGGTTTGACATATCGCATTTGATTATACCGGCACCGACAAGTAGTTGCAGAATTAACCCAGCAGTGACGATTGGGCCAATACCTAGCTCCATCAGTGTGCCTCGGTTTGAAGCAAAGATAACACGTAGTTGACCGAAGCTGTCATTGGCGGAGGGGGCTACGCCGTAGAGGGGAACCTCGGTCATAACAAGGAAGATAACTAGAGCTAGCGCAGTCCAAAAGATTTTTTCATTAAAACTGACTTTTCGTTCAGGCTTTTTGATTTCAGGCAGTATTCTGCCGATTGGCTTGAATATACTTAGGAATCTTCCAGGCATCTAACGGCTTACTCCTCAGAGGTTTCAGCGAGTATGAGTTTACCGCCGGCCTTTTGAACCTTCTGGACAGCGGATTTTGATGCCGACTTGACTTGGACAGTTAGGGCGCGGGTGATCGTGCCTGTGCCTAGTAGTTTAGTGTAACCAAGCTCGGTCAAGTTGATTTCAGCACCTGCTGTCAGCTGGTCAAGGTTATAGAGATTAATCGTAGATTCAACCCTGTTCTTACTCTGAGGAGAAGTGAATCCGTGTTTACCAAAGTAATCGGGTTGTGAGGTGACAATTTTGCTCCAGAGATGTTTATGTCGTCCAACCTTGCGGTTGCCTTTGCTTCCGCTGTCTCGGTGTTGGCCTATTCTTCCGTATCCCTGTGTCCTTGAGCCTCTAAATTTTCTGATTTTCCTAAGTTTATGGGGCATGTTGGTCCGCTTCTTTTCCAATCGCTGTTGATTCAGCTTTTTTAAGTTTAATCTCTAACACACCATTCTTGAATTTGGTGTGCGTTTCGTCAGGAATCACTACCTTCGGTAAATTTAAACTTTTATAGTACCGGCGCTCTTTTGACTTGGCAGAGAGCGTGATTCGCTGGTCTTTTACATTAACTTTTACACTGTCATTATTAAAACCCACAATTTCAGCAACAACAGTGATGGTACTGTTATCCTGAAAGATATCGATTAATGGTTTAGGGTCCTGACCCTTACGCTTAGCATAGCTAAGCGGTGTACGGAAATTAGGCGGCGTAGGCGAGGATTTACATTTATGAACCGAACCTTTGGGTTTTTTAGGCGCCGCTAACTCACTTATATCAAGCCATTTACGATTTTTATTAGTTCTTCTCCATCTTGCACTCGTGTCGTTTCCCCCTCCGATCAACTAACGCAACACTCGAGGACATTATAAAAGATATCGCAAAGAAAGGGATAGAAAAACCCTGAATAACAACATCGATCTAAACCAGCAACCAATAACAACCAAAATTAATCCAAACACACCCAAATCAAGAAAAAACTTCATCCATCAAACCTCATCAGAGTCACACCGGCTTTACACAAATTATATAAGCGCATTCAAACGACAAACATATGAGAAAAAAACCAAGCATTGCAGACATGGCATCATTGAATACACTGCAGGCAAGCAAACAAACCCAATTTATTAAGTGCCTACTAACATTGAAAACTTTACTATCACACAAAAAGCAACGGTTTCTTTCTCGCCCTTCTTTTTCTTCAAGCAACAACCAACCATCCAAATGCAACAAAACCAGCACCAACACACAGCAAACTTGAGCAATTATCACGCCACCAGTCTTTAGACAACTGCAACACCACCGCCCAACAAGGTTTAACATGATAAAAAGGGTTAAAAAACAGAAGGGAGAGAAAACCGTTGAAAAAGCAGGTAACCATATGCTGATGCTGATTGCAGGCAGGGCATTGCTGATCTACAGCGATACCTCGGAGTTACCAAAGTAGGTGGTTACTGGGTCAAGCAAAACATCTGGCATAGAAAAAGGAAGGTTGGGTTTCTTTTATAGACAAGATAGTTGCGTAGTCCATTTATTTGATTAAACGCTTTTATGGGCGGCTAATAACGCGCCAGTTACCGTTGCCCTGTATGCTGATTATATATGTCACGCCGTCTATCACGAGGGTTTTGTCGCTGTTTTGACCGTTGCCGCCTGTAAACCTATAGGCTTCATCATCAATTGTCAACGTTATCACAGTAGTTTTACCTTCCCAAATTATTAGAGTAGTTATACTGCTACTGTCTGTATTGGATAAGGCGGTGTTTATTGCGTTTGTTATATCATCTCTCCATTCTGCGGAGGTTTTTCCTTCGGGTTCATAGATGTATCCTTCCCAACCGCAGACACTACATAGGACACGCAAATAGTCGCCTTCGCGATAAAGAGTTTCAAAGGTATGTCCAAATGCAGGTACATAATCAGAGTACCACTCGTTACCGGTAGGCACATGACGAAGTGCGGTGTAACCCTCTGTAGTGCAAGTCGGCTCAACAACATATGTCGTATATTCGTCTGAGATATACCCTTGCCAATCGCAGACACTGCATTTAACAAGGAATCGGCCGCCTTCGCTTTGAATGAATTCAAAACGATGTCCAAGCGCAGGCACATATTCAGAATACCATTTGCCGCCGCTCTCTACATGGCAAAGTTCGGTGTAGCCTTCAGCGCTACAAGTTGGCTTGACGACAGTTATTATCCATTCAGGCGTAGATTCTTCCGCCACAACAACGCTCGGCATAACAAACGCCGGAACAATTAAGGCAGCAATCAACACTGCTAACATATATTTTGGTGTTTTAGTTTTCATAGAGATTCATCTGACACGACTTAAGACGTGTCACAAACGACAATGCAAATTAGTGCTATATCTGCCTTGTGTACGATTTGATTTCAAAAAAAGCCGTTCAAACTGAGCCATCACATCATAAATATGTATAAAAAGACTCATGTGATATAACTAATCATACTCACTAAACACGAGGTTTATTCACAGTATTTTGATCCCAACAATTGTTGTTGTGCCGCTATTTTAACACTCACAGGGTCTTTCCACAACACAGGGGATTTGTTCTGTGTTTTGATAGAGTATGGTTACATGGGTGCCCGCTTGGAGATTGATAAATGCAGTACCAGTTGAAAGATCAACATTAGAGGTACCGCTGGGATCCACAACAACAATATCAGAAATTACCCAACCCGCCTGCAAAACCTCAGTAACAAAATATCTACCAGGAACCAACTCACCGCTGCTCCAAACCT
>WQVG01000053.1 GCA_009781675.1 Candidatus Bathycorpusculum acetigenes | reverse complement strand
TGATTGTTGAGGCTGGTGGTGATGAGTATTTGTGTGCTTTGCCAAAAAAGGCTGAACAGGTTTTGGAGGTGTTTTCAGATTTGGTTAAAACCTCATGGGGGTAACTTGAAAGAGTTACGGTTAAAACTCAAGTTCCAAACGACCTAATTTTCTACATCACTTAGTTTGTCGCCCATCTTTTGTTGTCTGCTTTTGTTGTCTGCTTTTGTTGTCTGCTTTTGTTGTCTGTATTGTTGTATTGTTAGTTTTCCTTTGTTTGCTTGTGCGTTGTTTGTGGGGTGTGGTTTATTCTTTGGTTGACAATCCGATGTCGCCATTTTTAATCAAATTAGCTTTAGGCAAGTACCTAATGCGTGATATTGCTGTTCCTCAACTGGAACGGTATGTTCCAAGATTAGAGTTAAAGACATGTCTACACATTTTTACGGTAAGGTGACATATTTGAAAGTCATCTTAGTTGCAATAACCCTGTTGCCTCTACTATGCTCCCTAAGTATAGCAATCAGAGATGCCTGTACTCGCTGTCGTTGTGGTCTCTCTATTGCTATGATTGTTCAGCGTAGGTTTAGTTTGCGGAGCGTTTGTTGCAAGCGTTTGTTGTCGGTATTGCTGATTTTTTCTTTGTTTGTTTGCGTGTTGTCTGTGGGTGTTATGGCTTCTTCTTTGGAGAATGTTGTGCATGTTGCGACTGAGGCGGAACTTTGGGCAACTGTGAATAGTGCACAATCGGGAGTATCTATGGTTATTGCGCTTGATGGCGATATTTCTCTCTCAGAGCCGCTTGTTATTTCTGCCCTTAAACATATTACATTGATAAGCAACGATAATGATGCTGGCTTTAGATTGGTTGGTGCATCTGATGCGGCTACTATTGTTGTTAAGGCTGGCGGAGTGTTGGATCTTGATGGAATTATTGTATCTCATACCCAAAATGCGTACGGAAGGGGTATAGAGATTAATTCAGGCGGTACGCTGACCTTGGTTGCCGGCAAAATTTCTGGTAATACCGTTAACTGGGCGGGTGGTGGCGGTGTGCTCAATGATGGTAGTTTTATTATGTCTGGCGGTGAGATCTCTGGCAATACCGCTAGCTGGGTTGGTGGTGGCGTATACAACTCCTACAATGGCCGATTTAGTTTGTTGGGGGGTGAAATTTCCTGTAATAATGCTAGTCTTGAGGGTGGCGGTGTGTGCAATTATGGCGGTTTTAGTATGTTTGGTGGTGTGGTTTCCAGAAATATTTGTCATGATGGTGGCGGTGTGTATAACAACGGTAATTTTAGTTTGTTGGGGGGTGAAATTTCTGGCAATATGGCTACAAAGGGTGGAGCGGTATGTAACTACTTTAATGGTTATTTTGAATTGTTAGATAGTGGGATGATCACTAACAATACAGCCGATATCGGTGGTGGCGTTTGTACTGACTGTCCTTTTAGTATGTTTGGTGGTGTGATTTCTGGTAATGTTGCTGGAAATCAGGGCGGTGGCGTGTATGTTGGAGCTGGGTTATTTGAGTTGTTTAGCGGTAGGATTTCAAATAATACGGCCTCAAACAGCGGAGGGGGAATCTGGATTGCTGTGGAAAATCTTGGCAACCTTTTTGTCCATGGAAACACAATTTTTTCAAACAATCGCGCTTCAATGGCTTACGATAGATCATCTGTTCATGATGAGATATACCATATGTGTGTAGGTGCTGATATTGTTTGGACGGAACCTTTTATGCAGGGCTACAATAACTATGATATAAGCTACATAAGCGGAACACAAGTTCCCGATACACAACCCCCTTCTAGTCCAACGCTCAGTCCACGTTCGAGTTCAAGTCTCAGTATATATTTTTCCGTTATAATTTTCTTAATACTTGTTGGTATTGCCTTAATTATTCTATTATTAATTTTAAAAAGGTATATCATAAAAAATTGATGTAGAAAATATGTTGAATTTAATCTACTAAAACTTCATTGAAGTTAACAACCCACGCTGGATTGTTGATGTTTGAATTAGTATCAAGCTCATGTGGTGATACCGAGTTATTTTTTTTTGTATTTATTTTTGGCGACTAATCCTAAACATGAACATATCAAAAGCGATTTTTTTACTGTCGCGGGCGGGGTTGACTTTGGAGCCGCCTTTATTTTTTTCCCGCCAGACTACTGCAACTTCAGTTACTGGGTAACCGAGCCGTTTACAGCAAATAATCATCTCGGTATCCAAGAAGTAGCCGTCAGAGCGGGAAAAATCTAGTACTGCCTTTGCAGTGTTTCGGCTCATAATTTTGAATCCACATTGATGGTCATGGATCCCATCAAAAAAGAGCATCCGCACAAAGATGTTGTAGGTTAAACTAAACAGTGTTCGTGTAGGTTGTCTTTGTACAGCTGAGCCTTTTATATGTCTTGATCCGATGGCCATGCCGCCCTGTGATTTAACGACGCCATAGAGTTTGGGGAGGCATGCAAGGTCAGTGGCTAAATCTACATCCATAAACGCGATGTATTTGCCTTTGGCGGCGTTGACGGCATTTTTGATCGCTTTACCCTTGCCCAGTCGCAGGGGCGAATGTAACAGGACCAAGTTGGGGTTTGATTGTGCCAGTTCTGTGACGATTTTATCTGTGTCGTCAGTGCTACCGTCTTCAGAGACAATTATCTCATAGGAACTACAAAAGGTTCGCAGTGAGGCTTCTACCGCATCTATACAGCGTTTAATCTGAACAGCTTCATTGTAGGCAGGTAACAGTATGGAGACTTCCTTTTGCGATGGTTGGTCTTTCAAGCGGTACTTCCCTGTTTATATATGGAACAAATGCCTTTTTAAGATAAATCACTTACGCAAATTCCAAGTGTACCACGGCGATTTCTTCTTGGTACAGGCAACATCTAAAAACTGATTTTTGCTGTTAGCGGCAAAGAAACGTATTCACTCAAAAATATGTAAACTTTAAATGTCCTAAACGTTTATCTGCTATAATAATTCGGCTTGGAAACATCTGCATGTCGTTAATAGCTGATATATCAAACCCATACTTGGGGGCGTTTGCAGACGGCTTATTCTATAGCTTCGCTGTCTGTACTGCTTCATGTCTGCCAATTGTGGCGGGTTATATTGCAGGAGTCGGCTCAGGGTTTAAGGGAAGCGTCAAGATAACATTGCTCTTCAATTCGGGACGCATACTTGCATATGCCCTGATCGGAGCCATCGCGGGATTATTTGGAGGTTTCTTGCAGGCCTTTGTCTCTGAAACCGCAATCGCGCCCTTTCAAATCTACTCATCGTTTGTCTTTGGTGCAGTCACCATAATCATCGGTGTAATGGTGTTGCTTAAGGCTCGAAAACCCTCTTGTGACTGCAGTGGTCAAGACGCAAAAAAATTATCCGAGACTAAAAAAAGAAGCCGATTTGGCGTGAACTTTGGCGCTTTTTCGCTGGGTTTAACCCGAGGCTTAATCCTCTGTCCGCCGCTAGTGGCACTTCTGCTTTATGCTATGCCGTTTACATCCCCCGCTGGAAGCGTCAGTATAGCTGTTCTTTTTGGGTTGGGAACAGTGATCTCGCCTCTTCTGCTCTTAGCCGGCGTCACAGGATGGTTGCTCAGCAAGGCGCCGCTGTTCCAAAAATGGATTTCAGTCGCTGGAGGCGTTGTTCTGATTCTGTTGGGTGTACTTACAATGCTTAACTCATCAACCGCATAATAACCAAGAAATCAAACATACAATCAATTAACCTGAGCGAAAAAGTATGGCTGGCGAACTAATCGGGAATATCCTTATCCTCATCGTATTAGCAGGGCTTGGAGCAGCTGGGGTGATCTCTGTTATAATTTGGAAGAAAAACCGTGTTGCTCGAGTAACCTTTTTACGGTTCGTTATTCAAGCAGTTGGTTTAGCCGCATTGTTCTTTTTGTTCTCCCTCGAACCCTCCATACCCCTTCTCTATGTGCTTATCGCCTGGTTTGCAGTGATGCTTTTTTTGGGTAGGTTCTTTTGCGGTTGGGTCTGTCCTTTTGCGTTCATTATGGATATAGAGAGTGTGATAAGAAAAGCCCTCAAAATCCGCTATCGTCTCCTCCCTGAGAGACTCAACACAGCCCTTCATAAGGGTCGATACCTGATTTTGGCGGTGTTCCTGCTTTTGCCTATTGCATTGTGGTTGATAGATCCACCGCCCAACACCGCTTCTGCGGTGATGATGGCTCGGTTACTTGCTGGACCTTTCCGTCCCTACAGCATCATCATAGACCCGCTTATACCTCTAGTTGTGCCCTGGACAGGGCAGATAGTCTTAGGTGACATCAACCTTAGTTATCCCTACATAAGTGACATTGTAACATTTATCGACACAACCCCTGGACAAATCTTTGCTGTCGTGTTTGTGGTGGTTACGTTGATCGGTGCCTTTTTGATTAGGCGGGTTTGGTGCCGCTTCTGTCCAGCCGGTGCTTCCATAGCGGCCATAAACAAGTTTAAGGCATTTAAGGGGGTGCCGCTACTCTACATAGAGAAAGACGAAGAGAAATGTACCAAATGCGGTGTCTGCAAGCGTGTTTGTCCAGTACAGGTCCCTGAGGTCTATGAACAGAAGGGCGGGAAAATCGGCACATCCCAGTGTATGCTCTGTGCAAGATGTGTAGAGATGTGTCCTTATGAAGACGCGCTTAAAATAAAGCTGGCTAACAAGCCGGTGTTTAAGTCAAGAAACTGGCTTGAGCCATCAATTAATGATGAGTAAGTGAGGAGAGAAAAATTGAGCAAAAATGGAACGGTTGAACAGAGATATCTGCCTGAAATTTCAAGAAAGGAAATGGATGAATTAAAAAACACTGTGAAAATTGCTTCGCAGAAAATAATTGCGGACAACATTGAACGTATGAAGCGGGCTGATCCTCATCGTCCTGAGGCTATGAAATATTTCGATGATATTGCCAATCTTTTTGGTCGTCGTCAACAGGAGATTCAAGCTGAAAAAGAGAAAGGCAAAAAAGTTATCGGTTATATGTGCCTTTTTGCCCCTACTGAATTGATTTTGGCTGCCGATGCTATTCCAGTACGTGTTAACTCCGGTTGGTATGATACCTCTAAGCTTGGGGATCGTGTGGTTCCTGTGGAGGTTTGTCCTGTTATCCGCTCAACTATTGGCGCTAAAATGATCGAGCTTTCTCCTTTTCTTGAACAAAGCGACGCGTTAATCAGTGTTTTAACTTGTGATGGTATGACTAAGCTTAGCGAAATTTTGAGTGATCAGCAAACTATTTGGGGTATGAATGTTCCCCGTATAAAAGACTCCACTCAGAGCCTACGCTTTTGGAGTGATGAAATTAAGCATATGAAAACCCAAATCGAATCTTTCACAGGTAATAAAATAACCCGAAAGAACCTAAACGAAGCCATCACGCAAAGTCATCGTGCAACTAAGGCTTTTCGTCGATTACAGAATCTTCGTAGGACAAATCCTGTTATTATGGGTCGGGATGCTATGCTTGTCAATCAGGCCTACACTTGGGATGATACCAAACGTTGGACTGAAAAAACTGAGCTACTCTGTGATGAACTCGAAAAACGTGCCCAACAAAAAGATTGGGTCTGCAGTCCTGATACGCCTAGGGTTATGATTACGGGGACTCCGATGTTTTGGCCTGATAATTGGAAACTACCTACTCTTGTTGAGGAAGGCAACCCTCAGGGTATTATTGTTGCTGATGAGCAATGTAGCGGAGAACGGATTCTAAACGATCCCATAGGCGTAGACGAGTGGTCGATGGATGATATGCTAAATGCGATAAGTGAGCGCTATCTTATGGCTTCCACATGTCCCTGCTTTACCAGCAAAAACGGTAATGAAGACCGTATTAATTGGTTGATAAATAAAGCCAAAGAATGGAATGTCCAGGGCGTTGTTTACTATGTGGTTCGGGGGTGTATGCTTTATGCGATGGAATATAGTCGTGTTAAAAAAGCCCTCGATAAGATCAATGTGCCGGTGTATTATCTTGATACGGAGTATACTCGCGAGGATGTTGGACAGCTAAAGACCCGTGTTGAGGCTTTTATGGAGTTGCTAAACGCTCGGGTAGATTTCTGAGGTGAACTAATCTGATTACTGTTGGAATGGATCTTGGAACACAGCGCGTAAAGGCAGTTGTCCTAAAGGACGATGTGGTTGTTGGGCGTGGACAGATGTTTGCGGGGTTTGATCCCGCTAAGGCTACTGAGCAGGCAGTTAATGATGCCCTAAAAGCCGCCAATCTATCGCTCTTAGATGTTAACCATTTCACCGCCACTGGTTCAGCTATGGATTTAGCGCCCCACGCCAACAACACAGTAAGTATGATGGGTGCAGATGCAAAAGCAGGCGTATTTCTTATTCCCCAAGCGCGCACAGTTATTGATATCGGTGCAGAAGAAGCTCGAGCCGTTAAATGTGATGCGCGCGGATTAATGATGGAGTTTGTTGTTAACGAGCGTTGTGCTGCTGGTGCAGGTGCATTTATCGAAGCCATGGCCCGGGCATTAGAAGTTAAACTCGACGATATGGGACTCCTTGCACTCAAAGCAGAACGTGCAAGCCCTATCAATGCTTCCTGCGTCATATTTGGCGAATCTGATGTAGTTTCGCTTATTCACCGTCAAGAATCCAAACCTGAAATTGCTCGAGCCGTTTTTGATGCCATGGCAGATCGTATCTCTTCTATGATACACCGCTTGGGTATAAATCCTGAAGTGGTTCTGGTCGGCGGTGTTGCTAAAGACCCTGGATTTGTAGCCTCACTCAACCGCAAACTAGATCTAGCCGTTCAGATCCCCGAATATCCTGAATATGCGGGTGCATTGGGCGCAGCACTAATTGCAGCAACGCGCGCCAAGGGGGCATCTAAATGAGTACAACACAGGAAGAGTTTTGGCGCTGGCATGAATACCACCACATAATGCCCAACATCAAACCTGCCGATAAAGACATAATCACTGCAGGCGTAGACGTCGGATCTGTGGGTTCTAAAGCCGCAGTAATGGTTAACGGACAAGCCTATAGCTGGGGTATCACCCGTACCGGTAGCAACAGCCCTGAGAGCGCCAAAAAGGCTCTAAACTTTGCTCTAAAAGACACAGACGTAGACATAGGCAACATCAAATACATCGTAGGAACCGGCTATGGCAGAGTTAACGTTCCTATGGCAAACAAAGCCATAACAGAAATAGCTTGCCATGCCAAAGGCGCTAACTTTATCTGGGGACCCAGTGTCCGAACGGTACTAGACGTTGGTGGGCAAGATATCAAAGCCATAAAAATTGACGAAACTGGAAGAGTCGTTAGTTTTCTTATGAACGACAAATGTGCCGCAGGTACCGGTAGGGGTATGGAGGTTTTTGCGGATTTGTTACAGGTTCCTATCGAAGAAATCGGTGCAATGTCTCTCAAGGTCGAAAAAGAACCCGAACCTGTGAGCTGTACCTGCGTGGCGTTTGCAAAAACTGAAGCTATCGGTTTATTACGTAAGGGCTGGTCTAAGGAGAAGGTTTTGGCGGCTTACACGCGGGCGATGGCAGTGCGCATGGCTAACCTAATAAACCGTGTCAATCTAGAACCTGAACTAGTCGTTACGGGCGGTCAATCTAAGAATGTGGGGATTGTGAGTCGTATCGAAACCATTTTGGGTGTTAAGTGTCTGCCGACGCCAAACTGGCGTGAGGGCGGATTAGATCCCATGGCGGCAGGCGCATTCGGAGCCGCACTGCTTGCTAAGGCACTATATGAGAAAGAACAGAAAATAGGTGAGTAGCAATCATCACGTACTATGGTTACTGTGACGGTTCAGGCGAATACTATATTGTCGTGGACTCAGACAAATGCACTGGTTGCGGTAGTTGCATCGAAAAATGCCCCCAAAAAACACTCGAGCTGGTGATGGAATTCATAGATTTAGAAGATAAATCTATAGTTGCAATCAAAGAGGAACATCGTAAAAAAATCAAGTACATCTGCACTGCCTGCAAACCCGAAACAAACCAGACTCCATGTATCTTGGCATGTAACAAAAAAGCTATTTGGTGCGTCTGGAACCCGCAGTAATTGTAAATGTGATAGATAAGGAAGCGATTAGGTTGAAATACAACGGTACACTCGTCGCAGTAAGCGATATGGAACGTTCAAAAGACTTTTACAAAACTGTTTTAGGCCTCAATGTCGAGACTGATTTAGGCGCAAATGTTATTTTAACCGGTGGTATTTTTTTACAGACGCTTGAAACATGGCGTAATTTCATCGGTAAAGATGAAACAACATTTTATAACCATGTTATGGAGCTTTATTTTGAAACAGATGATTTTGATGGATTTGTAGAAAAATTGTGCACCGTGAAATTGGTTCATCCACCGTTGGAACAAAGCTGGGGACAAAGGGTTGTGCGTCTCTATGATCCCGACGGGCATATTGTTGAAGTCGGCGAAAATATGCGGATCGTTATTCAGCGTTTTATGGATAGCGGTATGACCATTGCCCAAACCGCTGTGCGGATGGACGTTCCCGAAGATTATCTAAAAAAATCCTTAATTCGTCCTGAAAAATCTTCACAAATACAAAAAATGTTGACAGATTTAACTGCTGAACAAGAACAAATAGCACAACAGCTTGCAGACTTAAGGGCTCAAGGAAGAGAGAAAACCGTGCTATTCAAGCAACTTTTCACAAAAAAACTTTCTAACCTAAATATAATTGAATATATAAAAAATGCTGATCCTGAAAAACTCTAAAAATGGAACGCGTCTTTTTTTGTTCTGAGAGTGGCTTGGCTAAATTTTAAGTACTTATCAACCCATAGTGTGTTGAAGAAGAGACTTTCATGAGCCGTAAATATGACCTGCAACACAACTGTTCGTATGTATCGGTTATAGTTGCCCCAGTTGCGCCGTTGGTACTGTTTGAGCGGAAAAAAACTGAGCCCCAACCCGATAGAGAGACTGTAGCATCGGGGACTAACTCTTGTAAGCTTGTCGGATTTCCAGTTGCCCGATATGACATCGTAGAGGATAAAGTCAGATTCTCCAATAGGGTGGGTTTGTTTAAGAAACGCTGGGTTGTAGCCAAGGAGTTTCCGGTTTACGAGATAACGAAGGTGGAGTGTCTCCGTAATTGGATTAGTCTGAGCTGGAATAATGAAGCGTATCAGTTTATTCTAACACAGAAGGGTGGCTCATTTGCTAAATTAGCCCAGCAGATTGCTGAGTTGCAAGAGATACATCAGAAAGATCTTCAAAAAACCCTACAGACTGAGCTGTGTAGAAATGAGTTACTGGCTGCTATAGCTGCTTCTTTGCCTATTGTGGACTGCTTATTTGATATCTTGATGGGGTTACATGAAAAACGGGTGAGTTGGATGCGACTGAAGAGTTATGTGCAGACTTTAGGTGGCACCTTTAATTTTAAGCCTCAAACATTAATGTCTCTGGATTTAGATTTTGCTAAAATTGCTGTTGCTGTCCAAAATCAAGTTGCTAAAGAAACTGCTCAAGAAGCATTAGATAGCCTTAGGGCAATATATGGTTACTTCAACGAAATTGAGTCTCAAGAGGCTTTGGCAGATACAGTTCCCAATGTTGAGCATGTTAAAGCTGTTGTTTTGGCGTATTTTACACTAAATGACCTTTGGCTTGCCAAAATCGTCGGCGCAGATACGCAAAATGAATTCGATGCCTTTAAAGAGCAACTTGTGGATTTGGCCGAACAAACCAGCTTTAGAGCAGATGCGGCCGATTTTAGTCCTGTATTGACGGATACCGTTGCTTTGGAGGCTAGTATTTGGGGTGTCCGAATGTCATTTAGGGAACGTCTCAAACAGCTTTAAGATGTGGGTTAAATTTATTATGTGATCTGTGGGATGTTTTCTATTTTGTTTCGTCCCTTTGTTTCACAACACTTATAAGGCATTTACAACAATCTTAAGTCTTGTTAGTGGTGGAATGACTGGTTAAGGCTGAAGGTATGTTAGCAGCAAAATTTTTCCGTTTTCGAAGCCCTCTCATATCTCCTCGAACTCGGGGTAGTTGCTGACCCGACAACACCAAGCCAGCCAAAACTCCACTAACACAACAAAGCCTCTTATTTACGTTTAATATGATACTCTTCGATGACATCTTTGGCCTTTTCTCTGCGCTCGCTGTGGACTTCAAGGAAATGATTGAGTTTTTCTACGATGTCTTTTTTACATTCACCACACAGCATCTCTCCCCCCCTGCATTTGCGTTCTCTTTCAACAAGTTTTCCACTATCTTCTTCAAAGAGGTAAAAGTAGTATTGGAATATGCTGCAGATATCGGGATCTGCTCCGTATTTACGTTGCTCTGTTGCTGTACCCTTGCCGCCTGTGAATGCATTCCAAATTTTCTTCTTAACAACATCCGGCGAATCCGTAGTAAATATGCTAGTTTCTGGCATTGAGGCACTCATTTTTCCGCCTGCCCCAAGTCCGGGGAGGAAACGACAGTGAATCTGCGCTGGTTTATAGTAACCCAATTTCTGTGCAACATCGCGGGTTACTCGCCAATAGGGATCCTGATCGATGGCGGCAGGAATCAATGCGGGAACATTTTCATCGGTAAGCTTTTTGTGTATAAAGCATGGTGCAGCTTGGACCGCAGGCCAGTATACCCAGCCTATATTGGTGCTATCTTGGAAACCAAATGTACTTCGTGCTGTACTGTAGGTGATGCGTTTAGCGACTTCAAGAGTGATATCGTAGAATAAATCGATGTCTTTTGTGTCATAGATTATGAATGTATCATCTGGCTTAAACCCCAATGCGATAAGGTCGAGTGCATTTTCATAGCTCCATTTTTCAGTTTCCTTTAGATTTCTGTCATCGCCAACAAGGAATTTCTCGTCATCAGTGATTTGGAAGTAGAGGCGGGTTTTGAACTTCTGTTGAATATGTAACGTAAAAATCCATGGTACCAAATGCCCGATATGGACCGGTCCGCTGGGACCTCTGCCTGTATAGAGCACAAACTTGGTGCCCTTATCGTAGAGATCAAGAACGGTATCAAGATCACGGTGGCTGAAGAAAATTTTACGTTCAAGTTGTAGATGCATTTTGTCAGTGCCTTTCTCCACACGGCTCAAAAGCTGGGGTGTAAGTGGTTGAGTGCCAAATTCCTTGATAAGACGTTCATAGTCAACTTTGCCCTTGACTTCCCAGGGAGTGACGACCATTTCATTGTTGTTTTCTTCAGTAGACATGCTGTTTCACTGACTTTTAATGGAAAACGGTGTCTTGACATATATGCTTTTTTCGGTCACAAGATGAATTAACTCAAAATCGCCGATTTTTCTCGATTTTGTTAGAGGAAAAACCAAAAAATTTTATGTTTTTAAAAAATTGTGTTTAATGCAAAAAAATGTGGTTATTTTTGAAAATATGCTAAACTTGGGTGATTTTTAGTGTTATTTTTTCTGAGGGTGAATTTTTGGGAAAGTTTAATATGGTTTAGTGTAATGTATTATTATAATTGTAGATTCAACTTATAGTTATCTCTAACTTGATAACATATAGAGAAGGTGGGTAAATGAATTTAAAACTATACGCAATAAAAAACTCCAGTCAACGGGCCGGTCCTATTCAACTAGTCGTCGTAGACTTGGACCGAAGCAAATACTACCCCCTAAATTTCGTCTGTGTACTGCCGCGTTACTTCCGAATACTAGAAAGGCGGAGTAGTAAATTTGCTAAACTCTTCGGAATCAGAAGCCATGATATGGCAAAAAAACTTTTAATAGACGCATCACGACAGGAGCCCGACCCCGAAATCCAAAATCTTATAACTAAACGCCTCAAAGATATCAATGCAGTTCCTACAGCATCCCCAAAAGGGGTCTGTTGCGGACAATTGGTACAATAAGCGACTTTATCGGCTTTATCAGAACACAATAATTCAAGTTTTCATCGGAGTGTAGCAAAGTGGCTTCACTCCGAGTTTTTGTTAAATTTGTCTCTGCCGAGAGTGTCCATAACGCCGTGCGATGGCGTTTTTTTGTTGATAATGCTCGAAATGCGGGAAGGGCGCACTTACATGTTGCTCCGCAACGTTGCATAGTTAAACCCCGCGGAATATGCCGTTTTGTGGGCTTTGAGCGGTGCGAGTTCGTTCCGTGATGGGTATTTACCATCTACACCTGCAAAACATCCGCCGAAGCTCAGGGCGTTCCGCGACTGGCGCTTAACCTTCCGCGCCGAAAATATCGACGAACATGCCAAAAATATTGATGTACTACAAAGCCAAATCGCACAACTACAGGAAACCCGCCAAAATCTGAACTTCTTACAATGGACAAAAAAACAAGAAGCCGACAAAGCCATCAAACAAGCCGAACGCGAAGCCCTGCGAGCGCAGATTTTCTTCAAAAACCACTTCGGCGTATACCACACCCAAGCCCCCGAAGAAATCAAGCAAATTCAAGAAAAAGTCCGCACCAAGGAATCCAACCTAATGACCAAAAACGCCGCCATCCTTGACATTATGAACACACAGGACAAAATCCTGTAGATTACCACACCCAAAAACTCCTCGCAGACACCCGCTCCGACGACCAGCAAATTGACAAATTATTACAACAAATGAACAAACCGCCCGAATCCACCCGCTACCGCCTACTGCAAGAAAAAATCGACCGCCGACTCAACATCATCCCCGACGAAAGTTTTCAAAAAGTAATAGAAAATCTCCCCGAAAATCAAGCCCAAACCCTAATCGAACAGCGCAACCGCGCCAAAGAAAAAGACCACATAAAATCACGCGAACAAACTCGAACAATCGAAAGAATCCGCTGAAATTTTCTGAATATTTGACAGTCGATTATTATTCTGCCCTATATCAGAAAACTATTTATAAAGAAAACACATAAACAGCACTGAACAAATTAGCAACGGTTTGGTTTACAGTGGCATCTGAAACTATCGAACTAATCGGCATCATAATAACCGCCATTGTCGGGCCAATCATAGTAATACTTCTAACATACTGGTTAAACAAAAGGGGTGCAGAACAAAACCCTACTAGTACAGGCACATCACCTGAAAACACAGATAACAATCAAAACAAGTCGAACGAGCAACCAACTAATAAAATTACAAAAAACCTATCAAAAAAGAAAATCGTTGCCATAATAACGATTATTACAATAATACTTGTGTGTATGACAGCATTTTTTGCAAATTATACGCAACCAACCATTATCAGCCCACCTGATGATACGCCTACATCGACACCAACACTAATGCCATCGCCTACATCGACACCAACACTAATGCCGACGCCCACCTTTTCTCCACCGCCCACTAGCAAACCCACAGCTACGCCCACGCCATCGCCATATATCGCCCCCACAGCTACCCCGCCGCCCCCACAACCATCAATAACTATCGCCACTCCCGCCAATAATGCGCCTGTTAATATGTATGAGTGGATTAGTGGTACATCACAAAACATTCCTGCCGACCGGCATCTGTGGATTATTATTCGGGTGGATGAGAAGTATT
>WQVG01000052.1 GCA_009781675.1 Candidatus Bathycorpusculum acetigenes | reverse complement strand
TTGAGGATCGGCATCATACCTGAGTGAATGGTGCGGTCGCCGGGATTTGAACCCGGGATCATTAGCTTGGAAGGCTAAAGTCCTAAACCAGACTAGACGACGGCCGCGCTGGATAGTCCATATTCCCAGCGAAATTTAAGGTTATCTAATGAAATGCCGCTTCTTAAGAATACCATCGGGATTTAAGAGGGAAATAAACATGAAAAGCCAGTAAGAGAACACCCAACTCAGCATTTTTTGTTGCTATGTTCATACGGTTTTTTAGTGTTCAAACTATGCCCTTGCCTATCTGGATTGTGTTTTATGTTTGTGGTTTTTGTGTTTTGAAGCAAAATAGGGGTTTAAATGGAAGAGTATATCTTTGTGCAGGCATAGTTTCTAGGTATGAGTTCAGAGAAGTCTGCCAAGGAGAAAGATTTACATAAAGTTGCTGCCAGTGGGATGAAAATCCTTACCAAAGATGCTAAGCAGATGGTGAAGGGGCCTTATTATTGTCCTAAATGTCGTAAAGAACTCTTGCAGATGTTTGTAGACATTAAAAACAAAAAAGCCTATGCTGTTTGTAAGTGTGGGCTTGAGTGGGAGCTTGCGTATGCACCTGTTTTTCAAGGGGTAGATTATTATAACAAGTTTCGGGATGCGTGGAAGAAACAGAGTTATGGTGTAATTAGAAAGTAGGTGTGATTTGGAAAAACACTTAAACCCCAGACCACGGATCCTTTTTTAGGAGTAGGACGCAATACGTTGTGTGAGTTTTAGATCAAAGCAATTCTTGATCGCTGTTTCATTGGTGCTTATCATAGCTTTGGCTATGATGATTGTTCCTCAGAGGGTAATTGCTCAAGGTGACACTCAACAACAGCAACAGCAGTATTTTGAGAAGTTGTTTGTGTGGGATTATGATGGGCGGCATTGGACTTGGAATCTAAGTATTCCTTCAGCGCTCTATGATGCTTATCGGTCAGTTTCGGTTTCTGTTAGGGTAAAAAATGGGCCGTCAGGTTATGGGTATCTTACTACTACGCAGGATTATTACGTACAGATGTTAGCGCAGAAACTTGATGATGCGGCTACTCAGATGGGTTATAATGATTATGATAGGGTTAGTTTTGTGTTGGCGTTTGTGCAGCATTTGCCCTATACTTCTGATTTGGTTACGACGGGTTATGATGAGTATCCTAGGTTTCCTATTGAAACTTTGGTTGATGATGGGGGGGATTGTGAGGATGTGGCTATTCTTTTTGCTTCTCTGATGTTGGTTATGGGTTATGGGGTTGTTTATATTAATCCTCCAAATCATTATGCTGTGGGTATTTTGGGGGATAATTTGAAGGGAACCTATTGGACCTATCCTAAGGATTCCAATCAAACGTACTATTTCTGTGAAACTACTGGAGTCAACTTTAAGATCGGCCAGTTACCTCAAGAGTTTAGCGGACAAAAAGTGCATATTTATCCTATAGATGAGAGTAAACAATTTGTTCCCTCTATAGCTGTGATGCCTCCAACAGTTGAGCCTGTACCTGCCCAGACCGTGGCGCCAACGTTTAATCCAAACCCAACAGATACAGCTCCGCCTGTAGTTCCCGATCCGATTGCTCAACCGGTTTTACCGTTATCGTTTAATTTGATTGTAGAAAATCCGGTGCTCTTTGTTTTTATTATTTTAGCCATAGCGGCATCGATGGTTACAGCGGTTATGTCGACCAGAAGACGACACATACCGCAAGCATCAACCGCCTCAACTTCACCGGATAGTCAACTGCTGATTGAAACCACTCAAAGTGTCGAGAAATTCTGTAGCTCATGTGGCGCGGCCAATAAGGGGTATGCGGTTTTCTGTGAAAAATGCGGCAAACAAATCAGCAACAACTAACAAACAACCAAACTCAACAACCCCAGAGCAGAAAGACGGTTCATAACAAGAAGAAGCTGCGATATAGGATATGAGAAAGGTTTGCTTGTTAGGGGGGTTTATTTTTCTTGTTCGAGTTCTATGCGGCATTCATCACAGATGCTTTGTCCGTTGCGCTCTTTTAGGCTTTCGGAGTATGTTTCACAGTTGTCGCAGTAGCCTGATTGGGGGGTTTCTTCGGGTTCGTCGTTTGCAGCGGCGCCTTCGATGCGTGAGCGTTCTTGCATTATTTCAAGCAACTCAGGCATGACGTCTAGTATGTCTTTGCTTGAGATGATGCCGACAAGGTTGCCTTTGTAGCTGATGCCCAGACGTCGGATGCCTAGGCGGGTCATTTTTCGGGCAGCGTCACTTATGAGAACCTCGGGTTCAACCGTGACAAGCGGGGTGGTCATGACTTCTTTGGCTTTTATGGTGTCAGGTTTTTGGTTTTTAGCAACTACACGCTTTACTATGTCGCGTTCGGTGATGATACCTATGGGGTTGCCGAGTTTATTTTGGACAATAACAGCCCCTAGATTATTTGTATCCATGATTATAGCGGCTTGGTTGGAGGTTTCGTTTTCATCCATGGTTACAACTGGACTGCTCATGATATCTCTAACCAACATTTTGGGACTTAAACCAATCTCAGACATGGCATTTCACTCGCTGTAATTTAGTCAGGCTTTGAGTTAATCTAACATTAAAGGACGCCTGATTTAAGAGTTACTTTACACAAAAAAGGCAACATACAGGTTTTATAAGGCCACGCCATAACCAATTATGAGGGATTTATTTGTTAAAAACTAACGCTGAGAGACTCATAAAGATCTCAGTTATGGGCGAGATTGCCAGTCCCACGATCCGCAATGTCTACACTGTATCGGCCACAGGGAGCCCCCAAGTGTTGCCAGGAGTGGGTGGGGTAGTTTATAATCTAAGGGTGGGGGATTTTGCGTTGGGCTGGGAGGCAGATCATGTGGAGCCAGGGGTCAGTGTGAGCAATAGAGAAAATGATCCCCGTTCAGGTCAAGCCGCTAACACAGCATTTAATGTCTTGGCGTGTGTGGGGAATCAGGCAATTGTGGCCTCAGGGGATGGTAAAGGGGATCAGGGGATAGTTACAGGTAAGCATGGGGGGATTGAGCATGTTATGGTGGATTTTTCAAAAGAGGTTCTAGAAAAGCTTTTGCCAGGCGATAAGATCCTTATCAGAGCCTACGGTACGGGTTTGAAGTTACGAGAGTACTATCCAGATATAAGGGTGTTTAATATGGATCCGTCGTTGCTTGAGGCCTGGGGCCTACAGCCTGCGGGGGAGAAGCTTTTGGTGGGGGTTACGCATCTTATTCCATCAGCTATTATGGGTTCGGGGTTGGGGGCGAATCAAACCTATTCGGGCGATTATGATATTCAACTCTTTGATGAGGGGATTGTGGAGCAGTATGGACTCAGAGATCTGAGGCTGGGCGATTTGGTGGCTATTGTGGATGCGGATCATTCATTTGGCAGGATCTATCGACAAGGCGCAGTCTCAGTGGGGGTGGTGGTTCATACCAATTGTATCTCAGCAGGACATGGCCCAGGAGTTACAACTTTGTTGACCTCTGCGGGAGGAAAAATTGTTCCACAGATAAATCAAAACGCAAACATAGCTTCGCTATTAAAATTAAGAGCAGATATATAAGACAGTTAAGTCAATAAATCAAAACAAAAGGAAAAGAGGACAAAATATGCCTGTTAAGCGAAAAAGCCGAGGAAGAGCTAAAGGAAGCAAAGGAAGCAGTACCCTTGTACAATGCGTTAACTGTGGTGCAATGGTGCCCAGAGACAAAGCAAAACGATCAACAAGGCGAGTCTCATTTGTAGAACCCCAGTTAGCCAAAGAACTCAGGCAAAAAGGCACGTTTTTAGCATCTTGGGTGGACACTAAATACTACTGTATTTCATGTGCAGTTCACCGTGGCATCGTTAAAGTTCGAGCAGAAACCGAACGCCACTCAAAAGGATACCGACGAAAATACTAACCAGCAGCAACAAAAGCTGCTTTTTTCTTTAATTCACCATAAACATACCACGCTCTTTGTATGACCGTTATGTTTGAGAGCACCGCTAACAAAGCCACACCATAACCCAAAGCCGGCAACCAAAAGTAACCCAAGAGACTGGCAACAGCTAAGATAAGCATACGCTCAGCACGCTCAGCAAACCCCACGGACTCCATTTTTAGGCCGCAAGTCTCAGCCCTTGCACGGGTATAGCTAACCATCATCGACCCCGCCAGGGCAGATAGAGTAAGGATGGGCCCCCAAAAGGTGCCCCAAGCAACATCAGATAACCCAGAGAGAAGTATGCCAGCATAGATTGCCGCATCAGCATATCGATCAAGAACAGCATCAAAAAAACCTCCAAAGACGGTGGTTTGCTGAAAAGTACGAGCAACAATACCATCCATAGTATCGCTAAACCCCGAAGCTAACAAAAAAAATACACCAAGCAACAAAAACCAAGGAGCCTGAGCAGTGGCTGAGGCGTATGCAACCGCAGAGACTAGGGCAAATAGGAAACCGGTGAGGCTTATACGGTTGGGGGTGAATCCAAGTCTGTGGGCTAGTTTAGCCTCCGAGTTAAGCATCATCTGGATTTGTTTTTTAAGTTTGGTAAGCACCCAAGCATCTCCTGAGTGTAGTAGCCATACTGTTAGCTACAGAAAAGCATTTCTTAGAATGTTTAACCGTTATGTTTTCAGAGACCCTTTTTCAATGACTTTATAAGGAAGAAACCATAAATATTGGGCAGTAATGTTAGGTCCCGCAACAAAGCGCCGACCCGTAACGTTACACATAAGCAACATATAGGAGAAAAATAAAATGACTGAAAACGCAGACGTTATTTTCGTCGGAAACAAACCCCCAATGAGCTATGTTCTGGCAATCATTACAAGCCTCTCCTCAAATAATCTAAAAGAGATCACCCTCAAAGCAAGAGGCCAAGCCATAACTACCGCAGTTGACGTTGCAGAAATCGCAAGGAACCGTTTCGTAAAAGACCTCAAAGTCACCAAAATCGCAATCGGAACAGCCGAGATGCCACCTCGTGAGGGCGAGAACAAATCCAGAATGGTTTCCACGATGGAAATAACCCTTACCAAAAAGTAAGCACAACAGTTTAAAAATTAAATCTAATTCGTCTTCTAATTTTTTTCCCTACATCATAACCGCACACTGGTGGATGCGAACCCACCCCATGCACCAAGCAACAACGTCAGGGTTTTTCATAGCTTTATGTTGTTGTTATGGTTGGTTTGTTATTTTTGTTCTCGGTCGCTATCGCTCTCTGCGAGACTCCGTTTCTGCTATGATTATCTCTAGCGCCATGTTAGGGTCTTTTTTTGTTGCTACCACTCGAAATGCGGGAAGTGTACGCTTTCGGCGTAAACCGCCTTGCTCGACGCTGAGCGCGTCCCCGCCTACGGGTCAAGCGCGGTGATTTGTGTTCTTCGTTTGCTCTGTTAATTGGCCGATTTTTGCGCTTTATTAAGCGGCTGTATCATCGCCGCCGCCCCTACGATAAGGTGACTACGTGGATTATGCTTGACAACTTTCCACGACTTTAAGCCGGTTTTTTTAATTCTTTTGAAAGCCAAACAAGTGCCTGTTCAGATTCTTTTGCGCGCTCCTCAGGGGTCGTGTTCAAACGTCGCAAAGACTGCTCATCTCTGATTTTTCGGATTTCCTGCATGGCGACACTGGCTTTCATTCCTCATCATCCTCCAACAACATTGTCGGCGACATAATACTAATTTCCTCATATTTATTAATAGCGTTTACAATTTTGACTTTATTAATTGTATTATAATTTACTAAATGTTTGAAATTCCAAGAAATGATAATATCACGATTAGCAACTACTGCACTGTAACATCTAAATCTCTATATTATTATTGGGTATAGCTTGAGTTTTATTCATGCGTCTTTGGTGGTAAATTGCCAGTCAACGCCCTTTTGAGTTTGATTGCGTTGCCGATACCAAGTTGACAATTCTAAGTTAAGAACTTCAATACCTCCAATACGTCTATCACCAAGACACTGCACAGCAAGAGCCGCAAGCTCAATCTCAGCAATATTAAGCCAACTACCATGTTTAGGCGTAAAATGAATTTCCAAACGTTGCGCCAAACCAAACGCCACCTCAGGTGAAAAAGCCTCATAAAGCGACGACAACGTATGCGTATTCAAATTATCCATCACAAGCACCACCTTCTCAGCCAAAGGATACTGCACCTCAAGCAGCCAACGTACTTTATGAGCCCAATCCACCTTAGCCCTACGCGGCAACACCTCAGCATGACGCCAACCCCCAAGCGGCTCATTAAACATAAAAATACTACACATCCCATGACGTATGTACTTATAATCCACCTTCTCCACAGAACCAGGCTACATAGCAAGAGATTGGCCAACGTCTTCTAAGAGCTGATAGGGTTTTGTAGAATAGGAGGTCAGCGAGACACTGTCACCAGCACTTTTCCAGCCCCCCTTCTCCAAACGGAACGGGAGAATTTCTAACTCATTCCGCTTTCCGGCAACCAACTCAGTGAACACAAACTCCATCATACTTACCCGAATGAATCCCATTATGACACACCGAACACACAACCAACGTCTTTCGCCTCATAGCAATCATCGTCCTCATCCACACAGGCTTATCCCTCCGACCAACCCTGTTCTATCCACTAAACGCAACCTCATATTGCTTAAAAAAGCAAAAAAACAGGGATAAATAACAAACTTCTCTTACGGAAACTGGTTCAATACGCTAAAACAGTTCCAAAGTCACCCCCTGAACCGCACTCTCTAAGAAAGCGGCGTTTTAGGTAATGATGATTAAAACCATAGCTACAACAAAACCAATAGCACACAAGCATTTCAGAGTCTATTGTTGATTTTGGTATGTGTACCACACATTTTTGATTGGGTTATTGGAAAAGAATATATCAAAAATCAATGTTGTGTTTGGCAAAAACCACGCGCTTTGGGATACCCAAATTGAAGGCGAACAATTAAACATGAAAGAAAATCTGTACAACATTCCATGGGAAACACTAACTGACGAAGCAGTATTGAACAAACTAAACACAGACACAAACGGCCTTTCAAATGAGAAAGTCTCCGAGAGGTCAGAGCAGTTTGGCAAAAACAAATTACCAGAAAGAAAAAAAGATAGCGTTATCAAACGATTTTTACTGCAGTTCAACAATGCATTAATTTACGTTTTACTTGGCGCCGCTGTATTAACTTCGCTTATGAGTCATTGGCTTGATACAGGAGTTATTTTAGGCGTTGTTATCATCAATGCCATCGTTGGTCATATTCAAGAAGATAAAGCACAAAAAGCACTAGACAGCGTACGAAATCTTCTTTCATTAAAAGCAAATGTCGTACGTAACGGACGACGACAGGAAATTGCCGCAGAAGATCTCGTTCCAGGCGATATTGTCCTTTTGAAAGCAGGGGATAAAGTTCCGGCCGATATTCGGCTTATTAGCGTGAGCCGCTTTGAAGTTGATGAATCCTCACTCACAGGCGAGTCTGTAGCAGTATCAAAAACAACCCGACCTGTTTTAGAAGGTACTGTTTTAGGCGAGAGAGAAGGTATGGCATACGCTGGAACAACTGTTCGCACAGGCGATGCCACAGGAATAGTTGTTGCAACAGCCGCTGACACAGAAGTAGGCAAAATCAACACTTTGCTCACCGAAACAAAAACAGAAAGCACCCCACTTATGAAAAAAATGGACCGCTTAGGCAGAACCTTATCTGTTATGATACTTGTTTTTTCTGCGCTTTTAACTGTGTATGCGGTTCTCTTCACTAATGCTTCTTTGGGAGATACAGTTGTTGCGGCAGTTGGCTTAGCAGTTGCGGCAATCCCTGAGGGTCTACCTGCAATAGTTACCATCACACTTGCTTTTGGGGTACAGCGTATGGCAAGAAGAAATGCACTAGTCAGGCGGCTGCCTTCGGTTGAAACCCTTGGGTCAGTTACGGTAATTTGCTCTGACAAAACTGGAACGCTGACCAAAAATGAAATGACTGCAACCAACATATATACCTCAAACGGGGACTTTGCCGTATCAGGCTTAGGTTATGCACCAAAGGGGGAAATAACCCTCAAAGATACGCGTGCAGACTTTAATAATGTCCTAATATATCGGCTTATCCAGTCTTTGGAGTTATGCAATGAAGCAGATATTTTGGAATGCGAAGGCATTTGGATTCCTCAAGGTGCGCCTACCGAAGCGGCACTAAAAACACTTGTTCGCAAAGCGGGATATGTCAATACAGATTCGGGTAAAATCGACGACATACCGTTTGATTCACAGCATAAATATCGCGCAACACTGCACAATATAGATGGTAAAAAAGTTCTCTTCGCTGTTGGTGCGCCTGAAAAGCTCCTAAGCATTTGTGGGCAACAAACAACTTTGGAGGGAACAAAACCGATAGATTACGCATTTTGGGAAGCAAAGATAGAGATGGCGGCTGGCCACGGACAGCGGCTTATAGGTTGTGCATATACACAAACAAATGACGATAAGGTTAGCCTTGACCATAACGATTTAGGCAAAGATCTGATATTTGCAGGCATTGTTGGAATTATCGATCCACCCAGACCTGAAGCCATAGAGGCCATAGGCGTGTGTAAAAACGCGGGAATTCGCGTAAAAATGATTACCGGTGACCATGCACTTACTGCTCGAGAAATTGCTATGCAAATGAGGCTGACAAATAATCCCCGCGTAATCAGCGGCGCTGAGCTTGAAGCCATGGATGATGCACAAATTCGAGAAGCAGTGATGGATTGTGACATATTTGCAAGGACAAGCCCTGAGCATAAGTTTAGGTTAGTTAAAGCGTTGCAAGAACAGGGTGAAATCGTGGCGATGACGGGGGATGGTGTTAATGATGCACCTGCTTTGAAAAAGGCAGATATTGGGGTGGCGATGGGCATTAAGGGCACTGAGGTAACAAAAGATGCAGCTGAGATGGTGTTGGCGGATGATAATTTTGCATCTATTGTTTCGGCTGTGGAAGAAGGCCGAACGATATATGATAATATACGTAAGACAATTTTGTTTATTTTTGCGACAAATGGTGCGGAAGCCTTGGTGATGACGGTTTGTTTGGTTTTAGGTTTGACTTTGGCGGTTACTCCGGTGCAGATTTTGTGGGTAAATATGGTGACTGCTGTTACGTCAGCTCTTTCTTTGGTTTTTGAACCGGTAGAAAGAGATGTTATGCGAAAGCCACCACGTAACCCAAAAGAGTCGTTGATTAGTTCACGCTTAATTCCGCATATGATATTGGTAGCGGTAATTATCACATCGTTTACAATGCTGTTCTTTGAAATCTATCAGAACAATTATAGTTTTGCGTATGCTAGAACAATGTCTGTAAATATGCTTATCTTTGGGGAGATGTTTTATCTTTTCAGTTGCCGCAAAATGCATCATACAATTTTTGGTAAGGATTTTTGGAAAAACAAAATGGCATTTGTCCTTGCAGGAGTATTAATACTGATCCAATTAGGCTACACTTACCTACCTTTCATGCAACAATGGTTTGACACTGTTCCACTAAGTGCAGTGGATTGGCTGTATCTATTTGCAGGCGGAACGATAATACTTCTTGTGGTGGAACTTGGAAAGATATTAACAGGTTATGTTAGGAGAGGTTATCATACCAAAGTTTAGCCTGCGCATCAAAAGGTTTAGGCTTGTGAAAACATGAGACAAAATGTCTATCACCCCTGCCAAAAAACCGCCGGATACCGCACTGGTTTAGTCACCCCAAACACATAACCGTCTTAATCTTACAACCATGCCGCATGACAGAGAACTGGTTTGATGACCAAAAATGAACAGAAACCATCAATCAAACGCCAAGGTTTTAGATTTTTACTGGCCAGCCGTTTTTCTCAATTAGGGTTTTCGCTTTTTTTTGTTGTTCACTATCGATTGCGATTGCGTGGTTTAGGTCGCTTGTTATGATGTTACCAAACCCTTTGATGTGCTTTATTTCTTCAAGCAACAAGGCATCATCGGTTTCAAGTACGGTTAGGGTATGTATTTTTACGCGTCCGATTTTTAGTTGCCAATCATCGAGGGAACGTATGACATTGTCTGGGAGGGGGTTGGTGCTTGCTGTTTGTAGGGTTTTTTTTATTTTTTGGGGGGTTATGTTGTTATCATGTGCGCGGAGTATGGAGGGGAAGTCGAGTCGGTAGACTGCGGCGTTTCCGTCAACTGAGAGGCGGGTTAGGAATTTGCTGAAGTAGGTTTCGTGTTCGATGCGGCATTTGAGTCCGGAGATCATAATGGAGTAGTCGGGTAGTACGAGTAGTTGGCCTTCGTCGTTTAGGGTGGTTGTTGTGGTTTTGTTGGTTTCATATTTATCGGTTATTCCAAGAATCCATGCGCCGAGTTTTGTTATGCGAAAGCCTGCAATTCCCACGCAGTAGTCATCATCGGCATACTTTATGCGGGCGATATTTTCGGTGTATGCGATGTCGAGCATGCCTATTGCGGATAGAAAGGACAAGATGACGCGTATGATTTGGGCTTCGCATTCGCTCCAGTCGGGTTCGTAGTCGCGGTCGTAGTAGTCAGCAAATCGGTAACCTTTCACTACCACATCACCGTAGAATAATCGTCTAAAAAAGTTGCCACAGAACATTTTTGCATTGTTGTCAAAATCCTCAAAGGGTATGAATTTCTCTGCAGGACAGCTTTTTAGCAATGCTATGATGGGTTTTCTGCATTCGCCCCAATTATTTTGCCAGTAGCCGTTACGGACCGCGATGTGGGTTGTATATTGAAGTTCATAGATGTGATTTTCTTCTAGATAGATGTTGAACAAGTTTTTTGCCAATGCACTTGGGGATATAGACAGCATATCAGAGGATCGTTTGCCGGGTAATACAAGGCCGTCTGGGTCGATGTCTATCAAACCTGAGTTGACGGCTAAGACAAAAAGAGGCTGGGCGACTTTGAAGTCGTTGCTGCGTTTGGCCTCTTTTGGAGGGCAAAACTTGCCGCTCCTATCGCATACTTCTTCAAATCCGATCAGTTCAGATAGTTTTGCGAGTTTTGCTGGAGTGAGCTCACAGGCGGGGGGTTTTACCTTTAAGCGTTCGCTTGTGACAAGTTTGACAAGGGTGGCAAAGTCGCTGACTCGGTTCTCTCGGCAGATTACATAATCGGTTTTTGTTGGAGTGTATTGGCCGCATTCAAATTTTATAGGGCCGGTGATTTTTTTTAAGATGTTAAAAATGTTGAGGGGCATGTTGCCGCCTGGGAAAAATATTACGGTTTTTGTATTGGGTAGATTCCAAGTTAGGATATGGAGAAATTTTAAACGCATATAGCTAAAACTTGAGATGCTTTTTATACGGCCTCCGGGGGCGGTGTATTCGAGTTTGAGGTTGTGTTTTTTAGCATATAGCAGGGTTGTGGGGAGATGTTCGCCGCCGCATTGCACGACATATCGTATGAAATCCTGTTCACATTCACAGAGGCCTTCCCAGATGTCGATGATGTTTTGTTTGTTGGCATAGAAAGCAGAGAGGTTGGTGACCATGTCGGCTTTTAGGAGGTTGGTTTTGTTGTTAAAGATGCGTTTGTGTAGAGCGGCTAAGCCGGTTCCCTCAGCGCAACTGGAGGGTGTGTCGTTGGTACAGGTGTTTAGGTATTCGGTAAGGTTGGTTAGTTCAGTCATTTTTCATCTTCTTCTGGACCTATAATTTTGTAGGGGTAGCCTTGTTCGGTTAGAAAGAGTTGGCGGTGCATTGAGAAGTCTTCTTCGCGTGTGTCGCGTGAGACTATGGTGTAGAAGTAGGCTTTGTTTTCGTCTTTTTTGGGGCGCAAAATGCGTCCGAGGCGTTGGGCTTCTTCTTGTCGGGAGCCAAAACTTCCGCTGACTTCAAGAGCTACGTTTGCATCCGGTAGGTCTATGGCAAAGTTTGCGACTTTGGATACGACAAGGATTGAGAATTCGCCGTTTTTAAAACGGGTGTAGAGGGTTTCGCGGTCTTTGTTGTTTGTTTTTCCGGTGATGATGGGGACAGAGAGGGTTTTGGCGATGTGTTCGAGTTGTTGGAGATAGACACCGATTATTAGGATGTGGGCGTCTTTGTGTTTGGTTAGTAATTTGTTTATGATTGGGAGTTTGGCGGGGTTTTCTGCGGCTATGCGGAATTTTTCGCGTTTGGGTGCGATGGCGTAGGGCATTTTTAGGTCGTTGGGTAGGGGGATGCGGATTTCAAAGCATTCAGCTTGTGCGATCCAGCCTTGGCCTTCGAGTACTTTCCAGCTCATTTCGTGGCGTTTTGGACCGATTAGGGCAAATACGTCTGTTTCGTGGCCGTCTTCGCGGACAAGGGTGGCGGTTAGGCCGAGGCGGCGTTTTGCTTGGAGTTCAGCGGTTATACGAAAGACAGGCGCGGGGAGAGTGTGGACTTCGTCGTAGATGATAAAGCCCCAGTTGCGCTCAGAGAAGAGTTTGAAATGGTTTTGTTCGCCTGCGCGGTCTTTTGCGCTTATGATTTGATAGGTGGAGATTGTTATGGGTTTTATGTCTTTTTTTTCTCCGCTGTATTCACCAATCAGTTCAGGGCTAAGGTTTGTTTTGTGAAGTAATTCGCTGATCCATTGTCGGACTGCGGTGATGGAGGTTGTAAGGATCAGGGTTTCGGTTTTTAGTTCGGCCATGGCTTTAATTCCAACAATGGTTTTTCCTGCGCCGCAAGGCAAAACTATAACGCCGTGGTCGCCCTTGCCGCCTGCGCGAAAGGCACAAACAGCAACCCTTTGGTAATCACGAAGTTGGAAGACAGTGTTGTTTAAATCAAAGAGTAAGGCTTCGCCATCGGCATATCCGGCCAAGTCTTCGGGTGGAAATTGGATGTTCATTAACGCCTGTTTTATATGGCCCCGAAACACGGCGTTTATTTTAACCCGGGTATCTTGGGGGGGGTTAACAAAAAACTTGGAAACCGATTTCTCAGCGCAAAGCTGGGCCATGATATAGAGATCATCGGTTTCAAGAAACAACTCGTCTTGCTCTTTGCAAATCCGTACTTTGCCGTAGCGGTCGCTGATTTGGGTTAAACGTGCAATAACAGTTTGAGATATGGGGTATTTGCTGTAGCGTTCAAGGGAGGCTAAAATATCTGTGCTTTTTACGCCCGCACTTGCCGCATTCCAAAGAGAAATCGAAGTCATTTTATAGGTGTGAACATATTCAGGAGATTTCACCATTTCCGCAAAAGCAGAAAGCTCATCACGAGCAGATTCATAAGACGCATTGTTTGTTTCAAGTAGCAGCGTCATATCACTCTGAACAATAAGAGGCTTGTAGATATCAGCAGTCACCCTCAGACATACCCCACATTAGTAACAGCAACACGAGATTCCACCTTATAATCACCAAGAGATTGTACGCAGCGATAGTAATGTTGGGAATTCTTATATGCTTTTTTAAATAAACCCCAAAAACTCCAGCTTAAAAACAAAACATCCAAAATAATCTACGCTCCACAAAAATACGATAACTATAGTTAGCAAACGCAAACACACCCAGACGAATCTCAGTAGGGAGGCGGACAGTTGACGGCGAATGAGGGTAGCGTGATCGGAGCAGGGTGGCGGGGGTTTTTAGAAAAGCTGTTGGTTCTGTGATTTACGGAAATTATTTCCCCCTTTCAACGTATAGTACTATTCACGACAACTCGTAGCAGGCAAGCCTCAAATGATTTGTCAGATGCCTTTTCAGCAAATACTTCACCTCCAAATTAAT
>WQVG01000051.1 GCA_009781675.1 Candidatus Bathycorpusculum acetigenes | reverse complement strand
TATGGCGTTTGTTAGACGTTTATGGCCTGAGGTATGGTTGGGTATAGCGGCTAAGCAATTTGGATGGTAAAATCGTGAATATTAAGATAATCAAAAAAGGGGAAATAATTTCCGTAAATCACAGTCATGTGTGCACCATTAAGTTTTTATTAACTTTCAGGTTTATTGTTAATAGTCAATTAATATTTTTGTATACCAGTTTAGCATTAGCCTAATATCTACTGATGAATTGCTTTTTTGTAGGCTGAATATCAAATGGAAGCTTGTGAAGAAAAACCAACACCCCCAAAGGAAACAATCACATTTGGGGAAGAAGAGGAAAACAAGAAAGCCATAGTTGGCTTTGCAGTCTGGCTGGGCCTAACCATTCTTGTTGCGGGTCTGCTTGATTTGTTCTTCCAAGGCATACCGCTTGGTTTTACAGTCCCCCTTATCAATCTCGAGGCATCAGTCTCTTTGATACTCTACTATGCCGCCATCGTATTTGCGGCGGTCTACATTGGGGTCATGGGATTAAAAGAGTTAGTTATCGAGCGCCACTTTAGTGTAGAATTTCTCATGGCAGTCGCTGGTTTAGGTGCCTTGCTGCTTGATTATCGTTTTGAAGCGGCCACCGTATTGTTTCTCTACTGCATAGCTGAATACTTTGAGGGCTACATTCAAGACCGGGCCCGACGGTCGGTGGAAAAAATTTCTCAAGTTCTACCCGAGAAAGCGCGGGTTGTAGTGGGCGATAGGGAGTCTATTGTTGATGTTGGGCATGTGCAGAAAGGGGAGGTGATCATGGTTAAGCCGGGTGAGCGTATTCCGCTTGATGGGGATGTCACAGAGGGGTTTAGTCATGTTGATCAGGCATTGGTTACAGGTGAGTCGGTACCAGTGCCCAAAAAAAGTAACGACTGCGTCTATGCGGGAACTCTCAATACTGGAGGGGTGCTAAAAATTGTTGTAACCAAAAAATCCAGCGACACTTTGGTGTCTCGCATTATTCAGTTGGTTATTGAATCACAAAAACGCAAAGCTACCATCGAGCGGCTCGTTGATCGGTTTGCTCGGTTCTATGTTCCCATCATTATCGGTTTGGCGGTTTTTACGGCTGGGGTGTTACCGTTTGTTTTTGGGGGAGGATTTCAGACGTGGTTTTATCGATCGTTGATTCTTATTGTGGTATCTTGTCCAAGTGCGTTTATCATCTCGGTTCCTGCAACTGTTTTTATAGCCATAACCATTGCCGCAAAAAGAGGCGTTATCATAAAAGGCGGGATTTTCATCGAGAAGCTCGCTCGGGTTAAACAGGTGGTGTTTGATAAAACTGGCACATTAACGCTTGGGCAACAGACGGTGCATAGGGTTAATCGGGTGGATATTTCTCGTGCTGAGGATGAGACAATCATGTATGCGGCGGCGCTTGATCAGTATTCTAATCATCCCATTGCGAGGGCGATTACGCGACGGGCAGTAGATCGGGGCATTGATTTGAGCAAGGTTAGAGTTAGCGATGTGATCGAGGTGCCGGGAAAAGGTATCGTGGGGATGGTTGAGGATAAGCATGTTGCCATTGGTAATCCGGAGTTTATGGAGGAGCTGGACTGTAATTGCACAGAGGCCTTTGAAGTGAGCGCGGGTGATATGCATACAACTGTTTGTATCTCGGTGGGTAAAACGGGTTGGGCAACGGTTTGTGTCGTTGATGAAGTTCGTAGAGATGCCCAGCTAGCCATTAGTTTGCTTAAACAGCAGGGTGTTCGTACAGCAATGCTTAGCGGCGATAAAGAAGCCATCGCTAAAGATACTGCAAAATCTTTAGACATCGATGATGTTCATGCGGAGTTGCTACCCCAGGATAAACTAACCTGCATCGAGAAGATGAAGGAGGGCGAGGGGTTAGTGGCAATGGTAGGTGATGGGGTTAACGATGCCCCGGCTTTGGCTACTTCAGATGTGGGCATTGCCATGGGTGCGCAGGGTGTTGATGTGGCGTTGGAGTCCGCTGATGTGGTGCTGGTAAATGATGAGCTGGCTCAAATTCCTTATCTGATCAAACTGAGCCAAAAAACTATGGTTATAGCTAAACAAAATATTGCGGGATCTTTGGCGATAAAGTTTCTTTTAGGGGGTTTGGGTCTTTTGGGATTGGTACCATTGTGGTTTACAGTGGCGGCTGGTGATGATGGTTTAACTTTGCTGTTGCTACTAAATACGTTGCGATTGGAGCGGTTAAAAATCTAGCTATCAGTTTGATGTTTAGCTGTGCTACATGTAGTTGCTGATGGTTTGTTATGGCTACATGGGTTTTAGGGGTGCTTTATATGTGGGTTATGGGAATGTTTTTAGGTGCTGTCTTAGTCTTGCTAAAAGCAAACACTACATTGGGATGATTTACATGCAGGCTATGCCTAAGGATTACAACTTTATCGAAATTGAGCAGAAATGGCAAGCGAAATGGGAAGAGATGGACATCTACCACTATGATTGGAATGACAAGAGCCGACCCAGCTATAGTATTGACACGCCTCCGCCTTATCCGTCTGGTGAACTCCATATGGGTAATGTCCTTAATTGGACATACTTTGACATGGTTGCCCGTTATAGGCGTATGCGGGGGTTTAATGTGCTTTTTCCGCAGGGTTGGGACTGTCATGGTTTGGGCATAGAAATACAGGTAGAGAAGGCTAACAATATCCGCAAACGTGATCTGGCGCCGGATCAGTTTCGGGGTATGTGCATGGCGCTGGTTGAAAAATACATTGCCATGATGAAAGAAGGGATTTTAAAGCTTGGGGCATCCATTGATTGGACCACTGAGTACCGCACTATGGATCCTGACTACTGGCGCAGGACACAGTTGAGTTTTATTCTGCTCCATCAAAAGGGTTACATGTATCAGGGCACGCATCCGGTTAATTGGTGTCCACGGGATGAGACAGCTATAGCTGATGCTGAAGTTGATCACATCAAAAAAGAAGGGAGCCTGCACTACATCAAATTCCACTTAGCAGACAGTAGTGGGGAATATCTCTTAATCGCCACTTCTCGTCCCGAGTTTATTCCTGCCTGTGTTGCTGTCGAAGTTAACCCCAATGATGAGCGCTATACGCAATACATCGGCAAAAAAATTAGTGTGCCTTTGATGAATCGTGAAGTCACCATCATAGCTGACGAAGCGGTGGACCCCAAATTTGGTACTGGAGCTATGCAAATTTGTACCTATGGCGATAAAGAAGACGTAAAAACCGTCATAAAACACAAGCTGCCAGTTATTCGGCTAATACAACAAAACGGACAGATCAGCGACGCTGGGTGTAAGTATGCAGGCCTCTATGTAAATCAGGCTCGAGCAGCCATAGTTGAGGATCTTAAAACGGCAGGGTTGCTTGAGAAGAGTGAGAAAGTTCAGCAGGAAGTAGGTGTATGTGACCGCTGTAAAACGCTTGTTGAAATTTTGGAAGTTAAACAGTGGTTCATGAAAACCATGGAGTTAACCGGTAAGGTTGAGGAAAATGCTAACGCTATCCCTTGGTACCCTGACTACATGAAGAATCGTCTTATCGACTGGGCAAAGGCTCTGGATTGGGACTGGGTCATAAGCCGTCAGCGGCTCTTTGCCACGCCGATTCCAGTGTGGTACTGCAAGAACTGCTCTGAGCTTATCATCGCTAAACCCGAGTGGGTACCCATCGACCCCAAAATAGAGGGACCACGAATTGAAGCGTGCCCCAAATGCGGCAACAAAGACTTCAAAGGCGAACAAGACGTCATGGACACCTGGATGGACAGCTCAATCACCTGTGCAGTTCACGCCGGCTGGCCCGACCGCCCCGACTGGAAACAACTCTTCCCCGCAAGCATCCATCCCTCAGGCACCGATATCATCCGCACCTGGGCATACTACCTCATGGTCCGCCACCTCGCACTCTTTGAGGAACGCCCCTTTAACAGTGTTCTCATAAATGGTATGGTACTTGGCGCAGACGGCAGGAAAATGAGCAAATCCCTAAAAAACTATGCCGCAGCACCAGAAGTCCTAAACAAACACGGCGCCGACGCTACACGACAATGGGCTGCAGGCGGAGGAGCAACAGGTTCAGACATACCCTACCGCACCCAAGACGTCGAATACGGCAGACGTTTCCTAGTCAAACTTTGGAACGCTGCAGGATTTGCAAACAACCTCCTAGCCGCCTACAACCCCAAAGAACAATCAGAATTAGACCTACAACTCTTAGACAAATGGATAATAAGCAAAACCGAAAACCTAACCAAAAAAGTCACAGAAGCATTCGAGCGATGCCAATTCAACATCGCCATAGAAGACATACGCAACTTTACCTGGCATGTCTTCTGCGACTTCTACCTAGAAGCCATAAAAGACCGCCTCTACCGCCCTGATGTCTACGGCAAAACCAACACCGCGGCAGCCCAACGCACCCTCTACGAAGTCCTCTACCGCCTGCTCCAGCTCTTTGCACCCATTGCACCACACTTAACCGAGGAAATCTATCAACACATGTACCAAGACAGCAAAGGCTATCAAAGCATTCAAGTTTCACCTTGGCCCCAATTCAACCCCACAAACGTGGATGAAAACGCAGAACACAACGGCGATTTAATCACCGCCATCATGAGTGAAATCCGGCGCGACAAAGCCGAAAAGAAACTAGCACTAAACGCACCCATCAAAAACTTAGTTATCTACGCTAAAGACGATGCCGTTGTGATTAGACAAGGAACCATCGACATAGCGGCCACACTCAAAATCGAAAACATCACGGTACAACAAGAGGAAGGCGAAGGCAGACAGGTCGCCCAATACCAAGTCTACATTAAACCACAATATTGAGGAACAAACATGACTAAAAAAGTTGGATTAATTGGGGCTGGCGCCATAGGCACCGTACTCGCAGAAGCCATCGAACACAAATTGGTACCTTGCGATGAGTTAGTGGTTTTTGACCTTAATAACGCTAAATCAGAAAAGCTAAAAGCAACCGTTAAATTCCCAGTTAAAGTAGCATCAAACATAGATGAGCTACTTTCCACCAACCCCGTAGTTGTTGTAGAAGCCGCTGGGCAGGGCGCAGTCCGTGAATACTACACCAAACTAACAACGTCCAGCGCTGAATTAATTTTCATGAGCACCGGCGCGCTCTTAGAACTGCAACTGACGCCCAAGGTACATTTTCCAGCAGGAGCCATCGGCGGACTTGATGCAATCTCTGCAGCCGCTAACGCAGGCATAAACGAAGTCACATTGACCACCCGCAAAAACCCCAAAGCATTAAACAAAACCAACACTCAAGAAGCTATCATCTACGAAGGCACTGCAGAGGAAGCCGCAAAACTATTTCCCCGAGAAATGAACGTCGCAGCCACCCTGGCCTTAACAGTTAAACCCGCAAAAGTCCAAGTTCGCGTCGTCTCCGACCCCAAAATCACACGCAACACCCACGAAATTACTGTCAAATGGAACTATGGGGAAATGCAACTAAAATTCGCAAACCAACCACACCCAGACAACCCACACACAAGTGCACTAGCGGCATGGGCAACAATACGGCTACTACAAAATCTGCTCAAGGCAGTGGAAACTGACAAATAAACATAGTAATACCACAACTCACTTACTGGAACAACAAGTTTACCAAGCGACACAGCAAAGACGCTGTCGAACGCATGCAGGCATCTATGGTGTAAGAAGTGAATACATACAGACATGTAAACAATCTGCCTGCTGTATTTTGTGCCTACTTAGCACTCAAAAATACAGTGAACAAAGCCACTCATAATTGAAACTAAAGAAAGTAGAATGCATAACAAATAAAAAAGGACTGAAAAATATGGATAAAATGGCAAGCGAGTTAACCAGTGAAATAGTGAAAGAATATGGATTAAACGCAGGAGCAAGTATAGTTGGTATAGCCGCTTCCAAAGATTTCGCGTTAGCACCCGAGGGTTTTAAACCCACAGATGTGTTGAAAGGATGCCTTTCTGTGATCGTTTTGGGCGCTCCGTTTCCACAAGAGGCCCTACTCAAAACTTCAGCCGAATATACTGATTTTCGAAAGGCAATGATAGAAAAAATTAACGATATTGCAAAAAATGTGGCAAAGCAAATCAAGGATAAAGGATACAAAACACGAGCCATAAGCGGATTTGGCGGCAAATGGGTGAATGGCAAACAACACGGACTTATATCTCTAAAACATGCCGCTGAATTAGCAGGCCTTGGCAACATTAGCAAAAATTATTTACTTACAAATCCTAAATACGGTAATCTTCTTTGGTTCAGTGCTGTTCTTACCGATGCAGACCTAATTCCAGACAAAAAAATTCAATATAGCGATTGTAATAATTGTAACATATGCGTTGAAATGTGTCCATCGAAGGCATTGGACAATCCTGCTTTATTTGGAAAGAAAGAATGCGCAGAAATGATGTTCAAAATGATAAATGGCAAATGGCAAGTAAATTGTTTTCTATGCCGTAAAGTGTGTCCCTATCGTTTTGGTAAAGAGACTAAAAGTTAAAAGAACGTAACAGAAACCTATGCACAATTTTAGCGAAATAGAAGGAAGCATGGTTGGCTTTGGTCTGTGGGGCTTGGAGGTAGTATGAGGGGGAGAAGGGAGAGCGTGTTAAAATTATCGTTCTCCAAACCTTTCCACCCAACCATGCTTTAGCTGTTTTTCTCCCGTTTGTTTATAGTGCTTTGAATGCGTCGAACCAGCGGTTGTAGTTTGTGAGCATATCCAGTGAAACGGATGGTTTGCGTTCTTCGAGAGTTTGGCGGAAGTCAGCCATCGTTAAGGCACGGGGTTTAGCTTCTTTGTCGTTGGCTTTACCGGATTCGAAGAACTCGCCGATCAGCTTTAGTTGGACAGATTGGCAAACGTCGCGTATGTCGCTTCCACTGAAACCCTCTGAGAGGCGAGCTAGTTCGGGTATGTCGACGTTGGAGTCGATGGTGAGTGTTTCAGTGTAGTGTTTGAGCATGTTGAGGCGGGTGGCGTTGTCTGCGAGAGGGACTAGGATGCGTTTTTGGAATCTGCGGATAAAGGCCCAATCGAGATCCCAGGGTTTATTGGTGGCGCCCATGATGTAGACGTGGAGAGCTTTGCCTTTGTCGGCGATACCGTCCATTTCTTTTAGGAATTGATTTTTAACGCGAATTTCGCCGCCGACTTCGTTGCTATGGTTGCCCATAAGTGAGTCTAGTTCGTCGACAAAGACGATAGCGGGTTTACCTTCGGTGGCTGATTTGCGGGCTGATCCGAAGAGTTTGGCTACGTTTTGTTCTGCTTCGCCTAGCCATTTTGACATGATGGATGCTGCATCGATTGAGTAAAAGTTGGCGTCTATTTCTGTTGCCACAGCTGCTGCTAGGAGGGTTTTGCCGCATCCGGGTGGGCCAAATAGCAGAATGCCGCGGGGCCAGCCAAGGGGGAATAAGTCGGGGCGTTGTACTGGGTATACTATGGCTTCTTTTACGGCTTTTTTGGCGACTTCTAAGCCGACAACTTCTGCCCAGCTGACTTTTGGTTTTTCGGTAATTACGAGTTCTTCGTTGGGTTTTGATAGCCCTCCGGTTCCGTTTCCGTCCATGGTTGCGCCTCCGTTTTCTCCGTTTTCGTTTGCGGCTTCATTCATTTCCATCGGTGAAACGGCGCCTTGGAGTGCCTTTATGCGTTCTTGGTAGGCGATTGCTCGTTGGACGTAGACTTTGTTTAAACCGTATTCGGGATATAGTTGGACTAGTTGTAGCAGGGTTTCTATGGCTTTTTGGTAGAGGGTTATAGCTCTGCCTTTTTGCCCCTGTTTATCGAGCCGTACGGCATCTAGGGCGTAGGCTGTTGCTGTTTTTTCTAATTCGTTTGAGGCACTCATCTTTTGTTTGCTTCTCCTTTCCCACTATTCAGGTGAACGTAATTCTAGTTTGATTTTTCCTTTGGAACCCAAGTTTTCCAATGCTTTCTCGATTTCTTCGTTTGAGGTTTGAAGTTCTGAGGAGCATCGGCTTAGGTCGATTTCTCCGTTGGCTTTACGTACGTATTCTAGAAGGATTTCTTCTATGTCGAGTGAGGTTTTTTCGACTTTTACGGAGAATTCTTTGATTTCAGATTTTTTGTATGAGAAGAGTGTCTTCTCAGGGTCAAATCCTGATTGTTCGAGGGTTTTTTGTCCAAACACCTGAGAAGAGCTTGCTGTTAGGGCCACCATCTCGCGGATGGGGGGTTGGGGAATTTTTTCTTTGAGGGGAGTATTAGTTGTGATTGCCGGGGGTTCGGGAAGTGTTTCTGAGAGGCTTTGCTCGATAAAGTTGGAAACTTCCTTTAGGATTTCTTCTCCGGCTTCTGTTTTTCGGCCTACAGGAACTAAATTTTCGTCTGTGGTTAGTTTGGTTTGTTGGAGGGTGTCCTGTATGGCTGAGTTAACGTTGGTTAGTTCTGTGCTGACGTCTGGCAGCACTTGGAAGAGGTCTTGGGAGACGTTTTGGAGTAGCCGCAGTGCGGGTTTGAGGTCGGCAACTATATCGCCGAGTTCTTTTATGGTTTCAAGTCGCAGTATGACTCGTTCAATGGCCAGTTGAACGTTGTAGAGGAATTTGACGAGTTTACGGACTTCGGCGATTTCTGTGGCGCACATGTTTGCTTTTTCTTTGTTGTTTTTTTTGAGTGCGCTCATGCAGGTTTCAAAAAGGATGCGGTCGCGTTCTTTTAGGCGGAAACTGGCCTGCTCCAGTTTGTTTTGTTGGGTTTTTAGAGTATAAATAGATTTGATGGCGACTTCACGTACGGGCGGAGGGGCTTGGTTTGTTATTTTCATGGTTTGTCCCTCATGCTCCGACGTTTGTCGCTGTTTGCTTAGAGGCCGGTTTTGCCGATTTCTTTCACGTAGACAACAACTGGGGGTTCAGGTAATTTGGTAGCGGCGTTGGTGACGGTTTCAGCGTAGACTTTGTTTGTGACTGGTTGTTTGGGTGGTGAGGATATTTGTTGGGGGGCTTGGGGTGTTTGGTCGCCTAAAAGTACGCTTGAGAGTTTGCTTTTGGTGAGTTCATAATCGGTTTTCTCTGAAGTTGCTCGGCGCAGTGTTTCTTGCAGTAAATTGAAGGCGGTTTTGTAGCTTTCTTCGTCGACTTGTCCGATTTCATGTTCGATTTCGAGGTTTGCTATGGCGTAGCCTAGTGAGATTATTTCTTCATGGCATCGTTCGATTTCTATGGCAGATTCGTCGACGATAATTTGGGCTTCTTTTTTGAGCTGGGTTAGTACGTTTTCGAAGCTGCTGTGGAGTTCTTGGTAGATGTCGGAGGTGATTTTCTTTTTATCCACCAAGTCTTTTAGAGCTTCATCTTTGCGCCATATCAGTGGAATTTGGTCGCAGAGTGTTCCGGCTTGGGATTTGATTTTTGAGATGAATGTGATTTCGGCGCCGTTGAATCGTAGACTTTCCATGGGCTGTTTTTGGAATTGTCCGTCGCTGAATTCGATGTATACGGCCTCGAATTTGCCGTTGGGCGTTAATGCGAATGATGCAACTTTTCCGATTATGCGTCCGTATTCGTTTTTGATGGGTTTACCGATAGAAAGAAAAAGATTGGAGTTAGACATTTGTTTTTTTTCCTCCTATTTAGAATGTTTTATCTGCTTGTGAAACTGGGGAAGATGGCATTCCTGGGGGCAAGTCTGGGAATTTATCTTTTATCTTTTGTTCTGCAACAGTCGCGGCTTCAACTAGGATCTTTGATGCATCTTCGTTGACAGCGTCGAAGTTGAGTGTCATGCCGCTGCCTTGGCCTGCTTCAATCATGATTCCACTAAGCATGTTACCGATTTCGCCAAGTTCGTTTTCTGCTTCTGGAAACACACTGCCTAAGCCGGAACGAACTGAGCGGAGTACTCCGACGGCTGGACCGAGTGTGGAAACTACGTCGCCTAATTCGGATACTGTTCTTAATCGTAAGGTGATTTGTTCGAGTGCAAGTTTTGCATTCATAATTAATTTGGACATTTTTCTGACTTCTGCAAGTTCGTTAGCAAAGACGTTTGCGCGTGCGCTGTCATGTTTGGTGTATGCATCGACAATTTTAGCGAATATCGCTTTGTCTCTTTGGCTGAATCTGTCGGTTGCTTGATCGAGTTTTTGAACCTGGAGTTCAATTCGCCTGACGGCAAAGTCAAGGCGTGGTTTGAGCGGCCCCGGCGGTTTAACGGCGTCTTTAATGCGATTTGTGAAGGGTTCTTCGTCCCGTCTACTTTCCCACTTTTTAGCGAATCTTTCTGACAATTTAACTACCTCTTAAGGGGTAGAATGGGGAAAAATGAATTATACGTTGTTAATATGGCAACAATATGCACGTATATATGTAGGGCTATACACGATGTGGAATTACTCATCAAACTATAAAAGAATGCGTTAAATACAGCAGAAAGAGCAGTGATTTTATACAAGAACATGTAAGTTAGCCTAAAAAGAACCGTCACCCAATCAGCTAACAACAGGTGAAGTAAATGACCAGCAGACTAAAAACGTTTGGCTTAATCGCCCTCATAGGCTTCATAGCAGGTGTTCTGGTGCAAGTAACAGCAACATATGTCATTCCCTGGCTGGTAGAGGTTCTGCCATCTCTGGCAAAGATATCGCCTTTCCTCATCGCCGGCTTCGCAGGTGCAATCCTCACCGTAGCAGGAGTCTGCATCTGGGCATACGTAACCGGAAACAGAAACACCTACTAAACAAAAGCCCATCCCGCCCCTTTCTTTACCCAAGACCTCCAAACGGAGGTCAATCGGTTACTTGACAGCATAAAAAAACGCAACACTCAAAATAAGGCCTTGACCTATTCAAAGCCAGACTACACAAAACTCTTAGTTCAAAGAGACCCATTCATTTTCTTATTTTTCAACTCAATTTCTATGAGAACACAGATTACAACAGCTTTTATGAGATTTTTATGCCATCTGAGATATAAATAAAAAGACGCTTAGGAAAACAATTATGGGCATTTTTTCTTTAATGCTACCCTTGATTATGTATTGCTTCAAGGTTTCTGTCGCCCAGCGTCGAAATTGCGTGGTCTGCTTAGAGTTAACGCGATAACCCACGGCGATTATGGCGTCAAGGTTATAGAATTGCATCTCGCGCTCAACGTCGCGGTTACCCTCTTTTTGAACTACTCGAAAATTTCGAGTAGTTGAAAGTTTAGCCAATTCTTCGGTTTTATAGATTTCCTGTAAATGATATGTTAGTGTTTTAATTCAACATTAAATAATTGGCTCATTGCTTTTTGAGTGAGCCAAAAAGTCTCATCTTGGAAATATACATCAACAGTTACATTGCCGTCAGCGGTAGTGTATAACACAATTTTATTTTGATTTTCCAGCATATCATCAGGCATTTTCCCTACTCCTCATATCAACCTCACATAAATTATAATATGTTTTTCGTAAGAAGTCAATTGTTTTCAAACGCGATTTTTGAATATGTTGAAATCGTAAAATTTTTGCTAAAAACTGGATGGACGCTAGCATTTTGTGTTGGCCTCCTTCAGATAATGGAATGACGCGAATCACCGCGTAATCGTTGAAGTGTCTAAATTCTGGCATCAGTTCGGCAATAAAAAACAAGAAAAAATAGAAAAATGGTGTTAGACGATTTTTGCCCTATTCAGATATTTGAACCAGCTCATTTCCACCCGGATTATCTACAACTAATTGACCTTCATAGACCTTCCAAGCGCCGGCTTCGAACAAAGCGATTTTTATGTCATAGACTTTTCCATATGGTCCGTTGCTGTCTACGGTTCTTTCTGTAACGGTGTAAAGAGGGGTTGGGTCATTTTTAGTCAATACAGCTTTGGCCATTGCGGCATCAAAGTTTTTAGGGTCCACAAAATTCTTGCTGTTTTTCAACGTCATTCCATTAACGGTAAGTTGATTTATACCCTCGCCGTTACCGTTACCGTTGCCATTATTCCAGCTAACAGTAGTTATGTCAGGTACAAGCGATTTAGTCCAGAGCGTGATATTTTTGAACTCAGCGAAGCTTAATTCATTACATGTGTGAGTCGGAGCTCCAACATATCCGGCATAGAAACCAAAGTCATTGCCGCCGGTGTAGTCCGATGGTTTTTTTGAAGCATCAGCGGTTGATATATTAAGCGAAAAGAGCGCCTCACCGTCTTTTGTCACCGAAAATGCCTCGTATGACGATTTAATTTCGTAAAGATAAGTTTCCATTGAGTCTTCAAGGAGCGTTTCATTCAGAACAGGTGTGGAAATGATGGAAGGTGAATTAGAATACAATGCATTGAAATCCGTATGGTTAAGTATTCTGAGAACAATACTGTCCTTGCCGCTTCTTGGCTCGAAGGAAACATAATAACCGCTGATTGTTCCGTCGTTATTTTCTACACAGTTAACTAAAAAGCCTACGGAGTACAGGGAGTGCCACCGCTGAGCCACTCGCACATTACCGCCGGAAGCGGGATAGATTGAGAAAAGCATGGAAAATTTGAAAGTTTTTTCGGTTGAGTCGCTTTCTTTGTAATACACATAGTCAGACTGCGGGCCGGTATAGTACCCATAGAAATATGCCTCATTGTCATCCAGTTGAATATGGGAACTATTATTGGGGTCATGTGCACGTTCCTTGGTAAACGCGCCGTCGAATCCTTCGTGGGCGGCATATATATCCCAAGGAATCTTTCCCACGTTGACGTTTGGAATAAAATGGACGCCAACATTCGAGTTTTTCGCTTCCGCGAAAGTCGCTAACGGCAGGAGTGCCGCTATTATGATGACGCTTATAACAAGCGCCACAAGTTTTGTTTTATATTTCTGAAGTGTTAACATTTTTCATATCACTCATTTAGAAAGGGTATTCGAACTTTTACACATATATATTTTTGGATGCATGTTTTGAAGACACATCCTTAGAAAAGAGTACGCCAAAAAACTCATCGCCTCCGTGAGACTCGAGTTTTTCGGCGGCGCCTCAAAAACTGGATGGACGCTAACATTGATGCCCCTGCTTGAGGGGTAACCACTCTTTGGCAGGGCATTTTGTGTTCGCCTCCTTCCAGATAATGGAAGGACTCAATGATATGTTGCTTCGCAACATCGCATAGTGGACAAACGGTGCCGAATATAGTATTTTTGAGGGTTTTTCGACCTCGAAACGGGGGCGTTTATCGTGGCTATTTTTTACATGAAAATTAACATAATCGGGTATAGTTCGGGGCGGTCGGCGACAGGCGCGACGACGTATCGAAGGAGCACAAAAATGCAGCCGGTGGCTCACGCGGCGTATCAGAGGGGCGAAAAAATCTACACGAAGGGCGAAAAAATAACCCATGACTACAGGTCAAAGGGCGGCGTGTGATGCATAGCGAAATTATGTTGCCTGAAGGTGCGTCGCTTGAATTTATGGACAGCACAAGGTCGTCGTCGAGGGCAGAGAAAAAATCTCAGTTTACCTTGCGACCGACAAAAAGGTTGATTTGTTCGTTAAAATGCCTGTTTCGCTAAGCCAGCAAGAAATAGCTTAGATGAATTTTATCCGAGTTTTGATTTTTCAGCGGCATAATTCTTCTGTAAAACGTCCACTAAAATCGGCATCAGGGGATTTGCTGGTCCAACATCTTTTCAGGCGATCACTTTTAATCGGTTCCACACCAGGGAGGGGTTGAACTCTTCAAGTTCAACTACGAAATGAACAGCGTCATATTCTATACCTCGACGGATGCTTTTTTGGAGGGCACTTAGTAGTTCATAGTGGTCGTAGTCATGTTTAGTGTTAGCCAAACGAATCACTGGATAGAAATTTGGTATGTGTTTAGCTTGTTTTAGTTTCTTTGTTTTGTCCATGCTTCGACTAGTTTTTGCGTCATAGTATCGTGGAGATCGAGTTTTTGCTGCTTCCAAGTAGTCGTCAAAGTGAGCAAAGTCTC
>WQVG01000050.1 GCA_009781675.1 Candidatus Bathycorpusculum acetigenes | reverse complement strand
GTAACCTTATTCATATTTGCTTCTGCATCATCAACACTAAATGGAGCATCACCATCAGCCCATATCGACGGATCGAACAAACAAAGCTGCGATGCAGGAATCGTCCATGTAACAGTGTGCGTAGCCGCATCATAAACTATCCCTGTGTCAGACACCTCGATTTGCTGATCCAATGCAAATACAAAGCCATCACCGACGTAGTCTGTGATGACAAGATCCTCACCAGCTTTGATAGGAGAGGCGAGATCTGTTGTAATAGCGTTGGCAACTTCTTTAAAGGAGTTAATTAAGTCATCTGGTTGCAGTGACGTATAGAATTTTAGGTTGTACTTGAAATATTCGATTGTTTCACTACCACGTGGTGTTTTTGATACAGTAGGTGCGTTTATTATATCCACACATGTATTGCCGACGGAGAAACGTAATGTTGTAGAAGTAGGGCTCAACCAAGCCGTATTGATAGTCCTTGCGGTAATATCTGGAGTGATATATCCGATATTATTACTTGGATTTAGCGTTATCCAGGCCAAATTGTTGCTATTAATATTGTATCCTACTGTGTAGATGCTGACGTTTGTCTGGGCAATCTCTGAGGCTCGCTTAATTGTTTCTCTAGCAGAAGCTGCATCTCCTGTTGCACTGCCAGTGCCAGTCACACGACCAGTAATTCCGTTCCAGTTTCCGTTGGTGTAATAGGCGTTGGGCGCACCATCAGTCATAAGCACTATGACCGGCTCGGCTGCGTCTTTGTTTGGGGCGTTGGTAAGCAGATTATTTGCTAGGTTCAAACCGGCCACAATGTTTGTACGGGCCACCAGGTTAGGACGAGTTAGCCTATCAAGGGTTGTGGGAGCATTGCTCGGGTTGACCCAGGTCCATGCCGTACTGGCTTGTCGTGCTGTTTCGTCGTAGTATACAACTGCCACACGATTATCTGGGTTGGCATCTAGGATCATGTGACCTGCTTGCTTGGTTGCGGCAATCATTGCATCTAGGTCGGTAATGGTCATACTACTTGAAGTGTCGAGCACAAACACCACGTTTATCGGTTTATACAGCTCTTGGTACACTTCATGTTCTATGGATTGTCTGCGGCCAAAGGCGCTAAGCGTAATGGCAAAGCTACCGTCTTTGTTGTCTACGACCGATTTGTCAGTCCAGACTGTTCCGTCGGCGATACTTTCTGGGATTTCGGTTACAGCGTCGGCACCACTGTCAGATATCAACCATGCGTTTTTTTCGTCTACCTCATAAGCCGAAGCTTGCCCTATTGCGGGGGGCATTGCTGCAAAACACCCAACAACAAGTGCAAGCACAAGTATAACAGATATTAAATTTTTAAGTTTATGTTTCATTATATCTCCTGACTTCTGTCACCATATTCCATACTTAAAACACCGGTCAGGACGAACAATATTAGCTTTGCGCTCACCCATCATCAAAAGCAACATTGGAATTACCGATACAGAGATCAAACTGATTTACAAGTTTTCGGTAATGCCCACAATCTTTGACTCATTACCCGGGTTTAACCCAATTTCACATACCGCAATTATCGATTGTTTTATATTGTTTAGCCCACGACAGATTTACAAACTTATCTGCAACAACATTGCAAACGATACACAATAATAGAAAATCCAACCTGTAATCAAAAAATCCAATGAACAAAGCTATGCAAATATACGAAGCGACCGAAAAAATAGTCAAACCCCGCCACCTCAGCAAGAATAAGAGCACCCAAAGAATGGATAGGAAAAAGAGCAAAAGCCGTTAAGACCCATAAAACAAACAAACACAACCCCCTCTCAACCACCACTACAACAACTACCCTTGTGACCCTCAAACCCATTCCAAATTAACACCACATTTATTGCCGACAGTTAAAATATCAAAATATCAATATTTATCATTGTTTTATCCATTCTCTGAATTTCCAAAAAGCATAGAGAGGCAGATTCCTTTTTGTCATTTCGTCAAGTGAAGTTAAAACAGATTTTTCGGGATTGAATTTCTGGCAATATTGTGTTATTGACCGAGCGTGTTTTGCTGTACCTGATTTAACTTCTATAGGAATGATATATTTTTCGTCATCTTGTACAATAAAGTCAACCTCTGCTTTTGCAGAACCCTCAGCCGTCCAATAATACAGACCTTTGTCCTTAATTTTGCCATACATCCGTTTAAGCTCGCAAGCAACAAAGTTTTCCACCATTGCACCCTTAAACTCCTTGTATGCAGGGGTATCATCAAATACAGTAGAGGGCGGCAAATCTGCATGTCGCCTTAATAAACCAATATCAGACAGGTATAACTTGAAAAAGGTATGATCGGCATAAGAAGAAATAGGGTAATGGGGTTTTTCGATGCATTCCACCTTATAAACAAGCCCGGCGCGGATAAGCCACATCAATGCATCCTCTAGATCTTTTGCTCGCCAGCCTTTTTTAACTTGACTAAATATAAACTTGCGATTTTCTTTACCAAGCTGACTGGGAATAGATTGCCAAACAGCCGAAATTTTAGGATACTCTTTTGTATCAGCATATTTAACAAAATCTTTTTGGTAGCCAAGAAGTATTTCATCTAGTTTTTTTTGAACTTCTTCAATATTTTTGGTGTTAAGCCAAACCTGCACAACCTCAGGCATCCCGCCAACAACATAGAAATCGCGATACTTTTCCAACAGTTCATTTCTAAAAGTTTTCCAAACACCATCACTAAAAGAACTTTTTTCCAGCTCTTTTGCAAGCATTTCATTTTGAGCAAGTAAAAACTCATAGAAATTCATAGGATAAAGAGTTAAAAACTCCACCTTGCCTACAGGAAAAGAAGTTCCCTTCTTCATAGCGACTCCAAGCAAAGAACCTGCAGAAACAATATGATATTGCGGGACATCTTCATAAAAATACTTTAACGAAGTAACCGCATTGCCGCATTCTTGAATTTCATCAAATATAATCAGAGTTTCATGTGGTTTAATCATTTTTCCACGAGCAAGCCCTAAATCCTTAATAATTCTTTGCGGGTCTAAATCTTGTTCAAAAAACGCCTTTATTTTAGCGTCTTTGTCAAACCGGTAATAAACAACATCGGCGTAATTCCGTTTTGCAAAATCTTCTATCAAAAAAGACTTACCACATTGCCGCACCCCCTGCACGACAAGGGGTTTCTTATCAGGATTATTTTTCCACGCGAGCAAATCCTGCATCAACAGTCTTTCCATAGAGCATTTCCACCTCCGACTACTAATATAACGTCAATAAAAACTTTTAAGAATATTAGCAGAACTACACCATAATTTTTGAGCAATTCCTGCAAAATTACACCTTATCACACATATGAACAGAAAGTATTGAAAAAATCTACAAAAACCATTATCAATGATCAGTTGGATTATTCAGCATTAATCACTAAATCCAGTCAGTTGAACCATAAAAACATCGCACTATTCAGTCGCATGGTTGCTTTTGTACCATTGGGCAAATTTGTGGAGGGCTTCGGCGCGGTGGGAGTGACTGTTTTTTTCTTGCATGGTCATTTCGGCAAAGGTTTTAGGGCTGTTATTGGGTTGGAAGATGGGGTCAAAGCCAAAGCCTCTTTTGTCTTGTCCGTGGCGCTCTTGTGTGGTTATGGTACCTTGTGATTGGCCATAGAAGCTTAGAGGATCAAAACGGGTTTGGTCGTCGCAGTAGGAGATGATCGATTTGAAGGTGGCTTGGCGGTTTTCTTTGTTTTCTAGGAGTTTGAGGATGCCATTGTTGTTGAGGGTTTTGTAGGCGTAGGCGGCGTAGGGTCCGGGGAAGCCTTGGAGTGTGTCAATGAATAATCCGGCGTCTTCTACAATTATGGGGAGGAGGCATTGTTTGTAGGCGGTTTGGACGCTTTTTTCTGCGATTTCTTGGAGGTTGTCACTTTGAATTTCATCGCCTTTGAGTTTGAGCATGCCAATAGCTATCTCTAGGTTGCCTAGGATGTGGCGGGCTTCGTTGAATTTGTGGATGTTTGCGGTTGCGAAGAAAATCATTTTACCCTTTAGGGGAAACTCAGGGTTTGCGTTCTTCAACATATCGACCTCGTCTTTCTATCTGGTGGATTTTCTCATAAACCTTTTTGGAGAGTTCGATCCCGCGAATTTGGGTATAGCCGCAGAGTACGTTTGTGAGGCAGTCTTCCCAGAAGTTAAAATGTGTGCTTTGCAGGGCGCGTTTAAACAGATGCAAATCAACGCCTTGGGCTTCAAGTTCATTATTTTTTTCGCCTAGTCCAAAATCTATAAAGTAGATTTTGCCGTTGGGGGTTTGGATCATATTAGATGTTGTGAGGTCGCCATGGATTAGGTTGTGGTTGTGGAGGTGCGCGATGGATTGGCCGATTTTTTGGCAGAGGACATGACGGGGGGGTGGGTCGAGTTTGTTAAGTATGGTTTTGATTTGTTGGCCGTTTATGTGTTGCATGATAATGGTTGATTGGGGGACGTTTATCATATAGATTATGGGAGTGGGTACGCCGGCAGTTTTGGCGTGGTGCATCAGTTGGGGTTCGTGGATGGTACGGTAGCGGCGGATTTGCTGGTCTAGGGTTGGGGGGCGGTAGCTTTTGGGGAGACGGATTTTGAGAACTGCGTCTTTGCCGTGCCATTGGGTGAGAAAGAGACTGGCTTCGGCGCCTTTTTTGAGCAGGTGCGTATGGGGGGTTTTGTCTACTGTATCCATGGCACATCCACTTTGTCTACTCTCCAGCGCAACTTTACCATGCTCTGGGGAATGGGGGTTGTGAGTCCGTGTTTGTATGCTAGAGTTCCGGTCCAGGCGATCATGGCGCCGTTGTCGGTTGCGTATTGTTTGGGAACTACACTAAATTGGGCGTTATGTTCAGAGGCAATAATAGATAGCATGGTTTGAAGCCGTTTGTTTGCTGCAACCCCACCGGTTAGCAACACCTCTTTTTTTTCGGTATGTGCTAGAGCACGTTCAGTAACTTCACATACCATCGAGAAAGCGTGTTCTTGGAGGCTGTAGCACACATCGGCTAAACTATAATCATCCAAACAGATTTGATCAGGGAGATTGCTGTTGTGTTGTTGTTGTAGGGTTGTGGTTGCGGCTGTTAGCAGACCACTTAGAGAGAGATCCATGCCCTTTACTACGTAGGGCAGAGGGATTAGGCGTTGACTTTTTTGGGCCAGCTGTTCTATGGCTGCACCTATGGGTAGGCCTTTTTTTGCTTTCAAGCCGGCTTCTCGGCCAAAAACGTCTAGGCAGTTGCCTAAGGCGATGTCGAGGGTTTCGCCAAAAATTCTGTAGCGGCCAGTTGTGTAGGCGGTAACTAGGGTGTTACCGCCTGAGGCATAAAGTGTGAGAGGGTCGTGTGCGCCGGTTGTGAGTTTGCCGATTTCAATGTGAGCCACAGAGTGGTTGACCCCAACTAGGGGAAGGTCTAGGTAGGAAGCCAGAGCGCGGGCGATGGTGGCGCCTGTGCGAAGGCTGGGGCCTAAGCCGGGGCCTTGGGAAAACGCAATACAGCTCAACTCATGGGCTTTTATGCCTGCGGTGTTTAGCGCCTGCTGCAACACGCTTGGAGCAACATCGCCGTGATGCCGCGCGGCCTCTCGGGGGTGAATACCACCTTCTTTTGGAAGGTAGCCCTCAGATTGGTTAGCCAATATGGCACCCCTAAAATCTGTAATACCTACCCCGAAGTCATCTGCGGAGGATTCAATTCCCAGACAGTATTTGCAATCGGTCTGCTTAATTTTAACCATAAGATTCTCAGCTATTTAGGGATACATATTTTTATCTCAACCAAGGCTTATAATATTGTATTATTGGAACTGATAACAATATGCCAAAGCGTAACGACCTTGAACAGAAAGCACTCCACTATGTTGTAAACACCGGTTATCAGGGTGTGCTTCAATCAGATTTATGGCGAGAACTAGGAGCCAGCAGCCGGGAAGGCAGCCGTGTCTCCATAAAACTAGAAGAGAAAGGACTTATCCGAAGAGAAAAAGAACTCCAAGAAGGCCGATGGACCTACCGCCTCTACCCCAAAAGACTCCCCGCCTCAATTGAAACCATCATCGACTGCCCCTGCCTGCTCTGCCCCGACAATGCACGATGCGATCCAACAACTGTGATCTCCCCCAAAAGCTGCCCCCGACTCACCGACTGGATCTTAAATCTAGGAAAAGAAACCCCAACCCCACCCCAAGACCCAAACCAACCCCAAGAAACAGACAACCCCCAAGAGGATGACCCAAACGCCCAAAGCCTGGATCCGTGAACGTAAAAACGAATTTTACTACAAAAAAGCCAAAGCCGAAAACTATCGTAGCCGCTCCACCTACAAACTAGTCCAAGCCAACAACAAATACGGTTTTATAAAACCCCACGACGTCGTAGTAGACCTAGGAGCCGCCCCAGGCGGATGGATCCAAGCCGCACGCAAAATGACGGGCAAACACGGCTTTGTCTTGGGCATCGACCTAAAACCCATCGAACCATTCACCCAAGAATACATACGCACCATAGTTGCTGACCTAACCGAACCCAACATCACAAACCAAATCCTCTCCTTTCTCCCCCGCCCCCCCGACGTTGTTATCTCAGACGCCGCACCCAACGTAACCGGAGTGTGGGAAGTAGATCACGCCTGTCAAATCGACCTCGCAAACAAAGCCCTCGAAATCGCCAAAGCCATCCTAAAACCAGGCGGCAACTTTTTTGTCAAAGTCTTCCAAGGCGACCTCCTCAATGAATTCACCGCAGACATAAAAGACAACTTTGAATCCGTACGCATCGTTAAACCACAAGCAAGCCGCGCCAAAAGCTCCGAAGAATACATCCTAGCCTTGGACCTAAAAAAAGGTACCAAAACAGAAAGCTAGACTATCAAATCACCAGTTTTCTAGAAGCCACAAGTGCATATCCTGAAGGGGTGATATACACAGGGGATGGTTGAGTATGGAGATGACAGAAGATTGGTTTGACGGCTGATTGCAGGGCAGTAATTGGTATAGTAATCGGTTTTAGAAGTTAGAGCGGCGAAAATTAGCGAATGAAATCTGTAAGGACGTAACTAACATAATTATAAATAAAAATAGGTAAAAAAAAGAACTGTTGTTGGCTTGCTACACTATGTAGCAAGTGCGAACTTGGGTGTTGCCTTTAGTGTTCACGTAAACGCTGTAGGAGCCAACGGTGTAGGTGTCTGCTGTGTTGTTGTTAACATCAAAAGTTTGTGTAAAGGTATTTGTTGCGCCATCAGAGTATAACTCAGTAACAGTGATTGTAAGTTCATTCTTGTTTCCGCTAAGTTGCTTCACAGAAGCCTCTGGAGTTGCAGTGACAAATACGGGTTTTATGACTGTGTATGTATCGATAGGTGTCATTGTGTCTACACGATAGGTTTCGAAAGTAACGCGGTCTGCTGTAACGTTTATGACAGTGAACTGTGGAGCCTTAATTTGAATACCGATGTTTGTGTACCAGGGTTTACCATTAAAGGTAATTGGGTTTGTTCCATCATAGTGTAGGCCATCAATGCTATTTACCCAAGTGGGGTTGCCAGGTGCATTTGTAAGGAAGTCATAATATTTCAAGCCGCTTGCGGTAGTCAGAGTAAAGTAAAGTGTACCTTGAGGGTTTGAAACACTATTAGCAGAGTAGTCTATATCTTCGACAACTTTGTGCTCATAGATGTTATAGCTTCTTGAATATACGTGGTCGTGACCAGCCAACACAAAGTTCACGTTATACTTATCCATCAGCGCCTCAAAGGCAGGTGTCCAAACAAGCACATCTGCATCAGTTTGATGAGAAGCGGGTGATGAGGTGGATTTGTGGTGTTGTACAAAAATCCAGGTAACATCTGGGTTAGCTTCAGTAGCGGCCTTTAGGGTAGCATCCATCGTTGGGATGTAGAGAGCTAAGTCAGCATTACTGTAGGGATAGGGCGCTGTGTTGAGTACTACAAAGAGGGCATTGTTATAAGTATACCAGTAATTACCAAAATAGTCGCCAGGAGTTTCGTTTGGAACATTAAAGTGCCAACCAAAATTGCCAGCTGTGCCTTCATGGTTACCCACTGCAGGTGCAACTGGTAGACTGCTCATATATGCAGGTTCAAAGTAGTACGTATATTGAAGTTCATCGTTGCTTGTGTCTACTTGGTCACCAGTACCTGCCAGGAAGCTTGCATCAGGAAAAGCTTTGCTTATAATGCCTAAGGTATTTGCCCAGCCTTCTCTGGTTGTTGTAACCTGGTTGAGGCTGTTTGCATCTTGGTTACCACGAGTGAGTTGCGGGTCACCTACGGCTATGAATTGAAAATTGTCTGTTCCACCGGTTTTGAAAGTGTAGAGTTTACTGAAGGCCCCTCCGTCGTTGGATACACAGTAGACATATGCCGTGTTAGGTTCAAGACCTGTAACACCTGCTTTGTGGCAGAGTTTACCAGCAACAGCAACACCAGAAGAACCAAATACTGTTATGGTTTGATCTGCTGGGAAGTTACCATTGCGCATATCACTGCTTTTTGCTATTTTTACAACAGATATTGAACCCGCATCTGTATCGCTGTACCAATTGAAATTGATGTCACGCGCAGTTGAACCTGGTTGTAGGGTAAGTGCTTCTGCTACAAAACCAGATTCAGATGCAAATACGGTGTTAACTGCCAACATGCTAAAAATAATGCAAAATGTCAGTGTTAACGTTATTACTTTTTTTGTTGGTGTGTAGTTTTTCATTTTTCATCCTTCTGATGTGGAATTAAGAGCAACGCTCTTTGAGGCCTTTTACCCAAAATATGGAATATAAAAGATAGGTTAATAGATTAAATATCAATATAATTACTATAAAAAATATATAGATATTAAATAAAATAACAAAAAAACATAATCATCAAGATGAGACCTACCAACACTCACAACGCTTCAAAGGATCCATAAACATTCGGGTCAAGTCGTCAATCCTTATGCCATCTCAAAGATACTCGAATGGACCCAAACAGCCGGATAAACAAACCCACTCCCACCAGTCGAAGATTGAAAAACACGGCCCCCAGAATCCAAACAACCCACAACAGAACCCAAATCACCCGGAGAACGAAGCCACATACCACAACCCCCCACAAAAGGAACAGAAAGCTTAGCATAATTCGCAGCCGTAACAAAAGAACTAGACCTAAAACCAGCATTCCGATCAAAAAACGACCCAGACATAAAACTCGCCGCCTCACCAAAACTCAACACAAACGCAACATCATCCCCAACACCCGCCAAAACAGACGGACGACTAAACCCATCAAACAAAGACACCTCAACACCACAACTCCCAACACCCCCCACAGCATCGTTGCGCATCGTAAAACCCCGCAGCCTAGCACCAACAGGCAAACTATCCGCCCCCCCAGAAGCCACACCATTAAACCAAGCATTCACACAACCACGAACCAAACAATCATCAGCAAAATAATCATTAACAAACAAACTACTAAAAGAACAAACCTGACGACCCGCATCACCATAAAAACCACTATCATTAGCAATGTTGAGATAATCCCTACGCACAATCAAAGAACAAGACTCATACTGCGCAACCTCAACCCAAACCGAACAATCCCCAGACAAACTTGCAGGCAAAACCCGGCCATCCACCCCAACAGGAACATCCCCAGGAATCGATAACCAAGCCGCAGTCAACACAAGATCACCCAAAGTACCCTCAGTAATATTAAACGAAAACACCGGCCCATCCACCACAGAACCATTAGCAAACCCTACAGACCAACCCAGAAAAACAGACCCCAACTTAGAAGGACTAAAAACACGAATCGGAAACGCAGACTCCACCGTATAAGAAGAAGGATTACCAACCGCATTACTACCCAACTCTAAATTATAATAAGAAACAGAAAACACACTAACAACCCAATCTACAGTCAACACAACATCACCCACAGGCATAACAAAGGTTGCAACAGAAACATTAGACAAAACAAACCCACCCTCATCAACCACCCAACCAGCAAAAGTATAAGCCGACCGATTCCCAGCATCCACAACAACAACCTGACCAGCCTGATAAACACCAGCACCAGAAACCCCAGCAAAACTACCAAACACACTCACAGAATAAAACGCAAAAACACTACCACCAGTATAACTAATATCAAAATTATTATACCCCTGAATAAAAGGCTCAGACCAAACAACACCAACACCAATCTGACTATGATATATCGCATCATGCAAAGAACCACGATCATACGCCACAGAAGCAGAATTATTAGAAAACACCACACCCTCACCAACCAAGAGCTTTTCAAAATCTACAACTGTGTTAGTGTCAGTAACCCAGATGCCGCCGCCATTATTTGAGGCTGTGTTAGCTGAAATCTCGCCGCCAAATACATTAAAAGTGCCATACTGTACATACACACCGCCCCCATTAACAGCAACATTGTTAGCAATATTACCACTATACATAGTAAAGTTGCCAGTATTAAGGAATACCCGACCTACATACACACCCCCGCCAGCTACAGCTGTATTATCAGTGATTTCGCCGTTATACATAGAAAAGTTTCCATTATTAACATACACGCCGCCACCCCGGTTAGCGCTATTGTTTGAGATCACACCATCCAACAAACTAAAGCTATCACTGCTCCCAGTGAGATATATACCACCACCATTATTGCCAGCGGTATTGTTTAGGATTTCACCCTCAGACATAGTAAAGCTACATATGTTACTATATACACCGCCGCCATTACCGGTGGTAGCTGTGTTATTAACAATCACACCCCCAGATATCTCAAAACTACCAAAATCAGTCCACACACCACCACCATTGGCGGCAGTGTTGTTAGAGATTTCGCCGCCCAGCAAACTAAAAATGCCCTGATCATTGTAAATACCTCCGCCAAATTGGGTGACAGTATTGCCCGAAATCACACCTCCCGATAAACTAAAGACACCATCGTTGTCCACACCCCCACCGCCGCTTGCAGCATAATTATTTAAAATTGCACCATCAGACATATCAAATTCACCATCACCTGCGTTGTATACACCACCGCCCCAGCAATTCCCAAGGAGATCCAAGCCAGCAGTGTTACCTAAAATTACACCTCCGGACATATCAAAGATACCCGTGGTGTATATGCCACCCCCATACTCACTAGCGATATTGTCTAAAATTATACCCTCAATCATACTAAAACTACCATCGTTATATACACCACCACCATACCCCTCAGCGGTATTAGCAGAAATCACACCATCCAATAAACTAAAGTGGCCATTATTGAATACCCCACCACCAAAAGAGGCCATATTACTCGAAATTACACCCCCGCCTATTTCAAAAGTACCGTTATTGTACACACCACCACCATAAGCATTACCAACACCGATAGCAATGTTATCGGTAATTGTACCACTGTTTAAGTAAAGTTGGCTGTCATTGTCGATATAAATCGCACCCCCGTTTATGTTCTTACAATATTGTAGAGCAATATCGGTCAACGTAACAGAAGTGTTTACACCACTAATAATAATCCCGCCGCCATTAGATCCACTATAATTAAGTGCTTGTCCGCTCAAGATCACCAGGCTATCTGCGAACTCAAGATCAACCTTAGCGCCACCATAGATACTAAAGTGACGATAATCCCCATCAGTAGTAATAGTGACATCACTACCAGACAAGCTATGGTAAGTAAGATTTCTAGAAACAGAGATATCCAATGTCTGTGTTAAAGTAATATTATTTCTAACCAGGATATGACTAAACGGCACAAACAAAGAGTGCAAACTAACCCCATGCGCTATAGTACGCACCGCCGAGAAATTATCAAAAACCACATTATCAAATGCATATAAAACCAATGCCCCACCAAGATCAGAAACATCGGTACTAAAATCCCACACGTCACCTGAGAAAGTATTGATAGATTCAGTATAGTTGGTGTACCATAGCGGGACGTTATAATTTTCTGGGTATCCACCTGTACCAGAAGGGTCTATGGGATTGGGTTGCACCACTCTGCCATCTGCCGCTAGTGAACCCGACCACTGCGTTTCATAAGTCCCACTGGGGGCTAAACTTATGATCTTAAAAGTTAATTCAATAAATGTAGTCCCCTTAGCATAACTTATATCATAGTTATTATAACCCTGCACAAAAGGACTGCTCCACTGACTAGTAAAGATATGTGCGGCATAAAGTCCATCGTCAGCAGGCGACCGATTGGTAGCACGAGAAGCCACATTACCCAAAAACACCGTCTGATTACTACCCACACCCGAAGAATCAATATTCAAATTAACCAAATTAGCATAGGCAATCCATATGCCGCCGCCATCACCATTCAAAGCCAGATTATCACAAATAGACGCATTACTAATACTTAACAAACTAGAACTACCATGATATATACCACCACCATGACCCGTAAGCGCCGTATTATTAGAGACTGCCCCCCCAGACAGCGTAAAGCCGCCAGAAGTATACACCCCCCCACCATCAGAAGAAGCAGTATTATTAGAAATCACACCACCAAACAAACCAAAGGTTCCAAGGTATACACCGCCGCCATTAACAGCAACATTACCCGAAATCACACCACCAAACAAACTAAACCCAGCTCCACCAACACCCCCACCATTAGATGAGGCACTATTGTTCAAAATCGCACCCTCAAACATCGAAAAACCAGAACCAAAAGTAAACACTCCACCACCCTGACCACTACGAACGGTATTGTTAGAAATTACACCCCCAAACAAACCAAAAGTCACCTCATTATACACACCCCCGCCATAACTATTAGCAAAATTATCAGCAATCACACCACCTAACATAGTAAAATTACCCGAAGTAAACCGATTACCCACACCTCCACCAAACTCTGCAGTATTGTTAGAAATTATACCCTCAAGCATCGTAAAGTTACCTTGGCTAGACACCCCACCACCATCACCCCTAACAGCAGTGTTATTAGCAATCACACCCCCCAACAGACTAAAACTACTCCCAGAACCAGTGCTACACACCCCGCCACCGTTCATCTCAACACTATTGTTCAAAATCGCACCCCCACTCATAGTAAAACTACCCCAATCATTAAGCACTCCTCCACCGCTAGCAGTACTAGAACTAGCAGTGTTATTAGAAATCATACCACCCAACATAGTAAACCTACTCCCCGTATTATACACACCTCCACCACCATTAACAGCAAGGTTACCAAAAATTTCACCATCTGACAAAGTAAAATCACAATCCTCACTATACACACCTCCACCCATACCTGCTACGTTGTTAGAAATCACACCGCCCAACATAGTAAGGCTAATGCTAGAGGACCCCGTGTATATACCGCCGCCAAACTGGCTAGCAGTGTTGTTACTAATAGTTGCAGACCCACTTAACTCAAAAACACCCCGATTATATACCCCGCCACCATTTCCATCACTAAAAGAGATGGCGGTGTTGTTGCAAATAGTGGCAGACCCACTTAACTCAAAAACACCCCGATTAAACACTCCGCCCCCATTTCTAGTGGCGGTATTGTTATGGATTGCCCCGCTGACCATGCAAAGCTTGCTGCCGCTGCCAACATTGACTGCGGCGCCATCGCTATTCTTACAATACCGAATAACAGCCCCCGATAGCGTGACATCAGTGTTTGTGCCACTAACATCTAGTCCGCCGCCAATAGGCCCACTATAAGTGATCGCCTGACCACTCAAGACCACCTTACTGTCTGCAAACCCAAGACCAACATGGCCTCCACCGTAAATACTGAAGTGAACATACGACCCACTGGTGGTAAGGGTAACCTCGGTTCCAGGGAGACTGTGATAGGTAAGATTTCTAGAGCCGGGGATGGTTAATGTTTGTGTTAAGGTGATGCTATTTTTAACCAAAATATCCGTAAATGGCACAGAAGCAGAATGCAAACTAACCCCATGATTCAACGTACGCACAGCCGAAGGATTATCAAACACCACATTATCAAACCCATACAAAACCAACTC